>DQCI01000054.1 GCA_003545125.1 Paracoccaceae bacterium
GCCACCCGGTAGGTCGGGCCGCTGTCCGAGGAACGGCTCTCTTCGACCTCCGCCCGGTCGATTTCCGCGAGATTGTGGCGCACCGTCGAACCGCCGAAGATGTTGCGGCGGCGAAATTCGACGTAGGCCCCGGGCCGGTGAAACACCACCTGCACCCGGCGCACGAAGCCCCAGAAGGCCAGGAACCCCATGCCGCCCCCGCCGAGGGCGAACAGAATGCCCCACCATTCGCCGGCCATCATCAGGCCGACCCCGACCGCGACGAACACCAGGATGAACAAGGTCAGTCCGATCGCCAGCAGGACCGGGCGGCTTTCGACGATCAACAGATCGGGCGTGTCGGTGGTGATCTTCATGGCGAACATCCTGTTTCCGGACCGCCGGGGAGGGCAGGACAAGACGGTCGCAAGGCGCTCAAAAAAGCGCAAGCGTTGGCTCAAACCCCGGGGTCGCGGGCAGAGCCTAGCGCGCTGGCGGCGGGGGCGGAAGGGCCCGGGGTGTCGCGGGCCCTCCCTGGCGCGGTTCAGGTGGCGAGCAGCTATTGCAGCGCGGAAATGGCCGCTTCGAGCTCGGCCGGGCTGGCCTCGGCGGGCGCGTCGAGGAAGGTCACGTCGGTGATGCCGATGAAGCCGAGCGCGAAGGTGAGGTAAGGCGTGGCGAAATCTGCCGGCCCCTCGGTGGGGGTGCCCGCCGAGGCGCGCAGGACCAACGCCGACTTGCCCTTGAGCAGGCCTTCGGGGCCGGTCTCGGTGTAGCGGAAAGCAACGCCGACGCGAAACACCTGGTCGATCCACGCCTTGAGGCTGGCGGGGATGTTGAAGTTGTACGTCGCCATCGAGATCACCAGCGTGTCGGCGGCCTGAAGCTCGGCCAGCATCTCGTCCGACAGCGCCAGCGCCGCGTGCTCGTCGGCGGTGCGGTCTTCGGGCGCCTTGAAGGTGCCGGACGTATAGGCCTCGGTGATCTGCGGCACGCCGGCGGCGAGGTCGCGTGTGATGATTTTGGAGCCTTCAAGATCGGCCAGAACGGCATCGGTGAAGCTGCGCGAGTGCGAGCCTTCGTGGCGGGCGGAGGCGTCGAGGCGAAGGATGGTCTGGGTCATGGGATTCTCCTGAATGGGTGTCAGACCCCATGTTGCGCCTTGAACCAGCGAACACAATCTGGGAGATTCAACAGTATATGTTCACCAATGCACAGGTCGTCTGATGGTAAACTGGGATGAATTGCGCACCGCCTACGAGGTAACGCGTCACGGCACGGTCAGCGGCGCCGCGGCCGCGCTCGGCGTCCACCACGCGACCGTGATCCGCCATGTCGATGCGTTGGAGGCGCGGCTCGGGGTGAAGTTGTTCCAGCGCCACGCCCGTGGCTATGCGCCGACCGAGGCGGGCGAGGAGCTGGCCCGGGTGGCGAAAGCGAGCGACGACCAGTTCAGCCAGCTCGCGTCACGGCTCAAGGGTGGCGGCGACGCGGTGACGGGCGACCTTGTGGTGACCACGCTTCCCGGGCTCGCCGAGCGGCTGGCCCCGGCGTTCGCGAGCTTCCAGGCCGCGCACCGCCAGGTGGTGCTGCACCTGCGCACGGGGCGGCGTCTGTTCCGGCTGGAATACGGCGAGGCGCATCTGGCGATCCGGGCTGGCAAGGCGCCGGAGGAACCCGACAATGTCGTCCAGCCGTTCGATGTGCTTGATGCGGGGCTCTACGTGGCCGGCAGCTACATTGCCCGGCGGGGGGACCCGCGCGAGGGGATTGCGGGGCATGATTTCGTCGGTCCCGAAGAGGGCGAGAAAGGGCCGCCCACCTTCGAGTGGCTGCGTGCCGAAGTGCCGCCGGAGCGGGTGGTGTTCCGCTCGAATGACCAGCAGGCGATTGCGGCGGCGGTCCGCGCCGGAACCGGGCTCGGCTTTCTCGACACGCGCGAGGCGGACGGGCTCATCGAAGTGATGGCCCCCCGCCCCGAATGGTCGTCGCAGATCTGGTTGGTCACCCATGTGGACCTGCACCGCTCGGCCAAGGTCCAGGCGTTGACGAAGCATCTGAAAGAGGCCGGCCGGGGGGCGGTGCCGGGCTGAAGCCCGGCCTACGGACAAACCGCCACGGAGGGTCAGGCGGCCCTGCGCGGCCCCCCGCGACGACGCGGGCGCCGTTTCGCGGTCGCTGCCGGTTTCGCGGCCTTTCCCTTGCCGCCATAGCCACGGTTGCCGCCCTTGCGGGCGGGTTCGCCGACGTGGGTCGCGGCCCAGGCTGTGCCGCCGTGAACAGGGATCTCGCGGCCCATCGTCTTCTGGATCGCTTTCAGCTCCGACATCTCGGCCGGCGCGCAATAGGCCACCGCGCGCCCGTCGCGCCCGGCCCGGGCGGTGCGGCCGATCCGGTGGACATAATTATCGGGCACGTTGGGCAGATCGTAGTTGTACACGTGGCGCACGCCGGGGATGTCGAGGCCGCGGGCCGCGACATCGGTCGCCACCAGCACCTTGAGCTCGCCCGACCGGAACGCCTTGATCGCGCGTTCGCGCTGACTTTGCGACTTGTTGCCGTGGATCGCGCCGACGGCGAAGCCTGAGTTTTCCAGCGACTTCGCCAAGCGGTTGGCGCCGTGCTTGGTGCGGGTGAAAACCAGGGCCAGATCGCCGCGGTGGTCGTCGAGATGCTCGATCAGCAGCCGGGTCTTGCTGGCCTGTTCGACGAAGTGCAGCGCTTGGGTGACCTTGTCGGCCGGCTTGCCCGGGGGCGAGACCTCGACGCGCACCGGGTCGGTCAGGTAGGCCTTGGAGAGATCCGCCATCAGCTTCGGCATTGTCGCCGAGAACAACATGGTCTGGCGGTCCTTCGGCAACAGCGGCGCGATCCGGCGCAGCGCNNTGGATGAAGCCCATGTCGAGCATCTGGTCGGCCTCGTCGAGCACCAGGTAGCGGGTCTGATCGAGCCGGACGGCCTTGCGTTCGATCAGGTCGATCAGCCGTCCGGGGGTTGCCACCAGCAGATCGGTGCCGCGGCCGAGCCGGGTGATCTGGGGGTTGATCGAGGCGCCGCCGACGACGAGCCCGACTTTGAGGTGGGTGTCGCGGGTGTAGGCGGAGAGGTGGTCGCTGATCTGCTTGGCCAGCTCGCGCGTCGGCGTCAGGATCAGCCCGCGCACCGATTTCGGCTCGGGCTTGGTGCCGATCTTCAGCAGGTTATGCGCCATCGGCAGGCCGAATGCGGCGGTCTTGCCGGTGCCGGTCTGGGCAATGCCCATCACGTCGCGCCCCGCGAGCGCCTCCGGGATGGCCTGCTTCTGGATCGGGGTCGGATCGGTGATGCCCTGCTCGGCAAGTTTGGCGACAAGGCGCGGCGCGAGGCCGAGGTTTTCGAATGTGGTTTCGACGGTCATGTGAGCGAGTCCATTGATGGCCGCCGCCCCGGGGGAAAGGATGGGCGCAGCCGAAGTGATTTGTCGCCATCCCGGATGGATGGGCGATCGCGTTATGGGTTGCGGGTGCCCTGACCGCCGGGGCACATTGCCCGTTCGGTCGTCACCGCGCCGCCCCCTGCGTGATCTGGGAACCTTTGGAAGTGCCGACGTCCTGCGTCATCCGCCTATGGGAGACTGCGGTCTGCTCACGCGGCAGAGAACGTCTGGGGATGCACATGCGGGCTGTTGGACGGTAAGTCAACCGTTTTGACCGAACCCGGGCGTGCGTGGTGCCGGTTTCGGGAATGTTAACGGAAACCCGATAGATCGCCAGAATCTCTTGTGAAAGACTGTCAGCATGATCGTAGACCGAGACCTGTACCGGAAAGCCTTCGAAGCCTACATCCGCAAGGGTACGCCGATTGAGGGGTCGATCAAGCAGGAGCGCCCGACGACGCATTACATCTGGCGTACCCGAGGCGACAGCAAGGTGCGCCCCAGCCATGCGGCGAATGACGGTACGGTGTTCGCCTGGGACGATCCGCCTGCGACGGGTCATCCGGGGGAGGATTTCGGCTGCCGCTGCCGGGCGGAGCCTTACGTGCCCGAGACTGATCCTCTTGCGACGATCAGGATCAGAAATGAGTATCTCATTGCGGGACCCTTCCGCCGCTGGGGTCCTTGGGTCGAGATATTCGACCTGACAGAGTCCCGCGAAGGACGCGGTGTAGACGGTCTCACGGTCACTCATCGGATCGACGCAGAATTCAATCGCCGCGGGGACGGGCCCGAAGCGACCTTCGATGTGGAAATCGTCGGGTTGGGGCAACGCCAATTGGTCGTTGGCCCCGGATCGACCAGCATTACGCATTCCTACCGTCTGAGCGGCAGAGACGAATTGATGCCATCTCCCGACATCGCGTTTGAAAGTGTACTTCGAGCGCGTGCGCGAAGCCACGGCGTCACGCAGAACATCGATGCGAGGGTTTCGTTCAGATGAAGCTGGTGGCGAGGCGGTACAGGGTTCCAAGCGATGTCAGGAAGCCGGAATTCCCGGTGCCGACGGTTGTCAGAACATTCAGGATTGCGATGGTCGCATAGGCCATCCGCCAGGACCGTACGGCAAAACTGCGGTACTGGTTCAATGCGAGGATAGATCCGACGACGATCAGGAACATCGGCAGAGTTTGAAGTATCCCGTGCGGCCAGACCGCCTGTCCGGTGCGCCACAGCAACGAGATCCCTAGATTAATCGTGAGGAAAATGGCGAGTTCCATGAGGCCATGTTTTCTGGAGGCCACGTCAGTTTCCTTTTCCGTTTGCGGAGCATGTTGGGTTCGAGGACTATTCAACGACGGAGCAGGGGGTGCAACGAGAGATTTGCGCCTTTGCCGACAAGGTATCGTGCGTAGGTTGGGAAGCGCAGTGACGGACAGGCGACCTTCCAAAAACACCGGGTGCCTTTCCGCGCTGTTGGCGCTGTTGTTGACGCCCGTGGCGCTGATCCTGCTCTACGTTTTTCTGGTGTACAACGCCAGATACCGCGCCTGCGCGAAGCTCGACAACGGCCTCAACCTCGGGCGCGAAGCCGTGTTCGTCCTGTCGCGCCCCTACTTCCGTCCTTTGGCCGTGCCGAGATACAGCGACGGCACCCCGCTGGTGCGCGGGCAGGTGTGGAGCCTGAACGTGACCGAGACGACGGTTTATGGCCGCGGGGAAAACAGTAGCTTCGCCTGGCGCGCCGACACCGGACTGGTCCGCAGTCATGAGGATCCGGAGACCTACGAGCGCCTGGTGGCCGAAGCGGGAGCGGCGAACTGGGGCCTGTGGGAGGGCGCCAACGTCGGCGCGAATTACATGCTGCACAAGATCACGCGGATGCCCGGGTTCGATGTCGGGTGGTGCCCCACGGCCCTGGTGAGGTGGTGACGGCCCGCCCGGCCCGCGATTGGTGGGTTGGCACCCACCCTACGCAAAAGCCCGGAGGTTTCCCCCCGGGCTTTGTGATTTCAATCTTGGTCGTGGCGTTCATGCCTTGTCGCATTTGCGGGCGGGAAACCGGTTCCCACTCTCCCTGATACGCTCAGTGCAGCTTGGCCTCGACGTCTTTGATTGCGTCTTCGATCATCTTGTTGCCGTCCGCCGCGCTCATCTTTTTGGCGATGAGGTCCTGGGCGGCGGCGATCGAAACGGTGACGGCGGTGTTGCGCACCTCGTTCACCGCGGCGATCTCGGCCGATTTGATCTGGTCGCCGGCGGCCGCAAGGCGCCGCACGATCGTGGCCTTGAGGTCGGTTTTTGCCTGCTCCGCGGCCTCGGCGGCCTCTTTCCTGGCGTGTTCGACGATGGCCTCGGCCTGGGTCGCCACGTCCTTCTGCTTGCGCTCGTAGGAGGCGAGGATCGACTGGGCCTCTTCACGCAGGGAGCGGGCTTCGTCGAGGTCGGACTGGATGCCTTCGGCGCGCTTGTCGAGCATGCCGACGACCATCCCGGGCACCTTGAAGTAGAACAGCACCCCGATGAACACGATGAAGGCCAACAGCACGATGAAGTTGGTGTTGTGGAGCGAGAAGAACGGCCCCGAGGCGGCAAACGCCGGTGACGCGGCCAGGATCAGGCCCGGCATCAGGGTATGGGTCAGAAGTCTGTTCATGCCGTTTACCCCTTCAGCCGTGCGTTGATCGCGGAGGTGATCGAGCGGGCATCGGCCTTGACGCCCATCGACGAGAGGATCTCGCCCGTGGTGTCTTTGGCGACGGCTTTCACCGCCTCGACGGCACCGGCACGGATCTCGGCGATGGCCGCTTCCGACTCGGCGGTCTTGGCGGCAATTTCCGCATCGGCCCTGGCCGCTGCGGCATCGAGCTCGGCCTGGATCTCGGCCTTCGCTTCGGCCGCGATCTTGCCGGCCTCCATCCGGGCTTCGGCGAGGGCGACGTTGTAGGCCTCCTCGGCCTCGACAGCCTTTTCCTTCAGCTCTTCCGCTGCGGAGAGATCGTTTGTGATCGTGCCCTGGCGCTCGGCGAGCACGCCGGCGATGCGCGGCAGGGCCACGCGGCTGAGCACGAAGAAGATGACGACGAGCGCGACCACGAGCCAGAAGATCTGGTTCGGGAAGGTCCCGAACTCGAGCTGGGGCATGCCGGCCGAAGTCTCGGCCGCACCGTGCGCCGCGTCGGTCGCCGCTTCAGTGGTTTCTGTTGCCATTCTGTCCTCCAGATCCCGTTTGGCGTGATCCCTTAAAACGTCGGGCGGGGCTCGTGTGTCACGCGCCCCACCCGGTCGTAAGGAAGGGTCGCTGGGATCAGACGGCGAACATCAACAGGAGCGCGACGAGGAACGAGAAGATCCCGAGCGCTTCCGCGAAGGCGATGCCGATGAAGAGGGTCGCGGTCTGGCCGGCGGCGGCCGACGGGTTGCGCAGGGCGCCCGCGAGGAAGTTGCCGGCAACGTGGCCGACACCGATGGCAGCGGCACCCGAGCCGATGCCTGCGAGGCCGGCACCGATGTATTGGCCGAGTTCTGCGATATTGCCTTCCATGGATCTTTCTCCTTACGATGGAATGGTTGGATTTCTTGTGTTTCTGCGGTTGTCGCCCGTATGTCCCTCAGTGCGCCGGATGCAGCGCGTCTTTCAGGTAGACGACGGTCAGGATGGTAAAGACGTAGGCCTGGACACCGGCGACCAGCACCTCGAGCCCGTAGATCGCGGTGATCGAGAGTACCGCGATGGGCGAGATGGCGGCGAGGCCGGCGAAACCGGCGAACACTTTGATCACCGCGTGGCCGGCCATGATGTTGCCGCCCAGACGAATGCTGTGGCTGACCGGCCGCACGAAGTAGGAAATCAGCTCGATGATCGCGAGGATCGGACGCAGCGCCATCGGTGCGGACGAGACCCAGAACAGGCTCAGGAACCCTGCGCCGTTCTTGACGAAGCCGATGATGGTGACGGTGAAGAACACCGCCAGCGCCAGCACGCCGGTGACCGCGAAATGCGAAGTGGTGGCGAAGCTCATCGGCAGAAGGCCGAGGAAGTTCGACGCCAGGATGAACATGAACAGCGTGAAGATGTAGGGGAAGAACTTGATCGCGTCCTTGCCGGCCACGTCTTCGACCATCTTGTAGGTGAAGCCGTAGAGCACTTCGGCGATCGACTGGGTGCGCGAGGGTACGATCGCCCGGCCGCGGGTGCCGAGCACGAACAGCGCGGCGATGGCGGCGACCGCAAGCGCCAGCCAGAGGGTGACGTTGGTGATGGTGAACAACCCGACGTGCTCGCCGCCGAACAGCGGTTTCACGATGAACTGGTCGAGCGGGTGGAACACCAGGCCGGGGGCCTCTTCGCCATGCGCTTCAGTCGCCACGTCTGTCTTCCTCTTGCCCAGCGGCTTGCGCCGCCTGTTTCGTCTCGCCTTCGGCCGCCTTCGCGGCCATCTGCACCTCGATCTCCTTCGCCGAGGACAGCATGGTTTTCACACCCGCCGCCAAGCCGAGAAGCACGAAGATCACCAGGAACAGGGGCATCGTGCCGAAGAGACGATCCAACCCGTATCCTACGCCGAAGCCGATCCCGAGACCGGCCACAAGCTCGATGACCATCCGCCAGGCGAGGTTCGCCTGGGCATAATCCTTTTTCATGTGGGGGGGTTCTTCCGCGCCGGTCTTCAGCTTTTCCAACCGATCGCCGATCGCCTCGAGGCGGTCTGCGGAAGGATGGACCTCTGGGTCTGCCAAGCGGAAATGCCCCCTCATGAGCCTGCACCGTTGCTATTGGGCGGGGCCCGTCGAGTCAACGGGGGTTANNGTGTCGTAAGGCGTTGATATGGCGTGTTTTTCCGCGCGCCAATTCCGGGCGGCTCCGCTCGCACGGGATTCGGATGCAGAAAACCATATTCAACCGATCGGTTGACGATTTTTCCGACCCGGTCTACCCGGGCGGCATGCA
>DQCI01000072.1:0-7206 GCA_003545125.1 Paracoccaceae bacterium
CACATGGAAGACTGGCTGCAATGCGAATGGTGGGATTGGCAGGTGCATACCGTCAATCTGACCGAGCAGTTCGCGCAGATCGCCGTGGTCGGCCCGAAGGCGCGCCAGGTGCTGGAAGGGGTCGGCGGTTTCGATGTCTCGAAAGAGGCGTTGCCATTCATGACCTGGGCCGAGGGCAGTCTCGGGAGCTTCCCGGTGCGGATCTACCGGATCTCGTTCTCGGGCGAGCTGTCCTACGAGATCTCGGTGCCGGCTTCGAAAGGAATGGCGCTCTGGGACCGATTGCACGAGGCGGGCAAGGGGCTCGGCATGATGCCCTACGGCACCGAGTGCCTGCACGTGTTGCGCGCCGAAAAGGGGTTCATCATGATCGGCGACGAGACCGACGGCACGGTGATCCCGCAGGATCTGGGGCTCGGTTGGGCGATCTCGAAGAAAAAAGAAGACTTCCTCGGCAAGCGGGCGCAGGCCCGGCCCGAGATGGTCCGCGACGACCGCTGGCGGTTGGTCGGGCTTGAAACGGAGGACAGCTCTGTCCTGCCCGACGGCGCCTATATCCCCGCCGAGGGCCACAACGCCAACGGCCAACGCAACACGCAAGGACGGGTCACCTCGACCTATCATTCACCGACGCTCGGGCGCGGGATCGCCATGGCGCTCATCAAGCATGGCCCTGACCGCATGGGCGAGGTCGTCGACGTGCCGCGGATCGGCGGTGAGGTCGTGCGGGCGAAGATCGTGGCGCCCTGCTTCTACGACAAGGAGGGGATGAGACAGGATGTCTGACGCAGTCTCGGCGCTCGCGGGCGCGGCAAGCAAAGGCTATTGCGCGGTGACCGAAGCGGGCCGGGTCGGCATGGTTACGATCCGGGGCGATCTCACCGAGGCGGGTTTTGCCCGGGCGGTGAAATCGGTAACCGGGCTCGCCATACCGGCGCAAAGGCAGATCATCGGCGAAGGCCCGCGCCTCGCCTGGATGTCGCCCGACGAGCTTCTGTTGTTCTGCGACGCGGACACGGCGCCCGACCGGGCGGCGGCGCTGGCAGAGGCCTTCGCGGGCACACATGCGCTGGCGGTCGAGGTTACCGACGCCCGTGCGGTGTTTCACGTCGAAGGCACCGGGTGCCGGGAGGTGATGGCCAAGCTCACCCCGGCCGATGTCGCGCCCGGGGTCTTTGGCCCCGGCGAGATGCGGCGTACCCGTCTGGGCCAGGTGCCGGCCGCCTTCCACATGAGAAGCGAGACCTGCGTCGAGGTAATCGCCTTCCGCTCGGTCGCGCTTTATGTCTTCGATCTCCTGTCGAACGCGGCGAAGCCCGGCAGCGAGGTGGGGCTTTTTGTCGCCGCAAGCTGAGAGAGCTTGCGTAGTTCAACGATCACGTGCATTTATCCGAATCATGCAATCACACGTGTTATCAATGGATTGGAGCGAGTTATGAAACGAATTCCCATGATCGCGGGCATTGTTCTTGCCGCCGGCATTGCGGGCGCAGCAAGCGCGGAAACCTACACCTGCAAGATCCAGCAATCGGGGACGTCGGGCTGGATTCCGACCGACGTCATCGTCAGCTACGACCCCAGCACCGGCGCTGTCGTTGTCAACGACAATATCATCCAGCATTACGTCGGCTCGCCGATCCCCGGTCGGCTCAAGAACAAGAACGCCAACCGCATCCTGTTCGCCTGGACGGTCTCGGGCATCAAGACCGAGAGCGGGCAGTATGCCGCCGGATTGGACTACTCGCTCAACATCCAAACGAACGGGCAGGCGTCGATGTCGGGCAAGCCGCAGCGCTACAGCAACAAGTGGTACGGCAAGGGCACCTGCAGCAAGAAATAGCAGGGTCAAACGCACTTTGTGTCAGTGCCTCACGATGAGGTGACCGGGGCGGGCGGCTTATCCTGGGGGGTTGACCCCAGCCCCGGGTACGTCCCATCTATGCCTGACAGAAACGCTCAAATTACAGGGAGACCCCCAATGTCGTTCACCCTTCCCGATCTGCCGTATGCCCACGACGCGCTCGCCGATCTCGGCATGAGCCAGGAGACGATGGAGTACCACCACGACTTTCACCACAAGGCATACGTCGACAACGGCAACAAGCTGGTCGCCGGCACCGAGTGGGAGGGCAAGAGCCTCGAAGACATCGTCAAGGGCACCTACCAATCGGGCGCCGTGGCCCAGAACGGCATTTTCAACAACGCCTCGCAGCATTGGAACCACGCCCAGTTCTGGGAGATGATGGGGCCGGGCGAGAAGACCATGCCGGGCGAGCTCGAAAAGGCGCTCACCGAGGCCTTCGGCTCGGTCGACAAGTTCAAGGACGACTTCGCCGCCGCCGGCGCGGGCCAGTTCGGGTCGGGCTGGGCCTGGCTGGTGAAGGACACCGACGGATCGCTCAAGGTCACCAAGACCGAAAACGGCGTCAACCCGCTCTGCTTCGGCCAGACCGCGCTGCTCGGCTGCGACGTCTGGGAGCACAGCTACTACATCGACTTCCGCAACAAGCGCCCCGCCTACCTCAGCAACTTCCTCGACAAGCTGGTGAACTGGGAAAACGTCGCTTCGCGGATGTGATCTGAAAGTCTCGCATTTATCGCAGGGCCGGGGGCGTCGCTCCCGGCCCTGTGTCGTCTTATCCCGCCTCGGACCCGCGCCGCCGTCGATGCCGCCATCGGATAGGCGGCGCGCGCGTGACGTGGCGCATTCGGCCGGCCCGACGTATACAATACGCGCGGCCACTACCACCGGGGTCACCGATGTCCAGATCCACACCGACTTTGCATCTTGTCTGCGGCAAGGCGGCATCCGGCAAGTCGACATTGACGGACCTTCTCGCCCGAAATGCGCAGACGGTCGTGATCGTGGAAGACGAGTGGCTGGCCGCCCTGTTCGGCGACGAGATGAAAACCATCCGGGACTACGTGCGCTGCGCATCCAGGCTGCGCGGTGCGATGCAACCCCATATCATCGCGTTGCTGAGGGCCGGGATGTCCGTGGTTCTCGATTTTCCTGCGAACACGGTGGAGACTCGCAAGTGGATGCGAGACCTTGTCGAGGCCGGACAGGCGGCCAACAGGTTGCACTATCTGGACGTGCCCGACGACATCTGCAAGGCGCGGTTGCGCGCGCGCAACGCCCGGGGAGACCATCCGTTTTCCGTGTCGGATGAAGAGTTCGACCAGTTGGCCCGCCATTTCGTGGCGCCGACCGAGGATGAAGGCTTCGACATCGTGCGGCACGAGGTCCAACCGGATGGGCCGGACGGACCAGTGGGGTGACGTCGCCACCTGTGGACGCCCGTGTCCGGACAGGTCAGGCTGGTTCGGATCGGGGATTGGACCCGTTGCGCGCGCCGTCCGGGGCCGCCGCCCCAGGTGTTTGCGGGGTCAGATCCCCTGTTCCATCCGCGCCTTGCGGGTCCGCGAGAACTTCATCCCCGGCGCCGAGAGCCGTTCGTCGGGGCCCACCCAGGCGTAGGCGAGCAGGACCGGGTCGAACCGCCCGGTGGTGATCCGGTGTTCCTCGCCAGGCCGGTTCAGGATCAGCGAGCCAGGCGCGTGGACCGCGGTTTCGTTCTCCGACCAGGCGCCCGAAACCGAAACATAGCTTTCCTCGATCTCGTGGTGGCTGTGCTGCGGATAGGTGGTGTTGGGGGCGAACAGCACGAAGCCCAGGACCAGGCGTTCCGCGCGCACCGGCCCCTGCGGCCCGGCGATCTCGCAATAGGCGTATTTCTTCTCGAGCGCTCGCGGCACCTTCTGATAGCCGTATTCCCAGCTCAACCGGTCCGACACCCGTTCGAGCGCGCGTGCCATGCCGGAGAGCACGCCCGCCTTGCCGAGATCGAACGCGCGCGGCAGATGCGCCGTGACCGGCCGTGTCGAGGGGTCGCGCTGGGCGATGGCCGGGTTGGCGTCGATCACTGCGGTGAGCGTCTCGCGCACCCGCCTGCGATGCGCCCGGATGGCCCGCGAGCCGCCGTCGGAGCCGAGGCGGTAGTGCTTTTCGAATTCCCGCAGCAAATAGACCCAGCTTGGGCTGTCATGCAGCTGATCGGGAACCGGTGTCAGGTCGGCGGCGGCGCCGAGATGATAAGGGTCGGACATTCGGTGTGCTCCATTCCGGTCCCCGTAGGCCTGTCGTACCGGGCCAGAATGGCGGACTTGCGGGGCGAGCGGAAGACGGAAACGCCGCCGCCGGACCTCGGGGCGCGAGGTGGCCGGCCGCGACGGATACCGCCTCAGAGCGGCTCGAAGGCGCAGGTGAAGTGGCGCATGAGCTTCGGCTCCTTCACGATCCGGTAGCCCTTGAGGTCGTCCTTCACCCGGGCCAGCTCGCCGAAGGCCTCGACGATGTAGTCGGCATGGCTCTGCGTATAGGTGCGGCGGGGGAAGGCGAGGCGGACGAGATCCATTGCTGCCGGCGTCTCGGTGCCGTCCGGATGGCGGCCGAACATCACCGTGCCGATCTCGACCGAGCGCACGCCGGCGATCTCGTAGAGCGCCACCGCGAGGGCTTGGCCGGGGTATTCGAGCGGCGGGATCTGCGCCAGCCAGCGACGGGCATCGACGAAGACAGCATGGCCGCCGGCGGGCTTGACCACCGGCACGCCCATCGCGTCGAGCCGGTCGACGATATAAGCATTGGTGGCGATGCGGTAGCGCAGGTAATCCTCGTCGACGATCTCGGCGAGCCCCTGGGCCAGCGCGTCGAGATCGCGCCCCGCCAGACCGCCGTAGGTCGGGAACCCCTCCGACAGGATCAGATGCGCCCGGGCCTGTTCGGCGAGGTCGTCGTCGTTCAGCGCCAGCCAGCCGCCGATATTGCCGAAGGCGTCCTTTTTGGCGCTCATCGTCATCCCGTCGGCCACCGCGAAGCAGTCGCGTACGATGTCGGGGATCGTGCGATCCTGCTGGCCCGGTTCGCGGGTCTTGATGAACCAGGCGTTCTCGGCGAAGCGGCAGCCGTCGATCACGAAGGGCTTGCCGTACTTGTGCGCGATCTCGGCGGTGGCGCGGATGTTTTCCAGGCTCACCGGCTGGCCGCCGCCGGCATTGTTGGTGATCGTGGTCATCACCAGCGGCACCGAGGGCCCATGTTCGGCCAGGTAGGTCTCGAGCCGGGCGAGGTCCATGTTGCCCTTGAACGGGTGCTCCGAGGCCGGATCGCGCCCCTCGTCGATCACCAGGTCGTCGCCCATCGCCCCGGAGGCCTCGATATTGCCACGGGTGGTGTCGAAATGGGTGTTGGACGGGATCCGCCGCCCGGGTCCGCCCAGGAGGTCGAACAGGATCGATTCGGCCGCCCGGCCCTGGTGGGTGGGGATCACATGGGCGAAGGGCATCAGGTCCTTCACCGCCGCTTCGAACCGGTAGAAGCTGGGCGAGCCGGCATAGCTCTCGTCGCCGCGCATGATCGCGGCCCATTGCAGCGACGACATCGCGCCGGTGCCCGAGTCGGTCAGCAGGTCGATCAGCACGTCGTCGGACTGCAGCGCAAACAGGTTATAGCGCGCGGCCCGGATCAGCCGGGCGCGTTCTTGCCGGGTGGTCATGCGGATCGGTTCGACCGACTTGATGCGGAAAGGTTCGATGATCGTTTTCATCGTGGGGCTCCTGAATGCCGGCCCCGGATCCACGTGGCAACCGTCGCACGATGGGGCCGAAGCGCCGCGGTTGCCCGGATCACGGATTGCCCGCGCTCCCGGACCGCGCTCAGCGCCCATTGGGTTGCGGGAGCGAAGATTGCACCCGCTCGACGCGCGGTCAAGTCCGCCCCCCCTTGACCGCGGCGTCGGTTGCGGGCCTACCGGGCGCATGAACAGCGCGGCGAAAGGCATGGCGGCGATGGTGGGGGCCACGGTGATCTGGGGCCTCTCGTCGATGTTCTACAAACTCATCGCCCATGTCCCGCCGCTCGAGGTGCTGGCGCACAGAACGCTGTGGTCGCTGGTGTTCTTCGGCCTCGTTCTGGCGCTGCGGGGGCGGCTCGGAGAGCTCCGCCACCTGCTCGCGGCGCCCCGGAGCCTGGGGCTGGTCGTGCTCGCGGCCCTCGCGATCTCGGCCAACTGGTTCATGTTCATATTCGCGATCCAGGAAGGCCGCGCCGTCGAGGCTTCGCTCGGCTACTACATCTTCCCGCTGGTGGCGGTGCTGCTCGGGGCCGTGGTGTTCGACGAGCCGCTCGGCCGGCTCAAATGGCTGGCGGTCGGGCTGGCCTTTGTCGCCGTCGCGGTGCTCACGATCGGGCTCGGTGTGGCGCCCTGGATCTCGCTCTGGCTCGCGCTCACCTTCAGTCTCTACGGCGTGGCGAAAAAGCGGCTCGCTGCCGGGCCGACGGTCTCGGTCACCGCCGAGGTGGTGGTGCTGGCGCCGCTCGCGCTGGTCTGGCTCTGGGGCGTGCATGTGCAGGGGTGGGGCGGGTTGACCGGGCGGACCCTCGGCGCGTTCGGGCACGATCTCACCGACAGCCTGCTCTTGATGTTCTCGGGCGTGCTCACGGCGATGCCGCTGATGCTGTTCACCACCGCCTCGCGCAGCCTGCCATTCGGCACGGTGGGGGTGATGCAATACATCAACCCGACAATCCAGTTTGCCGTGGCTGCCCTGGTGTTCGCCGAACCGGTGACCCGCTGGCACTGGATCGCCTTTCCGCTGATCTGGGTCGCGGTGGCGCTGTACTCGGCCGAAACGCTGGCTCAGCAGAGATCGGCGCGCAGGCTGTCGGCCAGGGTTTCGACGTCTGGCACCACCGAGACGTAGCCCTTGAGCGAGCTTTCCGCAAAGCCTTGGTCGATCACGTGGTCGATCAGGGCGACGAGCGGGTCCCAGTAACCGGAGGTGTTGACCAGGTAGACCGGTTTTTGATGCAGGCCAAGCTGGCGCCAGGTGAGCACCTCGAAGAACTCGTCGAGGCTGCCAGCCCCCCCCGGCAGGACGACGATCGCGTCGGAGTTCATGTACATCACCTTCTTGCGCTCGTGCATGTTCTCGGTGACGATGAAGGCGGAGAGGTCGCGCTTGCCGACCTCGCGCTGCAAGAGGTGCACCGGGATCACCCCGAAAGTCTCGCCGCCCGCCGCCTGGGTCGCGTTGGCGACCGCGCCCATCAGCCCGACATCGCCCGCACCGTAGACCAGCCGCCAGCCGTTTTCGGCAAGCTTTGCGCCGAGCGCTTCGGCATCGGCCCGATAGGCCGGGTCG
>DQCI01000072.1:7212-10236 GCA_003545125.1 Paracoccaceae bacterium
CGCAGACGGAGGCTTTGGCGGAGGCTTTGGCGGAGGTCTTGGCGGAGGTCTTGGCGGGGGCGGACATGGCAAACCTTCTGATCGGGGCGAACGGGTCTTGCGAAGGGCTATGGCAGGGGGAAGGGACGGTCAAGCGATTGGCGCGGGGGTGGCGCGTCGCATCCGACCTCCCCGCCGCACCCGTCCCGTCGAACCCGCGCCCGGCGGGCGAAGCCCGCCGCCCCCCGCCCGCCGCAGGCGCAGCGCCGTCAGGCGCTGTTTCGCGGATTGTCTCCGGCGTGACCCGACGTGGGGCCGCCGCCCGCGGTGACCCGGCCTCAGCCGGAGAAGGCGGCCGGCGCGGTTTACGCGCTGTCCGCGCCGTCCTTGCCCGGAACCTCAAGCGCCTGCATCGGCGGCGCGTCCGGCTCCCGGATTGCCTGCATGGCGGCCCGGGCGAGGAAGTGCCCGGCCCGGGTCACGTCTTCGTCGACGGTCAGGATCGCCGGCCGGAACAGATGCATGAGCGGCACCGCCTCCTTGGTGATCAGCTGCATGTCCTTGCCGATGGTGCGCCCGAGGGCTTCGACAGCCGCGGTCGTCGCCATCGCCGATTTCGCCGAGCCGGTGATATAGGCGTCCACCTCGGGGTTTTCCGCCAGCCGGGTTTCGACACAGGCGCGCACCAACTGATTGGGGCTGTCCGAGGTGGCGCGGTGCGCGACCCGGAAGGCGACGCCCCGCGCGGCCGCGGCGGCGCGCGCGGCGTCGATCATGTGGTGGGCATAGGTCTGCGCGAGCGGCGGCGCGATCATCACGATCGTGCGCGCGCCCCGGTCCGCCACCGCCTCGACGGCAATCCGCCCGTAGGCGGCGTTGTCGAAATCGAACCAGCCGTGCTCCAGCCCCATGTCGGTGCGGCCATGGGTGGCGAACGGGAACCCCATCTCGGCGAGGTAGCGCACCCGCGGGTCGTCGGGCTGGGTCTGGTTCAGGATCACCGCGTCCGCCGAGCCGGTCTCGACGATGTAGCGCACCGGTTCCATCGGGTCCTGGTCGGGGAAGAACGGGGTGATGGTCAGGTGGTAGGGCGTATCGCGCAGCTCTTCCGCGATCGAGGTGATGAGCCGGGCGGTATGGTCCATCGTGTCGGTTTCGGTCGAGAGCACCAGGGTGATCACGTTCGTTCGCCCGGTGCGCAGACGCACGCCGGCCCGGTTCGGCACGTAGCCGATTTCGGTGGCGATCCGGCGCACGAGCTTCTTGGTGTCGGCCCCGATGTCGGGCGCGTCGTTGAGCGCGCGCGACACGGTGGCGACGGCGAGCCCCGACAACTCGGCGATGGTCTTCAACGTCGGTTTCCGGGTCACATTCCGCGCGCTTGCGGGGCGGGACGTCTGTTTGACTTGCGGTTTCTTCATGACGGTCTCCCTCCGTCAGGTCCGGGGCCGCCGGGAGACGCTGTCGGATTGCGTTGCGACGAACCACGCCACCCAATCGCGTTTCCGCGAGGGGCGAAATCGGTGCCGGGCAGAGGCCCGGGTCCTTCGCTGGTCATGAAATGCGGTTTGAAAGGTTCTTGCAAGGCAAATCTAAAACGTTATAGAAATTTCTGTAACGATTTAGCGGACGACCGGAACCGGATATCGAACCATACCGCTGAACCACATCAACGAACCACGCGATAGAACCATGGGAGGATAATATCGTGAAACTCGTCTCCAAACTTCTATGTGCCACAGCCCTTGTCGGCGCTGCCGGCGCCGCCAACGCGACCGATCTTGAGGTCATGCACTGGTGGACCTCGGGTGGCGAAGCAGCCGCAGTCGCCGAATTTGCCAAGGCGTTCGACGCCACCGGCCACAAGTGGATCGACGGCGCCATCGCCGGCGGCGAAAACGCACGGCCCGTGATGGTCAGTCGGATCACTGGCGGCGACCCGATGGGCGCGTTCCAGTTCAACCACGGCCGTCAGGCGGAAGAGCTGATCGAAGCGGGGCTTCTGCGCGACCTCACCGACATCGCCGAGGCAGAAGGCTGGATGGACGTGGTCAACCCGACCACGCTGCTCGACGCCTGTACGCTCGACGGACGGATCTATTGCGCCCCGGTCAACATTCACTCGTGGCAGTGGCTGTGGCTCTCGCGCGGGGCCTATGAAGGGGCCGGCCTGGACGTGCCGACCAATTGGGCAGAGTTCGTCGCCGCCGCGCCCGCCCTCAAGGAAGCCGGCAAGATCCCGCTGGCGATGGGTCAGCAGGGCTGGCAGCAGTCGGGCGCCTTCAACGTGATGATGGCCTCGCTCGTGCCGCAGGATATCTTCATGGCTGTCTACGACGGCAAGGACGCCGAAGTTGCCGCCGGCCCCGAGGTTGCGGAAGTGTTCGCCGCCGCGGCCGCCGCGCGCGACATGTCGGCCAAGTCGACGGTGCAGAACTGGAACGACGCCACCAATCTCGTCATTACGGATGAGGCCGGCGGCCAGATCATGGGCGACTGGGCACAGGGTGAGTTCGCCGTGGCCGAGAAAGTGGCCGGGGAAGACTACGAATGCCTGCCGGGCCTCGGCACCAACGAGTTCCTTGGTGTGGGCGGCGATGCCTTCTACTTCCCGGTGCTCGACGACGAAGAGCAGATCGCGGCGCAGACCGAACTCGCCAAACTCCTGCTGTCGCCGCCGGTGCAGGTGGCCTTCAACCTCGCCAAAGGCTCGCTGCCGGTGCGTGGCGACATCGACCTGTCGGCCGCCAACGATTGCATGCAGAAGGGCCTCGCGCTTCTCGCCGAAGACAAACTGCTGCCCGAGACCAACCTGTTGATCACCCAGGACACGACGACCCAGATCAACACGTTGTTCACGGAGTTTTTCGCCGATTCGTCGATCACCGCGGAAGCGGCCCAAGCCGAGTTCGCCGAGATCATCTCCAAGGCGGAATAGGCCGCGCGACACCCGATACCGGCCGGCCCGCGCGCGCGGGCCGGCCGCCAATATCGGACGACCCGCAAATCTGAAGGGGGGGCAGATGGCCACGGAACGCCCGAACC
>DQCI01000072.1:10316-14063 GCA_003545125.1 Paracoccaceae bacterium
GACCAGTACGAACGCCTCTGGGACTCCAAGCGCTGGCTGATCTCGATCGAGAACCTCGCGATCTACGGATTCCTCATGCTCGTCCTGGTGTTCGTTATCGGCTTTGTTCTCGCCGCCCTGATCGACCAGAAGATCCGGTTCGAGAACACGATCCGGACCGTCATCCTCTACCCCTACGCGATGAGTTTCGTCGTCACCGGCTTGGTCTGGCAGTGGATCCTGAACCCGGAATTCGGCGTCCAGAGCATTGTCCGCGGTCTGGGCTGGGAAAGCTTCACATTCGATCCGCTCTACAATGCGTCGATCGCCATCTACGGCGTGCTGATCGCCGGGCTGTGGCAGGGCACGGGCCTTGTCATGGTGCTGATGCTCGCGGGCCTGCGCGGGATCGACCAGGACGTCTGGAAAGCCTCCCGTGTCGACGGAATCCCGGCGTGGAAGACCTACCTTTTCATCGTCATCCCGATGATGCGCCCGGTGTTCGTCACCGCGCTGGTCATCGTCGTGACCGGGATCGTCAAGCTCTACGATCTGATCGTGGCGCAAACAGGCGGCGGCCCCGGCATCGCCACCGAGGTACCGGCGAAATACGTCTACGACATGATGTTCCAGAGCCAGAACCTCGGTCAGGGCTTTGCCGCCTCGACGATGATGCTGCTCACCGTCGCAATCTTCATCGTGCCCTGGGCAATCATGGAATTCGGAGGAAAGAAACGTGGCTGATGTCCTGACCTCCGCAACCGCAGCCAAGACCGAAACCGCGCTACAGGGGCCACAGGGTCCGAAGCCGCATAAGACCTTCTCGCGCCGCAACATCATGCTCTACGGGACCCTGATCGTGGTCGCGGTCTACTACGCGATCCCGCTGTGGATTATGGTCATGACCTCGCTGAAGGGCATGCCCGAGATCCGGCTGGGCAACATCTTCGCGCCGCCGGTCGAGATCACCTTCGAGCCCTGGGTCAAGGCCTGGTCCGAGGCCTGCACGGGCCTCAACTGCAACGGCCTCTCGGGCTATTTCTGGAACTCGGTGCAGATCACGGTGCCCTCGGTGATCATCTCGATCGTCATCGCCTCGGTGAACGGCTATGCGCTCGCCAACTGGAAGTTCAAGGGCGCGGACGTGTTCTTCACCATCCTGATCTTCGGGGCCTTCATCCCTTACCAGGTGATGCTCTACCCGATCGTGATCATGCTGCGCGAGATCGGGCTCTACGGCGATCTCGGCGGCCTGGTGATCGTGCACTCGATCTTCGGCATGCCGATCCTGACCCTGCTGTTCCGCAACTACTTCACTTCGCTGCCGCAAGAGCTGTTCAAGGCCGCGCGGGTCGACGGCGCGGGCTTCTGGGGCATCTACTTCCGGGTGATGCTGCCGATGTCGATCCCGATCTTCACCGTCGCCGTCATCCTTCAGGTGACCGGCATCTGGAACGACTTCCTGTTCGGCGTGGTCTACACCGGCCCTGAGGCCTATCCGATGACGGTTGCGCTGAACAACATTGTCAACACCACGCAAGGGGTGAAGGAATACAACGTCAACATGGCGGCCACCATCCTCACTGCCTTGGTGCCCCTTTTCATCTACTTCGTCTCCGGCAGATTGTTCGTGCGCGGCATCGCCGCGGGCGCCGTGAAAGGCTAGGCTCATGACCGTTACTGAAAACAAGGAAAAATCGGTCGAAGTCAAGAACCTCGACCTCCACTTCGGCGCGGTCAAAGTGCTCCAGAACCTCGATCTCGATATCTACGAGGGCGAGTTTCTGGTGCTGCTCGGCTCATCCGGCTGTGGCAAGTCCACGCTGCTGAATTGCATCGCCGGGCTCTTGGAGATCACCGGCGGGCAGATCTTCATCGAGGGCCGCAACGTCACCTGGGCGGAGCCCTCCGAGCGCGGGATCGGGATGGTGTTCCAGTCCTACGCGCTCTACCCGCAGATGACCGTCGAGAAGAACCTCTCGTTCTCGCTGAAGAACAAGCGGATGAGCAAGGCCGAGATCGAGGAGCGGGTGGCGCGCGCCGCCGGTATCCTGCAGATCGAACCGCTTCTGCACCGCAAACCCGCCGCCCTTTCCGGCGGGCAGCGCCAGCGGGTCGCCATCGGCCGCGCGCTGGTGCGCGACGCGGATGTGTTCCTGTTCGATGAGCCCTTGTCCAACCTCGACGCGAAGCTGCGCGCCGATCTGCGCGTCGAGATCAAGAAGCTGCACGAGCGGCTCGGCAACACAATGATCTATGTGACCCACGACCAGATCGAGGCGATGACGCTGGCCGACCGGATCGCGATCATGAAGGGCGGCCGGATCATGCAGCTCGCAAGCCCACACGAGATCTACAACCGGCCGCGCAACCTCTATGTCGCCGATTTCATCGGCTCGCCGTCAATGAACTTCCTCAGCGGCGAGCTTGATGGCAGCGATTTCGTCACCAACGGGCTGCGGGTGCCGATGGGCGCTTACGACTTCGAAGAGGGTTCACGCCGGCAAGGCAAGGCGATCATCGGGCTTCGGCCCGAGCACATCTCCACCGGCGACGCGCTGGCCTCGGCAGCAGTAACGACGCGCGTCAAGGTCGACCTGGTCGAACCGATGGGGTCGGACACGCTGATCTACACCACACTCGCAGGCGAAACCGTGCATGTGCGGATGGACGGCCAGGCCATCGTGGGGCCGGGCGACGAGGTCGAGATCGGCTTTCAGCCGGATCGCGCCTCGCTGTTCGATCCCGACAGTGAAATGAGGCTCTGAACATGAGGACAAATCCCGCTCACCGATCACTCGCGGGGCTCTGGGCGCTGACCGACGATACCGGGGAATTCGCCTGCGACATGGCCCTTCCCGGCGACGGCGTGACGGCACTCGAGCAAGCCGGGCTGATCCCCGACCCCTATTGGCGCCGCAATGAACATGATCTGCGCTGGATCGGTGAGCGCGACTGGACGGCGCGCCGGGTGGTGCTGCTCGACGCGCCCGAGTACGAACTCGTCGTCTCCGGGCTCGATTGCGTCGCCGAGATCCGCTGGAATGGTGCGGTCGTGCTGGAAGCGGAGAACCAGTTCCGCAGCTACCGGGTAGATCTCTCCAAACTCGCCGTCGAGGGAGAGAACGCGGTCGAGATCGTGTTCCGCGCGCCGGTGCGCGAGGCTGCCGAGCGACAAGCGGAACAACCCTTTTTCGTTCCCTACACAAAGAATAACCCGGTTCCCAACGGCAACATGCTGCGCAAGGTCCAGGCCGATTTCGGCTGGGACTGGAACATCGCGCTCACCCCCTTCGGGCTCGACGGCGACATTCACCTTGAACCGGCCGGCGCGACGCGGATCAGCAGCGTGCTCGTTCACCAGCGCCATGCGCCGGGCCGCGCACGGGTGGTGGTCGTCGCGACCGTGGCGAATGCGGAGGGTGCCGAGGTCACAGCTACGCTCTCAGGCGCGCAAGCGACAGCAACCGTGCGGGGCGGCCGCGCATCGCTGGTGCTCGACATTCAGAACCCCGCGCTGTGGTGGCCGAACGGGCAGGGGGCGCAGGTCCTGCATGAGTTGCATTTGACCTGCGGTGACACGTCGGCCCATCGCCGCGTCGGCCTGAGATCGCTGCAACTGGTCACCGAGCCCGACGCCGCCGGCGCCAGCTTCAAATTCCGCGTCAACGGCCGCGACGTCTTCGCCAAGGGCGCCAACTGGATCATGGCCGACGCGCTGTCGGGCCGGATCACGGATGAAAAGACCCGAGGCCTGCTGCAATCGGC
>DQCI01000072.1:14099-19548 GCA_003545125.1 Paracoccaceae bacterium
TACGAAGCCTGCGACGCGCTTGGCCTGCTGGTCTGGCAGGATTTCATGTTCGCCTGCTCGCTCTACCCCTCGACGCCCGCGTTTCTCGCCGAGGTCGAGGCCGAGGTCGAAGAACAGGTCGCCCGGCTCCAGCACCATGCCTGTCTTGCGCTGTGGTGCGGCGACAACGAACTGGTGGGCGCGTTCGACTGGTACAAGGAAAGCGTCGAGAACCGCGACCGCTATCTCGTCAACTATGACCGCCTCAACCGGACCGTTGAAACGACGCTCAGACGCACCGACCCGACGGCGACCTGGTGGCCGTCCTCGCCGTCGCTCGGGCCGCTCGACTTCCGCGACGGCTGGCATGTCGAGGGCCAGGGAGACATGCATTTCTGGTCGGTCTGGCACGAGAACCGCGCGTTCCACCATTACCGCGACGTCGCGCCCCGGTTCTGCTCGGAGTTTGGCTTCCAGTCCTACCCGTCGATGGATGTCGTCGAGAGCTTCACCGCCCCCGAAGACCGCAACATCGCCGCGCCGGTTTTCGAAAGCCACCAGAAGAACGCCGGCGGCAACGAGCGCATCGCCGCGACCATGTTTCGCTACTTCCGCTGGCCCGAGCGCTTCGAGGATTTCGTCTGGCTCAGCCAGGTCCAGCAATCGCAGGCGATCAAAACCGCGGTGACCCATTGGCGGGGCCTCAAACCCCACTGCATGGGCACGCTCTATTGGCAGCTCAATGACACCTGGCCGGTCTGCTCCTGGTCGTCGCTCGACTACGGCGGCGGCTGGAAGCTCTTGCACTACGCGGCGAAAGAGTTCTTCGCGCCGGTCACCGTGGTGGCGGTACCCGAAGAGGGCGGTATCGCTCTCAAGGCGGTGAACGACCAGCCCGCCCCGATTGCGCTCACCGTCACGGCCCATGCGGTCAACCTCGCCGGGGTAACCCGGCTGCTCGACCAGGCGACCGTGCAGGTGGCCGAGGCGGCAGAGGTCGCGATGCGCGTCGAGGACGACGCGATCGCGCCGGACGAGATGCTTGCTTTCGCCTGGACCGGCTCCGATGGGTCGCAGGGTAGCGATCTCCATGCCCCGCGCCCCTGGAAGGCCTACGATCTCCTCCCGCCCGGGCTGAAGATGCACCAGGATGGCAATCGTCTGACCGTGTCGGCGAAGGCCCTCGCGCTGTTCGTCACGCTCGAAGCCGACGTGCCCGGCCGGTTCGACCGCAACGGTTTTCCGCTCACCCCCGGCCATCCGGTCGAGGTGACCTTCCACCCCGACGATCCGGCCGCGAAAGCCCGTTTCACGACACGCGATCTCCATTCGGCCACAGTCACCGTTTGACCTTGGCCCGCTGAAAGGAAACCCCATGCCCACCATCGCCTACCAGCTCTACTGTTCGCGCAACTGGCCGCTCGTCGAAACGCTCGACATGCTGGAAAGGATCGGCTTCGAGGCCGTCGAAGGCTTCGGGCCGCTGTTTGAAGACCCCTCCGCCACCCGGGCCCTGCTCGACGGACGCGAGATGACCATGCCGACGGCGCATTTCGCCTTCGACCTCGTGGCGGGTGATCCGAAACGCACGTTGGAGATTGCCCGCACCCTCGGGGTCGAGACGGTGATCGTGCCCTTCCTTGCGCCCGATGCGCGCCCGACCGACAAGGCAGGCTGGGAAGACTTCGCGAAACGGCTCGCGGAGGCCGGAAAGCCGATCCGCGACGCAGGCCTCGGCTATGGCTGGCACAATCACGATTTCGAATTCCTCGCCTGCGACGATGGCACCTTCGGCATCGAGGCCATCGCGGCGCACCCGGAGGTGGGCTTCGAGCTCGATCTCGGCTGGATCCATGTCGCTGGCCACGACCCGGCAGCCTGGATTCGCAAATATGCCGACCGCCTGCTTGCGGTCCATGTGAAGGACCGCGCGCCCGAAGGCGAGAACGCGGATGAGGGCGGCTGGGCCGATCTCGGCTACGGCGAGGTCGACTACACCCGTATCGTGCCCGCGCTGGGCGACGCCGATGTTCAGCATTGGGTGCTTGAGCACGACAACCCGAGCGATCATGAGCGGTTTGCCACACGGTCGTTCAACGCCCTGTCGATGTTCGTCTGAGGAGGGGACCCCCAATGACCGCCAACATGGGCAAGATCGGCGTCGGCATCGTCGGCTGCGGCAACATCTCCACGGCCTATCTGCAACTCAGCCCGCTGTTCAAATCGCTGGAGGTGCGCGCGGTCGCGGACATTGCGCCCGCGGCGGCGGATGCACAGGCGAAAAGATTTGGCGTGCGCGCCGAGGGGGTGGCCGACCTCATCAAGGCCGGCGACATCGACATGGTGGTCAACCTCACCGTGCCCAACGCCCACTACGAGGTGTCCAGACGGGTGCTGGAAGCGGGCAAGCACAGCTACTCCGAAAAGCCCTTCGTGCTCACGCTGGAGGAGGGCGAGGCGCTGAGGGAGCTGGCGACGAAGAAGGGCCTGCGTATCGGCTCCGCCCCAGACACCTTCCTCGGCGGTGCACATCAGCTTGCCCGCGCCACGCTCGACAACGGCAAGATCGGCAAGGTCATCGGCGGCACCGCCCATGTGATGGGCCACGGCATGGAGGCCTGGCACCCGAACCCCGATTTCTTCTTCCAGCCGGGCGGCGGGCCGGTGCTCGATCTGGGGCCCTACTACGTGACCAACCTGGTGCAGCTTCTGGGGCCGGTCCGCGCCGTCACCGCGATGACGGCGGCGAGCTTCCCCACCCGCACCATCGGCAATGGTCCGCGCAAGGGCGAAGAGGTGCCGGTGGACACGCCGACCAACAGTCACGGCATTCTCGAGTTCGCCTCCGGCGCGCTGGTGACGCTCAGCGCGAGCTGGGACGTCTGGGCGCACCGGCACGCCAACATGGAGCTCTACGGCGAGACCGGCTCGCTCTACCTGCCGGATCCGAACTTCTTCGGCGGCGACGTCAGCCTGGTCGCGGCCGGCAAGGCACCAGTGCCGCTCAGTTGGGATCACCCGTTCGGCCGGCCCAACCACGATGACAAGGGCGTGGCGCGGGCCAACTACCGCACCGCCGGGCTCGCGGAGATGGCCGCGGCGATAGAACAGGGGCGTGACCACCGGGCCGGGTTGGACCTCGCGCTGCACGTCGTCGATGTGCTAACCTCGATCCTGAAATCGGGCGAGACTCGCGGCTGGGTCGAACTCACCACCACTTGCGGCCGGCCCGCGGCGCTCGGTCCCGAAGAGGCCGCGGCCCTGATGGCCTGAAGGGAGCCGGATGGAAGGCTACGTCACCCGCGCGATCGGCTGGGCGCAACATGGGCGCCGCGGCCAACTCCGGCACATCAGGAACCGCCGGGCCTTTGAGGCCGGCGCCGAGGGCGAGGTGCCGGCGGACTGGCGCATCACCTGTTCTTTCACTGACAAGGACTACCGGCGCCGGGGCGTGGGCGCGCGCGCCCTCGAAGGGGCGATCGGCGACAGTTTCGAGGCCTTTCCCGAGGTGATCGAGGGCCAGAAGACGTCGGCCGGGTTCCTCTGGAACGCGACCTTGGGCATGTTGGTAAAGACCGGGTTCGTCCCCATTCGAAAGATCGGCAAGCACCGCTGGCTGGTGCGCCGGACCGTTGAAGGAGCCTTGCGATGATCCGCAACCCCGTGTTGCCGGGATTCAACCCTGACCCGTCCTTGCTCAGGGTCGGTGATGACTACTACATCGCCACCTCGACCTTCGAATGGTACCCGGGTGTGCAGATCCACCGCTCGCGCGACCTGGTGAACTGGACGTTGGTGACGCGCCCGCTCAACCGCGCGGCGCTGCTCGACATGCGCGGCAACCCGGATTCCTGCGGGGTCTGGGCGCCCTGCCTCAGCCATGACGGCGAGAAGTTCTGGCTCGTCTACACCGACGTGAAACGGTTCGACGGCGCTTTCAAGGACACCCACAACTACATCACCGCCTGCGATACGATCGACGGGGAATGGTGCGATCCGTGGTCTGTGAATTCCTCCGGTTTCGACCCGTCGCTGTTTCACGACGACGACGGGCGCAAGTATTTCCTCAACATGCTGTGGAACCACAGGGGCAAGGATTCGGGGTCCAACCCGGCCCATGACCGCTTCGACGGGATCGTGTTGCAGGAATGGAGCCCGGAGGACGGGCTGACCGGGCCGGTGCGCAACATCTGGACCGGCACCAGCAAGGGCCTCACCGAGGGGGCGCATCTGTTCAAAAGAAACGGCTATTACTACCTCACGACCGCCGAGGGCGGCACCGGGTACGACCATGCGGTCAGCATGGCGCGGTCGCGCGACATCGAAGGCCCTTACGAGGCGCATCCCAACAAGCACCTGATCTGTAACGCTACGGAACCCACCCATCCGATCCAGCGCACCGGCCACGGCCAGTATGTCGAGACCGCGGACGGGCAGGCCTACCATTCTTTCCTGATGGGCAGGCCGATACCGGGCGTGGACGGGCATGGGCACTATTGCCCGCTCGGGCGCGAGACCGGGCTTGAGCGTTGCGTCTGGGGCGAGGACGATTGGCTCTATCTGGAATCGGGCGGCATGGTCGCGCGCAGAGAAGTGCCAGGGTTGGCGGATGTCATGCCCGTGCCGCCGGCCCGGATCAGCTACACCTTCGACACGCTTCCCGCTGATTTCCAATGGCTTCGCACGCCAGAACCTGACCGGATTTTTCGCTGCGAAGACGGTGCTCTGGTGCTCACGGGCCGTGAATCTCTCGGTTCGTGGTTCGAACAGGCCCTGGTCGCACGCCGCCAGGAACATCACCGCTACGCCGCCGAGTGCTGGCTCGAGTTCGAGCCGGAGACCTATCAGCAGGCCGCTGGCCTCACCACCTACTACAACCGCACCAAGCTGCATGCGCTGATGCTGTCGCGCGAGCCCCGGCTGGGGCGGTCGCTGACGATCTTCTCCTGCAACGGCCAGTACCCGGAGGGGAACCTCACCTACCCGCTGACCCTGCCCATTCCCATCGCCGAAGGTCCGGTCGAGCTTGGCGTGCGGGTCGACCATGCGACCCAGCAGTTCTTCTGGCGCCATGGCGACGGCGACTGGCGCGCGATCGGCCCGAAACTCAACGCCGCGCAGATCTCCGATGAGGGCGGGCGCGGCGAACACGGCTCCTTCACCGGCGCATTCGTCGGCATGGTCGCCTTCGATGTCTCCGGAATGGGCGCTGAGGCCCGGTTCACCGGGTTCAGCTACGACCCGACCTAAAGGTTTGTCGCGCGCGTGCCGGCGGCTGTGGTGTTTCGGTTCGGGTGGTGGACTGCGCGCAAGGCCCGGGCGCACGGGCTCTGCCCACAGGCGCACGGGCTCTGCCCACAGGCGCACGGGCTCTGCCCACAGGCGCACGGGCGAGGTTCGCCCGCCCGGGACAGTTAGCGGTAGCATTAGCAAAAACAACCACTTGACCCCCCGTCCGAGTTCGCCCACC
>DQCI01000072.1:19678-19820 GCA_003545125.1 Paracoccaceae bacterium
CGCATGGTGCGGATCAGCACGTCGCGGTCTTCCGGGTGGCTCTCGGTGTCCGGCGGGTAACTCAGATAGGCCACAAGGCTGCCGTCTGGGGCGGGGTGGGGGAACCAGTTGACCCGCGCGTCGTGGGTGATCTGGACGCAAA
>DQCI01000072.1:19924-20485 GCA_003545125.1 Paracoccaceae bacterium
CGCCGCCCGCAGCCGGGATCGTCCAGATCCGGGTCATCAGCCGCCCGGCGTGCAATTCGAGCCCGACATAGGCGAGCGTCGTGCCATCGGGTGAAATACCGTGGAGGTAGTGCCGGAAAGCGTAGGCCGCGGGGCGGTCGTTCGACACCCGCAAGGGCGTGCCGCCTTCGAACGGCAGGCGGTAGATATGGCCGTCCTCGGAGGTGACGAAAATCCAGCGCCCGCCCGGGGAGATCACGTGGTCGTTGTTGATGTCCTCGACCGGGGAGGTGTCGATCTCGATCGGCGTTCCAGTGCCGGCCTCGGTGCCGCCTGCGGCAATCTTGTAGAGCTTGCCACCGCCGTTCACGATCAACCAGCGCCCGTCCGGGCTCCAGTTCGGCGCTTCGATCCGGCGGTTGGTGGTGCCGACCAACCATTGCGCGGTGCCGTCGCGGCTGGTGACGATCAGTTCGGCGCGTTGCCCGGGGGCGAGCGGTGCGGCGGCGGGGAAATCGGTGGCTGGCAGGGAAGGCACGGGAGGTCGCTGCTTTGCCGGTGTGATCGTCGCACTGCCCGAAG
>DQCI01000072.1:20589-21716 GCA_003545125.1 Paracoccaceae bacterium
TACCAATTGCGCCACGGGTGGTTTTGACCCCGGGTCGGGCCGGGAGTATTGTGCGCTCGGACCGCCCGCGAGGGATTGGGCGGAAATGGGTGTATCAACCCCCGGGGGCACTTACATGGCGCAAAAATTTCCCACCTGGGCGGCCTGGCTTGCCGGCGGCGCGGCTGTCATGGCCGCGGCCATTGGCTATATCGTCCTGGTCCAGCCTTTCGACCGCGACGGCTCGCCAATCGGTGCGCCAGTCGGGGCGACGGACGGTGCGACGGACGGTGCGACGGACGGGGCGACGAACGGGGCGCAACCGCCCGCCGCGGCGCTGAGCCCACAGGAAAGCGACCCGGTCGCGTCTTCGGACGCGGTTCCGCCCGCGGCAGAGGGCGCGAAAGAGGCCGCGCCCGAGACAGCGGCGGAGGCGCAACCGCCGATCGCGCCCGCGCCTGTGGAACCGGAGGCCGGAACCGATATGGCGGCGACGCCCGATCCGGCCGAGCCCGGACCAACACCCGGAGACGCGCGCGCAGCCGAAGCCCCGCAATCGGCGCCGGTCCCTTCGGATACCGATACCGATGCCGCCGAGGTCGCGGCTGAGTCCGCCGAGGCTGAGGCTGAGGCTGAAGTCGCTGAGCCGTCGGTGGCCGGCGACGCCGTGCCGGCAGCACCCGAAGCGATGGTGCCACCATCCTTCGACGTGGTGCGGATCGAGCCCGATGGCGGCGCGCTCGTGGCCGGCCGTGCAGACCCGCGAGCGCAGGTCTCGGTGCTGGTCGATGGCCAGATGGTCGCCCAAGGCGAGGCCGACAGGGCAGGCAATTTCGTTACCATGTTTTCCCTGCCGCCGGTCGATGCGACCCGGGTGATGACCCTGGAAGCGACCCCGGCCGAAGGCTCGGGCGATGCCGCGCCCGTCTTGGCCGAGCAGAGCGTCATCATCCAACCGGCGACCCGTACAGCGCCCGCCGGCGGTGAGGCTGTTGCGGCGCTCACACCGCCCCCTGCCGCCCCCGCCGGCCACACGCCGCCGCCGCAACCGGCGGACGACGTGGCGCCCCCGGTCGATGACGCGGTCCCAGTCGGCGACGCACCGGACGCCGCGCCGGAAACCTCCGCGGAGGCCGCACCCGAGACGA
>DQCI01000072.1:21860-26134 GCA_003545125.1 Paracoccaceae bacterium
GCGCCGGCCACCCCGCCCTCCACCGACGAGGCCGCGCCGGACCGGGTCGCCGTTGCCAAGACCGCCGCGCCGCGCCTGCTGCTCGCCGGACCCTCGGGCATCCGGGTGATTCAGGACGGCCTGCCCTCCGCCCAACTCACCATCGACGCGATCTCGTATGACGATGCCGGCGAAGTGGCGCTCTCGGGCCGGGGGCTTGGTGAAACGACGCTTCGCATCTACCTCGACAACGCGCCGGTGCGCACCGCGGTGATCCGCGAAAACGGCCAGTGGCGTGCGCCCCTGCCGGCGATCGACAGCGGCATCTACACGCTCCGGATCGACGCGGTCGCCCCGGATGGCAGCGTGACGACCCGGGTCGAGACCCCGTTCAAACGCGAAAGCCCCGAGGTGCTTGCGGCCGCCGAGGCCAAGACCGAAGCCGCGGCCGCAGAGGGCCGGGTGCTCACGGCGGTGACCATTCAGCCCGGCAACACGCTCTGGGGCATCGCCGACCGGCGCTACGGCGACGGGTTTCAATACGTGAAGATCTTCGAGGCCAACCGCGAGTTCATCCGCGATCCCAACCTGATCTACCCGGGCCAGATCTTCACCCTGCCCAAGGACAACCCGGCCGCGCAGACCGGTGCCGCGACGGAGTGACCGTCGGACGCAGGCGGTCGGCCGCGTGGCTCTCTGGTCATTGCCGCCGATCGGGCCTACCTATAGCGCTTCGAGAAAACAATGAATCGCCAATACCCTGCCACGCCTCCAGCGTTCTCGGGATAGTGGCGATCCCTTTTGGCTCGACGAATTCTCGAAACGCTTTTGGGAGCACCCAGCAGGAGGCCAGGTATGAGACGAGGCGGCGGACGCACGACGGTTTCTGACGCGATGGCGTCGGGCAAGCAGGCAGGGCAGGGCTGGCGGACGATCCGCCGCGTGGTGCCCTATCTCTGGCCTGAAGGGCAGACCGAGGTAAAGGTCCGGGTGGGCGTTGCGATGGCTATGCTGCTCATCGCCAAGGTGGTGGCGGTGGCGACCCCCTTGTTCTACGCCGCGGCAGTGGACGCGCTGACCGGCGAGGAGAGCGACAGCGCTGCCTGGATGCTGGCGATCGGGGCCGTGGGGCTCACCGTCGCCTATGGCGGCGCGCGCTTCTTCGCGGTGGGGTTCCAGCAATTGCGCGACGCGGTCTTCGCCAAGGTGGCGCAGCGGGCGCTGAGGGCGCTCGCACTCGAGACTTTTGAGCATATCCACGCGCTCTCCCTGCGCTACCACATCACCCGCAAGACCGGCACGCTCAGCCGGGTGATGGAGCGCGGCGTGAAGGGGGTGGAGTTTCTGCTTCGTTTCCTTCTCTTCAACATTGGCCCGCTGTTCCTTGAATTGTTCATGGTCGCGACGATCTTCTTCGTGTTGTTCGACGTCTGGTACCTCGCCGCCGTAGTCGCCACGATCGGGGTCTATGTGCTGTTCACCTTCAAGATCACCGAGTGGCGGGTGAAGATCCGCAAACAGATGAACGACCTGGATCAGGAGGCGCACCAGAAGGCGATCGACTCGCTGCTCAACTTCGAGACGGTGAAGTACTTCAACGCCGACCGGCGCGAAGCCGAGCGCTACGACGCCTCGATGGCAGGCTACGAGGACGCGGCGATCCGCACCTCGCAATCGCTCGCTTTCCTGAACGCAGGCCAAAGCTTCATCATCACCGCAGGGCTTGTGGCGGTGATGGCGTTGGCGGCCGTGGGCGTGCAACAAGGGCGTCTCTCCACCGGCGATTTCGTCATGGTCAACGCCTACATGGTGCAGATCACCATGCCGCTGAACTTCCTCGGCTCGGTCTACCGCGAAATCCGCCAGGCCTTGGTCGACATGGGCGAAATGTTCGACTTGCTCGAACAGCCGGCCGAGGTTGTCGACAAACCGGACGCCCCGGCGCTCGAGGTGAACGGCGGGCACGTGCGCTTCGAGGCGGTCGAGTTCGGCTACGATCCGGCACGGCCGATCCTGCTTGGGATCGACGTTGATGTGCCGGCGGGGCAGACGGTGGCGCTGGTCGGGCCCTCGGGGTCGGGCAAGTCGACCATCGGGCGGCTGTTGTTCCGGTTTTACGACGTGTCGGGCGGCCGGGTCATGATCGACGGGCAGGACCTGCGCGACGTGACCCAGGACAGCGTGCACGCAGCCATCGGCGTGGTGCCGCAGGACACGGTCCTGTTCAACGACACGATCCGCTACAACATCGCCTACGGGCGGGCCGGCGCCAGCTTTCCCGAGATCGAGGCGGCGGCCAAAGCGGCGAAGATCCACGATTTCATCAATTCGCTTCCCGATGGCTACGACACCACCGTCGGCGAACGCGGGTTGAAGCTCTCGGGCGGCGAGAAACAGCGGGTGGGGATCGCGCGCACGCTGCTCAAGAACCCGCCAATCCTGTTGCTCGACGAGGCGACCAGCGCGCTCGACACCGAAACCGAGCGCGACATCCAGGTCAGCCTCAAGGCGATGGGGGAGGGGCGCACGGTCATCACCATCGCCCACCGGCTGTCGACCATCGTCGATGCCGACCGGATCGTGGTGCTGGAAAACGGTGTGGTCAGTGAAGAAGGGACCCACGACGCGCTGCTCGAAAAGGGCGGAAAATACGCCGCGATGTGGACGCGCCAGGCGGCAGAAGAGGACGAGGCCGGGGTGGCCGCCTGAGGGCGGCGTCCCGGCGGGGATTTCCGCAGCCGGGACAGGCGTTTCGAAACGCCTGGTCCACGCGGTTTCGAAACCGCGTCGAAAGCCGCTTTGAAGCGGCTTCGACCCCCGCCCCGTCGACGGGTTGGACCTGACAGAGGGGCACCCACCGCGTAAGCTGCCCGCATGTTGCGAGTCACTGACCTTGCCACCGATCTCATCGGACCGATCTCCTTCGAGTTGGACCCGGGCGCGTGCATCTGCGTTCAGGGCGCGTCAGGCTCGGGCAAGAGCCTGTTTCTGCGCGCGCTGGCCGATCTCGATCCGAATGCCGGGTCCGTGCGCCTCGGCGGGCGCGCGCGCGAGGCATTCACGGCGCCCGAATGGCGTCGGACCGTGGCGTTGGTGCCGGCCGAAAGCGGTTGGTGGGACGAGACGGTCGGCGCGCACCTGGCCCGCGAGCCCGACCCCGTGCCCTGGCTCGACGCGCTCGGCCTGGGCGCCGCGCCCGGCTGGGAGGTGGCCCGGCTCTCGACCGGTGAGCGCCAGCGGCTGGCGCTGGTGCGCGCGCTCCAGACCCAACCAAGCGTGCTGCTCCTCGACGAGCCGACCGCAGCGCTGGACGCAGCCGCCACCCACGCGGTGGAGGCGCTGCTCACTGCGCGGTTGGCGGACGGTATGTCGATCCTGCTCGTGACCCACGACCCCGCCCAGGCCGGGCGCCTCGGCGGGCAGCATTTCCGGATGGATGCCGGGCAGCTGGAGGCCATCGGATGATCGACTATGTCATCCTCGGCTGGGGCGATCTCGCAGCGGCCTCGGTGTTTCTGGTGCTGAACGCGGGCCTGTCGATCTGGCTGCAGCTCGGGATCGAACGACGGCTTGCGCTCTCTGCGCTGCGCATGGTGGTGCAGCTCTTGCTGGTGGGGCTGGTGCTCAAGGCGGTCTTCAGCATCGCCAACCCCTGGCTCACGGCGCTGGTGGCGCTGGTGATGATCGGCTTCGCTGCCCGCGAAATCCGCGCCCGCCAGGAGCGCCCGCTGGCCGGGATCTGGGGCTGGTCGATCGGCGGCGGGGCGATGGCGCTGGCGGGTCTGTTCATCACCATCTACGGGCTCTCGGTGGCGATCCGCCCCGAGCCGTGGTGGCAGCCGCGCTATGCGCTGCCGCTCCTTGGCATGATCCTCGGCAACACCATGACCGGGGTGTCGCTGGGGCTCGAGGCGCTCACCGGGGCGCTCAAGCGCGAGCGCGTCGCGGTGGAAGCGCAACTCCTGCTAGGCCGCACCCGGGCTGAGGCGTTTCGCCCCCAGGTGCGGCGCGCGCTCCGGGCGGGGTTCACCCCGATCATCAACGCGATGGCGGCGACCGGAGTGGTGTCGTTGCCGGGGATGATGACGGGGCAGATCCTTTCGGGTGTCGCCCCGGAAGAAGCGGTGAAATATCAGCTGCTTATCATGTTCCTCATCGGCGGCGCGACCGGGCTCGGGGTGCTCGGCGCGGTGCTGGCCACGGCCCGGCGGATGAGCGACGACCGCCACCGGCTCCGGCTCGACCGGTTGGGTCCGGCGCGGCCCGGGAGGTGACGAGAGGCCCACAAGCAGGCC
>DQCI01000072.1:26184-34867 GCA_003545125.1 Paracoccaceae bacterium
GCGGGCGGTTCAGCCGCCCCAGCTGCGCACGGGTCCGCAATCCATATGGGTGAAGTTCGAGCCGGAGTAGCGGCCGACGCCACCGGCGTGGCAGGCGCTTGCGGCCTTGGCGACCTGGCTCACCGAGCGGTGCTTGAGCCGCAGGTCGGCGGCCTGACCCTTCATGTGCAGGGAGTTCTTTGCCACCCCGCGCGACCGGGCGCGCAGCATCGCATTGGTCTCCGGGCTGCGGTAGCCCGAAAGCAGCGTGTAGGGTTCGCCCACGTCGAGCAGGGTATGGGACGCGGCCATGATGTCGATGGTGCGGGTATCGATGTCGATCCCCCTGTCGACCCGCCAGTCGCGCATGAAGTGGTTCACCTCTTTCAGCGCGTCGGTGATGTACTTGCCCTCGATCCAGTAGATCATGTCGATCATTTCACCGGTGCGGCCGGAAAACATCGCGATACGGCGGATGTCGCCCGCCCCACGCAAGAGGCCCGCGGCCTTCGAATAGGTGGGGGCTGCGGTCAAGGTGGTGGCTGCGAAGGCGCCGAGTAGCGCACGCCTGCTGAGCCCGGTTGAGCTTGCGGTTGTCATCTGTCCCAGTTCGTCCCGTCTTCTGCGTTAACGCCGCAGACTGTTGAGCCGCGGCGCTTCCTGTGCACCTCATCCCCAGGCGCAGGGCGGTTATCGCACACGAGGATTCGAGCGCCAAGGCCATTGTGTCTAGACCGCCTCAAACAAGCCATAATTGGCAATAATTCGCTCAATTGCATGAAGGCCACGTTAAATGTGACCCGTTTGCAGCAAGTTAGAGTGAAGTTCGCTGGAAACAGAGTATATCGGTATTGTGAATGGACAGTTCGGCCGACTGTGGCAGTATCCGATGACAAAAATCACTACATTCCCGAGCTTTCGCCCCACGATCGAGGAAAAAGAATGACGCCTTTGTCGCGCCTGAAAACCCGTTTGCTTTCGACCATCGCCGCCGCCGCAATCCTTGCAGCGCCAATCTTTGCAGCGCCAATGGCGGCGGCAGCCGAAACCGCGTCGAGCACCAGCTCGAGCCTTGGGTTCTCCGCCTTCGCGCAGGCCGTCGCCGAAGCGGCACTCCGGCATGACGAGGTCGCGGCCTTCTACCGCGAAACGGGCTACGAGCCCGTCTGGACCGGGCAGACCGAGGCCGAGAAGACCAGGCTCACCGCACTTCTCAAAGCGATCATGCATGCCGAGGAGCATGGCTTGCCGCAGTCGGCCTACGACACCACCCAGCTCACCGCCATGATGCGCAACATTTCCAGCCCGCGCGATCAGGGCCGGGTCGAGGTTGATCTCACCAACCTGTTTTTGACCTACGCCCACCAGATCCAGACCGGGATTCTGGAACCCAGCTCGATCGACAAGCTGATGACCCGCAACCCGCACCGGCGCGACCCGGTCGAGCTGCTCACGGGCTTCCTCGAGGCCGAGAACCCGGATGCCTTCATGCATTCGCTGATCCCGTCTTCGGATGAATACGCGCGCCTCATGCACAAGAAGTTCGAGATCGAACGGCTGGTCGAGCGCGGCGGTTGGGGCCCGCAGGTCCAGGCGGGCGCGCTCAAGCCGGGCGAGCAAGGCCCGGGCGTCGTGCAGCTCAGGAACCGGCTGATCGCGATGGGCTACCTTGGCCGCTCGGCGACGATGACCTATGACGCCGAGATCCAGCGTGCGGTGCAGCTTTTCCAGGAGAACATGGGGCTGAACGCCGACGGTGTGGCCGGTCCGGCGACGATCGAGGCGATCAACGTGCCGGCGTTGGAACGGCTGAAATCCGTCGTCGTCGCGATGGAGCGCGAGCGCTGGCTCTCGATCGACCGCAAAGACCGCTACATCTGGGTGAACCTTACCGATTTCACCGCCCGCATCGTCGATGGCGGCGAGATCACCTTTGAGACCCGCTCCGTGGTCGGCGCCAACACCTTCGACCGGCGCACGCCCGAGTTCTCGGACGTGATGGAGCACATGGTCATCAACCCGAGCTGGTACGTGCCGAAATCCATTGCGCGCAACGAGTACGTGCCGGCGATGATCGCCTCGCAGGGCACCGCAGCGGGGCATCTGCAGATCCTCGACGGCGCCGGCCGGGTTATCCCGCGCGAGACCATCGACTGGACGGTGGTGACGCCAAGCTACTTCCCCTTCGACCTCAAGCAGCCGCCGTCGGGTGGCAATGCGCTCGGTCGGGTGAAGTTCATGTTCCCGAACAAACACAACATCTACCTGCACGACACCCCGTCGAAGTCGCTGTTCTCGCGCGAAGTGCGGGCGTTCTCGCATGGCTGCGTCCGGCTGCAAAAGCCGTTCGACTTCGCCTATGCGCTTCTTGCGGCGCAGGAAGAAGACCCCGAAGGCACGTTCCAGTCGATCCTGCGTACCGGGCGCGAGACCACGGTCAAGCTTGAAACCCCGCTGCCGGTGCACCTCGTCTACCGCACGGCGTTTTCCGACTTGCGCGGCCACATGGGATACCGGGCCGACATCTACGGGCGCGACGCGAAGCTCTGGTCAGCGCTTCAGGACGCCGGCGTGAGCCTGCCGGGCCTGGGCAGCTAACCTGCCGGCCGACGGCTTGGAACATCGCGGGCCGCGCCGGCAACCGGCGCGGCTTTTCCTGTTCCATTGAGCCCTTAAACCGACTAAACGGTTGGCGCCTGGGGACATTGGAAAGCTTGGATATAGGGATGGCCAAGGACGACATCGCAGCCCGTATAGTCGAGATCGTCGCCGAACAGGCGGTGCTGGAACCCGGTGATGTGAAATTGGACCAAACGCTCGCGGACCTCGGCATCGACAGCCTCGGCCTCGTCGAGGCGATCTTCGCGATCGAGGAATCCTTCGACATCTCGGTGCCGTTCAACGCCAACGAGCCCTCCGAGAGCGACTTCGACATCTCCTCCGTCGGCGCAATCGTCGCGGCCGTGTCCGGGCTTGTGACCGACCAGAAGGGCTGAGTGCCGTGCGGCGGGTCGTCATCACCGGCGCGGGCACGGTCAACGCGCTCGCAATGGATGTCGCCGGTACCATCGCGGCAATGAAGGCGGGGCGCTCCGGCATCGGCCCGCTCGCGTTTCAGGATGTCGACCGGCTGACCGTTCGGATCGGGGCGCAGATCAAGGGCTACGCGCCCGAGGCGCATTTCAACCGCCAACAGATCGCGCTCTTTGACCGCTTCACCCAGTTCGCATTGCTGGCCGCCCGTGAGGCGATCGGCCAGGCGGGGCTCGCCTTTTCGGGCGCGCTCGCGGATCGGTCCGGCGTGGTGCTAGGCAATTCCGGCGGCGGCCTCGGCACGCTCGACGACAACTACCGCACCGTCTACGCGGAGGGGAAGAACCGGGTTCACCCCTTCGTCGTGCCCAAACTCATGAACAACGCCGCCGCGAGCCAGGTGTCGATGGCCTGGAACCTGCGCGGGCCTTCGTTCACCGTCGCCTCCGCCTGCGCCTCGTCGAACCACGCGATGGGGCAGGCGATGGCGATGATCCGATCGGGGCTCGCCGAGGTGATGGTCACCGGTGGCTCGGAGGCGATGCTGTGTTTCGGCGGCATCAAGGCCTGGGAAGGGCTCCGGGTGATGTCGAAGGACGGCTGCCGGCCGTTCTCGCTGGGGCGCAACGGCATGGTCCAGGGCGAGGGCGCGGCGATCTTCGTGTTCGAGGACTACGACCACGCCCGCGCCCGGGGCGCCGAGATCCTCGCCGAAGTGGCCGGGTTTTCGATGACGGCGGACGCCTCCGACATCGTGATGCCGTCGCGCCAGGGGGCAGCGCGCGCGATTGCGGGGGCGATGCGCGATGCGCGGCTGAACCCTTCCGATGTCGGCTACATCAATGCTCATGGCACCGGCACCGCCGCCAATGACAAGACCGAATGCGCCGCCGTCGCCGACGTTTTCGGGCCAGATGCCGATCAGGTGATGATCTCGTCGACCAAGTCGATGCACGGCCATGTCATCGGCGGCACCGGGGCGGTGGAACTGATCGCCGTGCTGATGGCGCTGCGTGAAGGGGTGATTGCGCCGACCATCGGCTACGAAGAGCCTGATCCGGAGTGTTCGCTCGACGTGGTGCCCAATGAAGCGCGCGAGGCCGCGGTCACAGCGGTGCTGTCGAACGCCTTCGCATTCGGCGGTCTCAACGCGGTGCTGGCGCTGACGAAAGCGCCTTGAGGAACGGCGCTTCATCGCGTCGGGCCCCGACCTGTCCGGTGCACTCCCGGTCCGGTCCGGCCGCGCGACAGGCTTGGTCCGCCGACACTCTCCACCGGGCGCGAAAGCCGCGGCTTGCAACGATAACCGCCGCCCGATGCAATCGGGCGGCGGTGGAATTGTGGTGTTGCGGTGCGGCTTTACTCGGCCGGTGCGGCGGGCGCGGCCGGTGCGCTCACGCTATCCCAGGCGGCGGTGAAGCCTTTCAGCGAGACCGGCGCGGTGATGGTCGCGAGCTCCGTTGCCCGGGCCACGATGGCGAACCCCATGTTCAGCACATCGCCAGCCTTGAAAGCGGCGATATCCGCCTCGCTCAGGTTGGGCTGCACCAGGCACCCGGTCGCCGGCATGCAGAAGAGGTAATTGAATTCCTTCGCAAGCCCCTTGTCGACGGCGAGCTTGACGCCGGCGGGCAGGTAGGGAACCAGCTCCATCGACACCGCGACGTCGGCCTGCGCGACCGCCGGACCGCCCGGGGGGACAGGGCGCACCGAGAACTTGCCGAACGGGCGATCGTTATCGTCCTTGAGGACTTGGGTGACCCAGCACAGATCGGCGCCTTCGCTACCTTCGGGACGCCGGACGCATTCGCGCGACCAGTCGGTGAAGACTTCGTCGATATAGGCCGCGGGTTCGCCACCGGCTGCGGCTTGCTCGGCGGCGGGTGCGGCGTCGCTGGCCGCGGGGGCGGTCTCCGTCCCCTCCGGTGCAGTGTCGTCGCCCGAATCCTGGGCAAATGCGGGCGTCGCAAGGGCGAGGAGCGCGGCGAGGCCCAGCGGTTTCAGGAGATCAGCCATGGTCGGTTCCTTCGTTGTGGTCATATGCGGTCGCCGCGCTGCTTATCATGGGCCGATAAGGCTGTCAGGTGCGAAATCGTTGGCCGCGCAGCCAGCGGGGGTTTCCTGCCGAAACCTGCCGCGACTGGCGGTGTTGGCGGACCTGGCTGGCGGACCTGGCCTGGACGGTGGCCTGGACGGTAGCCCGGGTGCGGTGGGCCGGGCGGCGGGCCAGTGCGACAGGACAGTCCGGCACGGCACAGGGTTCCGCAAGGCAACCGTCCTGACAAGAAAAAGGGCCCGAAACCGGACCCTTCTTCATTGAATTTTTGCTCCCTGTCGGGCTGGCCGACTTTGTGAGACGGACGCTACGACAGAAGGTCGCAGGGGTCAACTGCCTCCCACGCCTGGATGAGCACTTTCTTGCCACGCGACGCGGCGACGGACCGGGAGGGCCCCCGTACGGCGCCCGGCGCGGGCTCCTGGAGCGCACCAAAAAAGCCGCGCCCGGGGGCGCGGCCAGTCTGACAGGGAGGAAGTCATCCGAAGTGTAAGGGACTACATTCCGGATGAATTCACACTGGCAGCAATTGGTTAAGAATGTATGTTCATCCGGGGCGCTCGGCGAAGAACCTGTAACAACGGTTTGGCCAAACACAGCGAAACGCCAGTCAACGGCACGGCGTTTTCTCGTGGACCTGCCTCGGTCCGGGCAGAACGGTTCGGGTAAGAAATTGTACCGGGAGGTGGAAATGGACGGTCGGGTGTTCGTCGGTGGCGGCGGTGAAGCGTATGCGGAAAAACAGGGCCTGCTGCTCAAATACGCCAACCGGCACGGCCTGGTCGCAGGCGCGACCGGCACCGGCAAGACGGTCACCCTGCAGATCCTGGCCGAGGGGTTCTCGGCTGCTGGTGTGCCGGTGTTCCTCTCGGATGTGAAAGGCGATCTCTCGGGCCTCGCCGCGGCCGGCAGCGAGAGTTTCAAACTGCACGACTCCTTCATGAAACGCGCAGCCACAATCGGGTTTGACGAATATGCCTACGACGCCTTCCCGGTCACCTTCTGGGATCTGTTCGGCGAACAGGGCCACCCGATCCGCACCACCGTGGCCGAGATGGGCCCGCTCCTGATCTCGCGCCTCCTGGAGCTGACCGACGCCCAGGAAGGTGTGCTCAACATTGCCTTCCGGGTCGCCGACGAACAGGGCCTGCCGCTGCTCGACCTCGCCGATCTGCGTGCGCTCCTGGTCTGGGTCGGCCAGAATTCCGACGCGCTCAGCCTCGAATACGGCAACGTCGCCACCGCCTCCGTCGGCGCGATCCAGCGCGCGCTTCTGGTGCTCGAGAACCAGGGCGGCGAACATCTGTTCGGCGAACCGGCGCTGGAGCTGGCCGACCTGATGGCCACCACGCCCGAGGGGCGCGGCCGGATCTCGATCCTCGCCGCCGACAAGCTGATGGGCTCGCCCCGGCTCTACGCGACCTTTCTGCTCTGGCTGCTGTCGGAGCTGTTCGAGGAGCTGCCGGAGGTGGGCGACCCGGACAAGCCGAAGCTCGTGTTCTTCTTCGACGAGGCGCATCTTTTGTTCGACGACGCGCCGAAGGTGCTGGTGAACAAGGTCGAGCAGGTCGCGCGGCTGATCCGCTCGAAGGGGGTGGGGGTCTATTTCATCACCCAGAACCCGGCGGATGTGCCCGAAGACATCCTCGGCCAGCTCGGAAACCGGGTGCAACATGCCCTGCGCGCCTTCACTGCGCGCGACCGCAAGGCGCTCAAGCAGGCGTCTGAGACCTACCGCGACAACCCGCGGTTCTCGATCGAGGACGCGATCCGCGAGGTCGGAACCGGCGAGGCGGTCACCTCGATGCTCGAGGCCAAAGGCGCGCCCGGGATCGCCGAACGCACCCTGATCCGCCCGCCCTCGTCGCAACTCGGGCCGATCTCCACGGCGGCGCGCGACAAGCTGCGCGCGGCCTCCCATGTGGCGGGCAAATACGAAGACAGGGTCGACCGCGACTCGGCCCGCGAGATGCTCATGCGGCGCGCCGAGGAGGCCGCGAAGGCGGCCGAGGAGGCAGAGGCGCGCGACGCGGCGGCCGAGGCCGGGGGCGCGGCGGGTGAGTTCCAGCTCAACGATTTCAGCCGTGCGCGGCGCTACAGCCCCGGGGTCGACGACAGCCCCCGCCGAGCGACCAAGCCCGCGACCCGCGGTCGCCAGGCAGGCTCCGACGGGTTTGGCGGCCAGCTCGGCGAAGCGATGACCAAGGCGGTGATCTCGGAGCTCAAGGGCACCACCGGAAAGCGCATCGTGCGCGGCATCCTCGGCGGGTTGTTCAAGGGGCGGTGATCCTGCGGGGCCTTGGACGCAGGTTGATAGTCTTCACCCTGCTAGGTCTCGATGCTGTGACGTCGTGCAAAGCACGCCGGCGACACAAATTACCCCGATTTCGAGATGCGAGACGGGCCGGTTTCGCCGTCGCGCTCAACGCGGCAGTGTTCGGTGCGGTCGAGCTGCGCGCGCAGGGCGACACCGGGTTCGACCTCGACACCCACAATCCCCGCCGCATCGTGGATCTCGGCTACAGATTAATCCTGCGGCTCGGCGCATTTGGACCGATCTGTTCGGCTCCTACCTATTACAGGATCCTGAATGGTCGGCCGACCGCACTTTCGCGCACGCGATCGTCGCTTTCATCGGTCCCGAAGTGGTCGAGACCGGGCGGTTTGTGCCGCCTGAAGACTTCTTTGTTCCCGCGCAAATGCTGGCTTGGCGGTTCGGACAGACATTCGCAGATGTGGGTTGCCGCGTTCACCGTTTGCTTTTCGAACGGGACGGAAGCGTCCTTGTTATGGTGATCGATGGGGCAGATGATCCGGACCTCGGCGGTATCGAACAATGCTTGCTTGGCGCCGCCCTGGTTGCCGCCCTGGCCGCCCTGGGCGAAGACATTGATGGGGTGCCGGCCCAGCCTGGCCCTGTACGCCGCGAGAGGATCAGGGGAATCGTGCAAAAACATGCGCGCTGAACGGCGCTGCTACTTACCGCAAACCACCGGGTAGGTGATCGGCAAACCCCCCTGGCCAGCCGCGGGCGTGTCACCGGCGCAGCTCGGCCGACCGGGTCCTGCCGCCCAGAACAGGTTCGGATCCTCCTGCATCATCCCCTGCCACCAGTTGCTGCCTTTGGCGAACCGGCGGCCGGGCGCTTTCTCGCGCATGACTTCGAAATGCAGGTGCGGGTAGGACGACAAGAGACCGGTCTGGCCCAGGGTGCCGATCTGCTGGCCGCGCGCGACAGGAGCCCCGGCCTGGACCTGGCGCGCGTCGAGATGCTTGTAAACGGTGAAGCTCACCCGCCCGTCGGGGCCTGTGCCGTGGTCGATGATGATCCGGTTGCCGTACATCGGCTCGTGGTAGGAGAGATAGACCCGGCCCGCCGCCGCAGCCAGGACCGGGGTGCCGACCGGGGCGGCAACGTCGATGCCGAGATGGCCCTTTTCGCCCTCTTGCGAGACCGCCAGGAACTGGTTCGAGATCGAGGGTGCGTTGGCGGGCAGGACGACCGCGATTTCCGTGCGCGAGTCACGGTGGTAGGGCGCAACTTTGCCGTAGTCGTTGAGGTTGACGCAAGCTGCGAGTGTGGCCGCAGCCAAGGCAAGCGTGAGGGCGCCCCGG
>DQCI01000092.1:0-2880 GCA_003545125.1 Paracoccaceae bacterium
TCCGATCTGCCCTCGCAACGGCCGGGACCGCCGCGCGCGCCGCGTCAGTCGTAGCCCGTCATCTCGAGGTATCCCCGGCCGCCATGGCTGCCCGTGACAGTGACCGGACCCTCCCAGTACGGCACCGACACGGCCATCCAGGCGTCGGGGTTGAGCGCGGTCACGGTCACGTCCAGCCCCTTGTCGGCAACCGAAACGGCCCAGGCTGTGGGAACCTCCCGGCCGGCCACGTCCGTCCAAGCCAGCGGCGTGGCCGTGAAGGCGCCGTCTTGCAGCGATGAGGCTGTGCCGTCCGGCGCGATCCAGGTCGCCGACGAAAAATGGCTGCCGTCGGTCTGGCGCAACCGAAATCCCATGGCTTTCTCGCCCCTGTCGAAAGACAGCGAGAACCAGTCCCACCCGGTCTGATCGGCGGCGAGAGGTTGCGAGGACCATTCACGGTCGAGCCAGGCCTGCCCGGTGACCGCAACCTCTCCCCCGGGCAGGATAATCCTGCCCGCAACGGCAAATGCGGGCTGCGAATAGTAGTAGCTGGCCTGCCCCTGCGCCGACTTGACCGAATAGCCGTCGGCCCCGTGGAACACGAGCGGTCCCTCGGCCCGCAACGCCACGTCGTAGGCGAAATCCACACCGGCCGCCGAAAGCTGCATCTCGTCGAAACTGTCGCCGCCCATCTGCCATTCGTCGATCCAGGCCGAGAACGGTTCCGGCGTGACACCGGCCTGCCCGGTGCCGCCGCGTGCGAACCGCTCGGCGAAGAAATGGTCGTCGGGCGTGGTCACCGCCGCATGGGCGAACCAGACCTGCGGGCTGGCGAAACCGTCGGCGTTGCCTGGCGCAAGCGCCGAGCGGAACAGCGTCCATTGCAGACCATAAGGCGTACCGTCAGCCCCGTTCAGATTAGCGGTCAGGTACCACCATTCAATCCGGTAGTCGGGATGGGCGCCGTGATCGGCCGGGAACCGGAAGACCGGATCGGGATGCGGCTGGGCAAACCCGCCGGCCTCGGTGCCCATCCCGGCAAACCCCTGCGCCGATGCGGCGACCGGCAGGAGGAGCGCGGCGGCAAGTACCTTAACGTTCATTGGCGAACACCTTGAGTAGATCAGACGGGGGAACGCGGGTGAGCTGTCGCGCAGGCCAGAGGGCCGCGACGATGGCCGCGCCCAGCGAGAAGACCCCGAGCCGCAGGTAGTCGGCCGGGAACAGATACATCGGCAAGCGCCAGCCGAACGCCTCGACATTGACGATGGCGAGTAGAACCCAGGCGAGCGCGAGCCCCAAAGGCAGCGCGAGCAGACCGGTCAGGGCGGCGAGCACGACCGCGCGCAGGAGTTCCAGCCGGCCCAGATCGGCCCGTGTGAACCCCAAGGCCCAAACCGGCGCAAGCTGCGGGACCCGCATCGCCGCGAGGGTCAAGAGGTTGGTCAGGATCGCGAAGGCAGCGACCGCGAGGGTCAGCACATTGAGCGCGCCGGTCACCAGGAATGTCCGGTCGAATACCTGCATCGAAAAGGCTTTGAGGTCGCTCTGGTCGATGATGTTGCGCGCAGGCAGCCCGAACGCCCCGGTGAGCGCAGTGGCCAGCGCCGCGGGATCGTCGCTGCGGATGCCGAAGCGCGTTGCCCGCCGGTTGGGGAACAACCGGCGGAACAAAGCCTCGCCGATGATCGCCTGCCCGATGGGATTGCCATAATCGCCAAAGACCCCGGCAATCGGCAAGTCCGTCTCGGGACCGACGGCAAGACGGTCGCCCACCCAGCGATCTGCCCGGCGCGCGAGTTGTTCGTTGACGATGACCGCCGTACCGTCCGCGACCTGCGCCCAGGCGTCCGGGTCGGACGCGAGAAACCGCCAGTTCTCGGCATAGGTGGGGCCCACCCGCGCGCCGAATAGCTCCGCCGGCAAACCGGCGAGCCGGGTCTCGATCGCCAGCCGTGGCAGCACCGCGCGGCTTCTTGGCGCGACGAATTCCTCCAGTGCCGCGGCCTCGTCGGCGCTGTCGGCGGATACGTACAGGTCCGAGGCCAGCCGCTGGTCGAGAAAGCCCGTGAAGGTCAGCCGGAAGCTCGACACCATGGTCGATACCCCGACATTCGCGGCCATCGCCAGCAAAAGCGCCATCAACGCCAGGCTGAGGCCCGGCAATTGCTGCCGCGTATCGGCCCAGAACCATTCCCACACCACCCCGCGCGCGGTCCGCTGCGCCACGCCCAGGGCCCGGTCGAGGATCAGCGGCAGCGCAAGCGCCGCCCCGAACAGAAGGCAGGCCAGAAGCGCAAACCCGGTGACGAGCCCGCCACCGACAGCTCCAAGCGCGCCCGCAGCCGCAAGCAGCACCGCCGCTGCAAGCGCCTGGAACCGCCGCCACCGGCCGGCCGCCATCGACCAGGCCCGGGCGCCGCCGCTCGACAGGATCGGCATGCGCGCGATCCGCCGCAGCGCATCGGTTGCCGCCAGCGCGGTGCCGGCGAGGGCCATGGCCAGGCCCGACAGCCACCAGACCGGGCGCAGCTGAAGGGTGCCGGCCACCTGAGCCCCGTAGAGCCCTTCGAGCGTCGCCGCGACGCCGGGCAACAGGCTCGCGGCCACCACATAGCCCAGCCCGATCCCGATGGCGCCGCCCGCCAGCGACAGAAGCGCGAGTTCCAGGGCGAACAGCACGATGATACGTCTGAGGGGCATACCGACCGCGCGCATCGTGCGGACCATGCCGCGTCGTTGTTCGAAGGCCAGGCCGATGGCGCCATGCACGATAAAAATGCCAACGGCAAAGCTCAAGAAACCGAACGCCGTCAGATTGAGGTGGAAGCTGTCCGTGAGCCGCCCCACCTGGTACCCGCCCGCCGCCTCCTGGCGCACCAGATCGGGTGCGACGGC
>DQCI01000092.1:2913-5192 GCA_003545125.1 Paracoccaceae bacterium
GGCCGCTCAAGCAGAGATTGCACGACGGCGATATCGCCGACCGCCGTGCCGGGGGCAATCCCCGGATCCGCAATGACACGGGCATCGATGGCGCCGTCGAGCGCGGCGGCAGTGTCCGGACCCGCAAACACCACGCGCCCCGACAGGATGTCCGTGAGGCCGACCGCATCGTTCGGGCGCAGTTGCCCCAGGCCGGTCGGTGCCGTCAGCGGGTCCATGCCGACGAGGCGCACCGAGGTCTCACCGGCTGCGATCCGCCCTTCCAGAACCGGGCTCACCAGCCATCCCGCGCGCCGAAGCGCCACGAAGCGGTCGACCGGGATGGTGTCGCCGACCCGCGGCAGGAGCGCGTCGTACCGGCCCTCGCCGAGCATCGCGGCGGCCGCATCGTAGCTGGCCCGGGCCTCGGCGTTGACCGCCTGCACCGCGGACCAGAGCCCGGTCGCCAGGGCCAGCCCGGCCACCAGCGTAAAAAGCTGGAGCGGATGGCGTCGCCAATGCGACCAGAGCGCTGCCAACCCCGCTCGGATCATGTCAAACGTCCCTGGGTCAGATGAAGACGGTTCTGCAGGCGCGCGGCCAGGGCCGGAGAGTGGGTGGCCATGATCAGCGCCGCCCCGGTATCGGCAACGAGGGCACGCATCTGGTCCATCACGTCCGAGGCCGTCGCTTCGTCGAGATTGCCGGTCGGTTCATCTGCGAGAACCAGCCGCGGCCGTGCCACAAGTGTCCGCGCGATGGCAACGCGCTGCTGCTGTCCGCCCGAGAGCTGTTCGGGGTATTTGGCGAGCTGCGCCCCGAGCCCGAGCGCTTCGACGAGGCTGCGGGTGCGGTCGGGGTCGTAGCGGTCGGCCAGACGGGCCTGAAAGGCGATGTTCGCTGCGACGGTCAGAGAAGGGATCAGGTTGAACTGCTGGAAGACGACCCCCACCGTCTCGCGGCGCAAGGCGGCGCGGCCTGCATCGTCCAGCCTGGTGACGTCCTGCCCGGCCAAGCGGATGGATCCGGCATCGGCATCGTCGAGCCCGCCGATCAGGTGCAGGAGCGTGCTTTTTCCGGAGCCGGACTCGCCTGTCAGCGCCAGCGTCTCGCCAGCATCGAGCGCGAGGTCGATCCCGCGAAGCACGGTCAACGGCCCTTCGCTCCCGGCAAAGGACTTTGTGAGTTTCTCGACCTCAAGCAGCAATTCGCTCTTCCTCATGACTTGCCGGTTTGGAAACCTTCCGAGCTGCGGATCGGCCCCCAGCCGGCCCAACCAACTGGTAATTCCTCTCTGGGCTGCGTGCCACCGTCAAACCGGGGTCTCCAGACACTGTATGCAGGATAAAAGGTCAAAAGTCCGGATTGGTGCAATCGGGGACGGCGCATGGCCGAGCCCCCGGCCCGGCGCAGGTGGACCGGTTCGGCGCGGGTGGCGGCCGGGGAAAGGCGCTCGGGTCGCGGCGGACAGAGTTGGCGCGAGGTCGCTGTGCACAGTGACCTGCTTTATTTTATACCCCCGGTCGCTTTATTGCCTGAACTCCAGACAGTGCTGAAACGTCTGTGCAAACGGGTTTGCGATGACCCGGACAGGGCGCCGGCAGGGCGGTGCCCTCGCATGTCGGAGCGATGGCGAGGCGGTGGGGAAGGCGCCGCATCGTGGGGTCGGTATGCGCCCGCGTGTTTCTGGCGCCCGGATCGCTCAGCGCGACACCGGTCGCCCGGTGAGGCCTCTGGCACCCGGCGGTGGGATCGCTGGAGGCATCGGCAAAGCCGGGCGTGTCGCCTCACGAAATCGAAACAAGGATAGGGAGCCGACCACTGGATGCGCTCGACACTCTTCTTCCGAACCGCATTCAATTCACCGCGAATGTCTCGAGCCCTGCTCTGGTCCCGACGATCACCATCACGCTGGCGTCGGTGCTGTTGTTCTTTCGCGTGTGTATGCCCCGGACAGGTGACGGCCGGTGCAGGGCGGCCTATCGCGTTGGGCTAAGGATCCTCGCGTTCAGTTTCGCGATGGGGGTCGTCTTCGGTATCGCGATGCCTTTCCAGTTCGCCACCATCTGGCCAGGGGTCATGGAGGCCAAAGGCAATATCGCCGGGCCGCTGCTCGCCTGCGAGGTGACCGCCTTCTTCCTCGAAGCCGTCTTCATCGGCATCATCTTGTTCGGCGTTTCGCGTGCCCGCCTGGTTGCACATCCGTGCCGCGGGCCCGGTCGGTTTCGGTACCACCATGTCAGCTTTCTGGACCATCGTCCTCAACAGCCGGATGCACACGCCGCAGGGCTTCGAGATGG
>DQCI01000046.1 GCA_003545125.1 Paracoccaceae bacterium
CGCCTCCGGCAAAACGTTCATTGGCCTGCCTCCACTGGTCTGTCCATCACCCGCGCGCGCCCAGCACGTCGGGCCGGGTCTTGAGCACCCGGATCACCTGGTCGGTCATGTCCGAAATCGTGTAGCCCGGGTGGGCGTCGACCACCAGTTCCGCCTTGGCATAAGTGCCGACCCGCGCCTCGTAGAGGCCGCGCAGCGTGCCCTTCGGATCGGGCGTGTGCAGAAGCGGACGGGTCGATTTGTGGCGGACGCGTTCCCACAGAAGCTCGAGATCGGCGCGCAGCCAGACGGCGACACCAGTCTCGTGGATCAGCGCGCGGTTGTCGGCGCGCAGATAGGCGCCGCCACCGGTCGACAGCACGCTCGGCCCCATCGCCAGCAGCCGGGCGATGACCTCGGCTTCGCGGTTGCGAAAGAAGGCCTCGCCGTCGCGGTCGAAGACCTCGGCGACCGTCATCGCCGCCGCCGCCTCGATCTCGTGGTCGCTATCGAGGAAGGGAACGCCCAACCGGCTGGCCAGCGCCCGACCGACCGCGGATTTGCCCGCGCCCATCATCCCCACCATCACGACGGGTTTCTTCACCACGAGTGCCAAATGGCGGGCCTCCGCTCAAGAAATTGCGTTGTGCGTCCATGGCGTGAACGCCGGAAACATGCCATATATGACTTCGGCTGGGGGGAAAACCGGGGAAAGCGAGGTCTACATGATCGGGCGGCTCATCAAACTCGTTCTGGGGCTCGCCGTGCTGGCCGCAATCGGGCTGTCTGTCTATGCCCAGGTGGGTGATCTCGCACCCGATCCGCGCCAAGAGACCCTCACGGTGATCCTGGATGCCGGATAGGGGCGCAGGCACCGTCCGGGCGTGGCGGGCGCGACTGCCCCTGCGGCACAGGCCTGGCCTGGCTCTCGTCCTTGTCCCCCTGCTTGTCTTCGCGCAGGCCAGCCCGGCGCAGGACCAGGGCGCGCCGATGTCGGCGATCGACTGGCTGTCGGACAGCGTGGCCGTGCCGCCCATCGCCGGTGACACGGGCACCGGCACCGGCACCGGCCCGCAGCTGCCCGCCTCGGCCCTCCTGCCCGGCGCCGCCCCGGGCGCGGTGCTGCCGGCCCCCGCGCCCCTCGATCCGGTCGCGGTTGCGCCGCTCGATGCGCCCGGCGCCGGCCCCGACAGTATCGGCATTCTCTCTCCCGCCGTCACCGGCCTGCCCGCCGGTCTCTGGGGCGACGGGCGGCCCGAGGATGTGGCAAGCCGGATCCGCGCCGAACGTCCCGAGATGCTGCCCGCGCTGCAGGCGCTCTTGCAGACCATCCTGCTGGCCGAACTGGATCCGCCGCGTGGACCGAACGGAACCGCAAGCGGCGACGGGCGCGAGGTTTTCCTCGCCCGGGTCGACAAGCTCCTTGAGATGGGCGCGCTCGAACAGGCCAATGCGCTGCTCGAACGCGCGCCCCGCGACGACAGCCAGGTCATCCGCCGGCATTTCGACGTGGCGCTCTTGCTGGGCGAAGAGCAGCCGCTCTGCGAGGTGCTGGCCGCGAGCCCGCAGCTGTCGCCGACCTACCAGGCGCGGATCTTCTGCCTCGCCCGCGCGGGCAACTGGGAAAGTGCTGCACTGCTGCTCGGCACCGGCACCGTGCTCGAGCTGATCTCCGAAGACGACGCCGATCTGTTCGCCCGGTTTCTGGATCCGGAACTGTTCGAAGGCGAGCCACCGCTCGAAATACCGCTGAACCCGACGCCGCTGACGTTCCGGATGTACGAGGCCATCGGCCAGGCGATCCCGACCCAGGGGCTGCCGCTGGCCTTCGCGCATTCGGATTTGCGGTCGAACATCGGCTGGAAGGCGCGGGTCGAGGCGGGCGAACGGCTCGCGCGCACCGGCGCGGTCTCCGACAACCAGCTCTACGGGCTCTATTCGGAGCGGCGCGCCGCCGCGTCCGGCGGCGTCTGGGACCGGGTCGCGGCGATACAGGACCTCGAAGGCGCGCTCCGGGCGGGGTATCGCACCGGCACCGCCGAGGCGCTTCCGGCGCTCTGGGACGCGCTCGCCGAGGCACGCGTCGAGGTGCCGATCTCGCGTATCCTCGGCCCCGAGCTGGCCGAGATGGCGCTCGAAGGCGAGGCCGGACAGCTGGCCTTTCGCATGGCGCTGTTGTCCGACGAATACGAGGCCCGGGCGGCCGGGGCGGCGCCGGAAACGGACGCCGACCGGCTGCTTGTCGCTGTCGCCCGCGGGCTCGTGCGCGGCGGCGAGACGGGCGATGCGCGCGCCCAAGCGGTGATCGACGGGTTCACCGCCGCGGGCCCGCCGCCGCGGCTTGCCGCGCTGATCGACGGCAACCGGCTGGGCGAGGCGATCCTGCGCGCGATCACCCTGCTCTCCGAGGGCACTTCGGGCGATCTCGACCAGGTGACCGACGCGCTGGCGCTGCTGCGCGCGGTCGGGCTGGAGGATACCGCGCGGCGCGCCGCGCTCGAGTTTCTCATCCTCGACCGGCAGGGCTGAACCGGTGGCCGCCCCTGCCCCGTCTGTGGCCCCCGGACCCGACGCCGCGCGCTGGATCTCGGCCTTTCTCGAAGCCCAGGCGGCTGAGCTCGACGCGGCCGAGAACACGCTTTTGGCATATGGGCGCGACCTCAAGGCCTGCGCCGCGTTTCTCGCGCGCCGTGGCATCGGGTTCGAGACCGCCACCCGCGCCGATATCGAGGCCTGGATGGTCGCCTGTGAGGCCGAGGGGCTCGCGGTGGCGACCCGGGCGCGCCGCCTCAGCGCGGTGAAACAGCTCTACCGGTTCGCCTTCGAGGACGGCTGGCGGGGGGACAACCCGAGCTTGCGGATCGCCGGGCCGGGCAAGGCGCGCAAGTTGCCCAAGACCCTCAATGAGGACGAAGTCGCGCGGCTTTTGGAGGCGGCGCGGGACCACGGGCGTAGCGCGGCCGACTGCACCCGCAATACCTGCCTGATGGAGCTTCTCTACGCGACGGGGATGCGGGTGTCGGAACTGGTCGAACTGCCGGTTGCCGCCGCGCGCGGCGATCCGCGGATGCTGTTGGTGCGCGGCAAGGGCGGCAAGGAACGGATGGTGCCGCTCTCGGGTCCGGCGCGCACGGCGCTTGCGGTCTGGCTCACGGTGCGCGACGCCGCCGAAGAGGCAACCGACAAACAGGGCCAGCCCGCCTCCCGCTGGTTGTTTGCTTCGACCGGCAAGAGCGGCCACCTCACGCGTCACCGGTTCTACGGGCTGATCAAGGAGAT
>DQCI01000065.1:0-10783 GCA_003545125.1 Paracoccaceae bacterium
GCGTTCAAACTTTTCCTTGGCCATCTTTGTCTTCCTCTTGTTTCGAGACAGGCCGGGCGTTTCACCCGGCCCGCATTATCCGATCAGGCGTATTTCGCCTGGATCTCGTCCGAGATGTTCTGCGGTACCGGCGAGTAATGGTCGAACTGCATCGTGAACTGGGCCCGTCCCGAGGACATCGACCGCAGGGTGTTGATGTAGCCGAACATGTTGGCCAGCGGCACAAAGGCGTCGATCGCTACCGCGTTGCCGCGCGGTTCCTGGCCGGAGACCTGGCCACGCCGCGAGGTGAGGTCACCGATGATGCCGCCGGTGTATTCCTCCGGCGTAATCACCTCGACTTTCATCATCGGTTCCAGCAGTTTCGCGCCAGCCTTGCGCATGCCTTCACGCATGCCCATGCGGCCGGCGATCTCGAAGGCGAGCACGCTGGAGTCCACGTCGTGGTACTTGCCGTCGATCAGCGCGACCTTGAAGTCGATCACCGGGAAGCCGGCCAGCGGGCCGCTATCCATGACCGACTTGATGCCCTTTTCGACGCCGGGGATATATTCCTTCGGCACCGAACCACCGACGACCTTCGACTCGAACGAGTAGCCTTCGCCCGGCTCGGTTGGGCTGATGACCAACTTGACCTCGGCGAACTGGCCCGATCCACCCGACTGCTTCTTGTGGGTGTAGCTGTGCTCGACCTCATGGCCGATGGTCTCGCGGTACGCCACCTGGGGCGCGCCAATGTTGGCCTCGACCTTGAATTCGCGCTTCATCCGGTCGACGAGGATGTCGAGGTGAAGTTCGCCCATGCCCTTCATGATGGTCTGGCCCGACTCGATGTCGGTTTCGACGCGGAAGGACGGGTCTTCGGCGGCGAGGCGCTGGAGGGCTGCGGACATCTTCTCCTGGTCGGCCTTGGTCTTCGGCTCGACGGCGATCTCGATCACCGGATCGGGGAAGGTCATGGTCTCGAGCACCACCTGCTTCTGCGCGTCACAGAGCGTGTCACCGGTGGTGGTCTCTTTGAGACCGGCGAGCGCGATGATGTCGCCCGCGTAGGCCTCTTCGATCTCTTCGCGGTTGTTCGAGTGCATCATCATCATCCGGCCGACGCGCTCGCGCCTGCCCTTCGTCGAGTTGACGATGCCGTCGCCCTTCTTGATCACGCCGGAGTAGATCCGGGTGAACGTCAGCGAGCCCACGAACGGGTCGTTCATCACCTTGAACGCCAACCCCGAGAACGGCTGGGTATCGTCGGCAGACCGGGGAATGTCGCGGGTCTCGGTCTCGTCGCCCGGGGCGAAGCCCATGTAGGCGTCGACATCGAGCGGACCGGGCAGGAAATCGATCACCGCGTTGAGCAGCGGCTGAACGCCTTTGTTCTTGAACGCGGAGCCGCCGAGCACCGGCACGAAAGCCATCTCGAGCGTGCCCTTGCGGATCAGCTTGCGCAGCGTGTCCTCGTCGGGCTCTTCGCCCTCAAGATAGGCTTCCATCGCCGCGTCGTCCATCTCGACGGCGTGCTCGATCATGTGACCGCGCCACTCTTCGGCGGTCGCCTTCAGCTCGTCGCGGATCGGATGGTGCACCCAGGTCGCGCCCAGGTCTTCGCCCTCCCAGACCCACTCTTGCATCTTCACCAGATCGACGATGCCTTCGAGCTTGTCTTCGGCGCCGATCGGGAAGTTGACCGGAACCGGGATCGCACCCGTGCGGTCCTTGATCATCTTCACGCAGTTGAAGTAGTCGGCGCCGATCTTGTCCATCTTGTTGACGAACACCATGCGCGGGACCTTGTAGCGGTCGGCCTGGCGCCACACCGTTTCGGTCTGCGGCTCGACACCGGCGTTGGCGTCGAGCAACGCAACGGCGCCGTCGAGTACCGCGAGCGAGCGCTCCACCTCAATGGTGAAGTCAACGTGGCCGGGGGTGTCGATGATGTTGAAGCGGAACTTGTCGGACTGCGCGGTTTCGCCGTCCTCGGTGCGTTCCCAGAAAGTGGTCGTCGCGGCCGAGGTGATGGTGATGCCGCGCTCCTGCTCCTGCTCCATCCAGTCCATCGTGGCGGCGCCGTCATGGACTTCGCCGATCTTGTGGGACTTGCCGGTGTAGTAGAGGATGCGCTCGGTCGTCGTCGTCTTGCCAGCATCGATGTGAGCCATGATGCCGAAATTGCGGTAGCGCTCGAGGGGGTATTCGCGTGCCATGGTGGAAGATCTCTTAAAGCATGAGAGCCGGGAAACCCGACCTGATTACCATCGGTAGTGGCTGAACGCCTTGTTGGCGTCGGCCATCTTGTGGGTGTCTTCGCGCTTCTTAACGGCGGTGCCGCGGCCGTTGACGGCATCGAGCAGCTCGCCGGCGAGGCGTTCTTCCATCGTGTTCTCGTTGCGGCCACGGCAGGCGATGATCAGCCAACGGATTGCCAGCGCCTCGCGGCGCTCGGGGCGCACTTCGACCGGCACCTGGTAGGTGGCACCACCAACCCGGCGCGAGCGAACCTCGACCGACGGCTTGATGTTGTCGAGCGCTTCGTGGAAGATCTCCACCGGCGCACGCTTGACCTTGTCTTCGACCCGGTCGAGCGCGTTGTAGACGATCTTCTCGGCGGTCGACTTCTTGCCATCGACCATCAGGTTGTTCATGAACTTGGTCAGCACCCGGTCGCCATACTTGGCGTCGGGCAGGACTTCGCGCTTCTCGGCAGCGTGACGACGGGACATGCAGTCTCTCCTTACTTCGGACGCTTGGCGCCGTATTTCGAGCGGCGCTGACGGCGATCTTTGACACCCTGGGTGTCGAGAACGCCGCGCAGGATGTGATAGCGGACACCGGGAAGGTCTTTCACACGGCCGCCACGGATGAGCACGACGGAGTGCTCCTGCAGGTTGTGGCTCTCACCCGGAATGTAGCTGATGACCTCGTAGCCGTTCGAAAGCCGCACCTTGGCGACTTTCCGCATGGCCGAGTTCGGCTTCTTCGGCGTCGTGGTGTAGACGCGGGTGCAAACGCCACGCTTCTGCGGGCAGGATTCCAGGTGCTGGGACTTGGAGCGTTTCACTTTGGGCTGCCGCGGCTTGCGGATCAGCTGCTGGATCGTGGGCATTGGGTCTCTTTCCCCGTGTTGCAACACTTGTTTCTGGGGCGCGCGCCCCGGTTATCGACGTCTCGCGCTCTACGCGTCCGCAAAGCGCAATGGACCGCATCCGCTCCGTTCCCGGAGCGATGCGGTGGGTCCTCAGAGGATCGGGGCAGCCCATTTCTGGGGTGGGCCCGGATCTTGTCCACTACAACTCTGATGCAGGCGCACTGGTGTCCCAGCGGCCCGAATGTGGGCGCGTATATGGGGAGTCGGATGGGTTGTCAACAGTGGCAGCGTAGCCGCCTCATCCTTTCCGCGTCCCGGCCGTCCGGCTGCGTTCCGGGGCCAGCTTGCGCTCCCGGTAGAGGGTGAACAGGCCGGTGGCGACAACGATTGCGGCGCCCGTCAGTGTGAGGCCATCGGGCCAGTCGCCGAAGACAACAAGGCCGAGGATGAGAGCCCAGACCAGGCCGGTATAGCGGAACGGGGCGACGAAGCCGATATCGCCCGCGCGCATCGTCGCGACCGAAGCGACATAAGCGCAGAGAATGAAAACTCCCGCCAGTCCGACCAACCCGGCGGAGCGCGGGGTAAGTGGCGTCCAGGGCTCGAAGAGCATGGTAAGCCCGAAGACGGCCACGACCACCACCGACGCGGCGAAAGCCACTGTCGCCGAGGGCGTCGTAGGCGCGAGTCGGCGCGCAAGGAGGTCGCGCAGGGTGATGAACCCGACGGCACCGAGCCCCCAGAGCGACCAGGCGTCGAACCCCTCGGCCCCGGGCCGGATGATCAGCATCACCCCGACAAAGCCGACCAGGATCGCCGACAACCGGCGCCAGCCGAGCGGCTCGGCAAGGAACAACGCCGCCGCCAGCGCCACGGTAAGCGGAAGCGCCTGGAGGATAGCGGTGACGTTCGCGATCGGCATGTTGAGAAGCGCCGTCACGAAGAAAAAGGTCGCCCCGAGATCGGCAAGACTGCGCAGCAGGATGAGCCCCCATTCCCGTCTGGGCAGGTCAAACCGGATCGCGCCGATCCAGCGCACGGCGAGCAGCATCAGCACACAGGTCACCACACCGCGCAGGAACAGGAGCTGCGCCAGCGGCACCGCATCGCCGATCGTCTTGATCGCGGTGTCGTTCAGCGCATATCCGGCCGTCGACACGGCCATCAGAATCGCGCCGCGCAGGTTGTCGGCACGCCCGGTGTCGGCGCTCTCTCCCCGCGCCACGGTCAACTGGCCCCCTGCCGGGTCTGACCGCGCCTCAGCGCGGCTTTCAACTCCGAGAGATCGACCCGGAAACGTTTGCGCAGTGTCCGGCGCAGTTCGGCCTCTTCCATCTCGAACATCGGCGCGCGCGCCGGCGTGCCGCTGTCGTTTGTGCCATGGCCGCCGCGCACCCACATGATCTCATCGGGGTTCGTCACCGCAGGCATCGACTGCCAGATCAGGTGATGCATGAAGCCGAGGATGAAATGTCCGTCGCCCGGACGGGTTGCGATGGCGAAGGCGACGCCGAGGAAGGGCTCAAGACGCGGCACGATCTCGACCTTGCCGCCTGGCCGGGCGAACAAGTTCAGCCCGCGCGCATAGTCGAGCGCGATCGGCCCCTCACGACCGGCATGCCACGCCTTGAGTTTACGCCAATCGCGCCTCAGCCGCCGCGTGAAATCAACCGCCACCGCGTCGTCATCGTCGAGCCGGAACTGCAATACGACTTCCGCCTGCCGGTCGACATGCGCGCGCAAGGCGTCGGCACAGATCTTGCGGTGATGCTCGGGCGGGGCGAAGTGGGCGGAGAGCTGGGGGATGTGCTCTACATGGGCCAGCATCCGACCACGCCAGGGCTCGGGAAAGTCCTCGCCCATCAACACGACGATTTTGAAGGCGAGGTCTTTCTGCGCCGCAATCCCCGGCAGTGTGACCAGCTCGAACCAGGCAAACCGCAGCGCGAGGCGGGCCGGGTCGTAAAGGTAGGCGCGGCGTTCGTCGAGGCTTGCGTGTTCCACCTGGAAGGCACCGGTGGAGGGCACCGAGAACCGGGTGAGGCCCAGAACCTGGATACCTTTGTCCGTACTGGGATCGCGCGGTGTCATGCGCCGGAGTGTGTCAGAGCGAAACCGGTGGCGAAAGCGAAAAGGATAGGGTCGGGCGACACGAAATCCGGTGCGGATTTCGGCACGGTTTCCGGATGGAAACCGATCCGTTTTTCGTACGAAAAACGCGCCCGCGCCCCACAAGGAGAAACCCCCGCCTTGCCGGGCGGGGGGTCCTTGGTGTTTCAGCCGAAAGCCCGATCAGGACTTGTCGTCATCGCCGGCCTCGGGGGTCTCGACGAGGCCGAGATCGTCGTCGTCGCTTTTGCTACCGCCGCCGAAGATGTCCTCGGCCGCGATGTCCATCGCGTCCGTCGGCGCGGCCAGCACCGCGGCGGCTTCCGCCTCGGCGCGGGCCTGTTCGATCACGACACGGTCGCGTTCCTGGGCAATATGGCGCGTCTTCATCGTTGCCCCGCCGGTGCCCGCCGGGATCAGCCGGCCGACGATGACGTTCTCCTTGAGGCCGACAAGCTTGTCGCGCTTGCCTTGGACGCTCGCCTCGGTGAGCACCCGGGTGGTCTCCTGGAACGACGCGGCCGAGATGAACGACCGGGTCTGCAGCGACGCCTTGGTGATCCCGAGCAGGATCGGCGCGCCTTCGGCAGACCGGCCACCCTTGGCCAGCGCCTTCTCGTTGGCCTGGTCGAACTCGATCTTGTCGACATGCTCGCCCTTCAGGAGCGTGGTGTCGCCCGAGTCCGAGATCTCCCATTTCTGGAGCATCTGGCGGACGATCACCTCGATGTGCTTGTCGTTGATCTTCACGCCCTGGAGCCGGTAGACGTCCTGCACCTCGTCGATCATGTAGTCCGCCAGCGCTTCGACACCCATGATTGCGAGGATGTCATGCGGCGCCGGGTTGCCGTCCATGATGTAGTCGCCCTTCTGGACGAAGTCGCCTTCGGCCACAGGGATGTGCTTGCCCTTCGGCACCATGTACTCGACCGTTTCCATGCTCTCATCGGAGGGGTCGATGGCGATGCGGCGCTTGTTCTTGTAGTCCTTGCCAAAGCGCACATAACCGTCGATCTCGGCGATGATCGCGTGGTCTTTCGGACGACGCGCCTCGAAGAGTTCGGCCACCCGCGGCAGACCACCGGTGATGTCCTTGGTCTTGGCGCCTTCACGCGGGATCCGCGCGACCACGTCACCGGCCTGCACCTGTGCGCCTTCCTCGATCGAGAGAATGGCGTCCACCGACATGGTGTAGGTGATCGGGTTGCCGGCCTCGTTGCGCACCGGTTCGCCGTCCTCACCGGCAAGAATGATCTCGGGCTTGAGCTCGTTGCCCTTCGGCGCCGAGCGCCAGTCCGAGACGATCTTCTGGGTCATACCGGTCGCTTCGTCGGTTTCGTCGCGGACCGAGACGCCCGAGACGAGGTCGACGAATTTCGCCTCACCGGCCGCCTCGGCGATGATCGGCAGGGTGTACGGGTCCCATTCGAAGAGCTTGTCTCCGCGGCTTACCTCGGCGCCTTCCTTGACGAACAGCTTGGAACCGTACCCCGGCTTGAACGCGGCCCGCTCGACACCGTTCTCATCCATGATCGCAACCTGCATGTTGCGGCCCATGATGATCAGCTCACCATTGGCGTTGGTCAGCGTGTTCGGGTTGCGGAACTCGATCTTGCCGTCGCTGTTGGCCTCCTGGAACGACTGCTGGCCACCTTGCGCGATACCGCCGATGTGGAAGGTCCGCATCGTCAGCTGGGTACCCGGTTCCCCGATCGACTGGGCGGCGATGATGCCGACCGCTTCGCCGGTGTTTACCATGGTGCCGCGGGCAAGGTCGCGCCCGTAGCACATGGCGCAAACGCCTTCCTCGGCCTCGCAGGTGAGCGGGCTGCGCATGCGCATGCTGGCAACGCCGGACTCCTCGATCGCGTCGGCCTTGCGCTCGTCGATCAGCTCGTTGCGCGCAACCACGATCTCGCCGGTCGAGGGGTTGATGACGTCTTCGGCCGAGACCCGGCCGAGGATCCGCTCGGCCAGCGAGGCCACCACTTCACCGTCGTTGACCGCCGGCTGCGCGGTGATCGCAAGCTCGGTGCCGCAATCGCGCTGGCGCACGATGCAGTCCTGCGCCACGTCGACGAGTCGACGGGTGAGGTACCCCGAGTTCGCGGTCTTGAGCGCGGTGTCGGCGAGGCCTTTGCGGGCACCGTGGGTCGAGTTGAAGTACTCGAGCACGGTCAGGCCTTCCTTGAAGTTCGAGATGATCGGCGTCTCGATGATCTCGCCCGAGGGTTTGGCCATCAGGCCGCGCATACCGCCGAGCTGCTTCATCTGCGCCGGAGAGCCCCGCGCACCCGAGTGCGACATCATGTAGACCGAGTTGGGTTCCATTTCGGCGCCGGCGTCGTCGTGGCGCACCGCCGAAATCTCGCCCATCATCGCGTCGGCCACGGCGTCGGAGCACTTCGACCAGGCGTCGACCACCTTGTTGTACTTCTCGCCAAGGGTGATGAGGCCGTCCATGTACTGCTGTTCGTATTCCTTCACCTGGTCACGAACGCCATCCACGATGGTCCACTTGTTGTCGGGGATGACCATGTCGTCCTTGCCGAAGGAGATGCCGGCCTTGAAGGCCTCCTTGAAGCCCATCGACATGATCTGGTCGCAGAAGATGACCGATTCCTTCTGACCGCAATAACGGTAGACGGTGTCGATGACCTGCTGCACTTCTTTCTTGCGCAAGAGCCGGTTGACGAGCTCGAACGGCGCTTTGGTGTTCAGCGGCAGGAGTGCGCCGAGGCGCACACGGCCCGGCGTGGTCTCGAACCGTTGCCACACATCCTGGCCGGTCTCGTCGATCTGGCGTACACGGGCGGTGATCTTGGTGTGCAGATGCACCTCGCCCGCCTCCAGGGCGTGTTCGACCTCCTCGATATCCGAGAAGATCATGCCTTCACCCTTCATGCCCTCGCGCTGCATCGTGATGTAGTAGAGCCCCAGGATCATGTCCTGCGACGGCACGATGATCGGCGCGCCGTTAGCCGGCGACAGCACGTTGTTGGTCGACATCATCAGCACACGGGCTTCGAGCTGGGCTTCCAGCGACAGCGGCACGTGTACGGCCATCTGGTCGCCGTCGAAGTCGGCGTTAAAGGCCGAGCAGACCAGCGGGTGCAGCTGGATCGCCTTGCCCTCGATCAGCACCGGCTCGAAAGCCTGGATGCCGAGGCGGTGCAGCGTCGGCGCGCGGTTCAAAAGCACCGGATGCTCGCGGATCACCTCGTCGAGGATGTCCCAGACCTCGGGGCGTTCTTTCTCCACCAGCTTCTTGGCCTGCTTAACGGTGGACGACAGGCCCTTGGCCTCAAGCCGTGAATAGATGAACGGCTTGAACAGTTCGAGCGCCATCTTCTTCGGCAGACCGCATTGGTGCAGCCGGAGCTCGGGACCGGTCACGATCACGGACCGGCCCGAGAAGTCGACCCGCTTGCCGAGCAGGTTCTGGCGGAACCGGCCCTGCTTGCCTTTGAGCATGTCGGAGAGCGATTTCAGCGGCCGTTTGTTGGCGCCAGTGATGACCCGGCCACGGCGGCCGTTGTCAAACAGCGCATCGACCGATTCCTGCAGCATGCGCTTTTCGTTGCGCACGATGATATCGGGCGCGCGCAGCTCGATGAGGCGCTTGAGGCGGTTGTTGCGGTTGATGACCCGGCGGTAGAGGTCGTTGAGGTCCGACGTCGCAAACCGGCCACCGTCGAGCGGGACGAGTGGGCGCAGTTCCGGTGGGATAACCGGGATCACGGTGAGGATCATCCATTCCGGCCGGTTGCCCGACTCGAGGAAGCTTTCGACGATTTTCAGCCGCTTGATGATCTTCTTGGGCTTCAGTTCGCCGGTGGCCTCGGCGAGGTCGGCGCGCAGCTGCTCGGCCTCGGCTTCGAGGTCGATCTGGCTGAGCATCTCGCGGATCGCCTCGGCGCCGATGTTCGCCGTGAAGGCGTCCATGCCGTAGAGATCCTGGGCGTCCATGTACTCCTCTTCGGTCATCAGCTGACCGTAGTGGAGGTCGGTGAGGCCCGGCTCGATCACCACGTAGTTCTCGAAGTAGAGAATACGCTCGAGATCGCGCAGCGTCATGTCGAGCATGAGGCCGATGCGGCTGGGCAGCGACTTCAAAAACCAGATATGCGCGACAGGGGCGGCGAGCTCGATATGGCCCATCCGCTCGCGGCGCACCTTCTGCAGCGTCACCTCGACACCGCATTTCTCGCAGACGACACCGCGGTACTTCATCCGCTTGTACTTGCCGCAAAGGCACTCGTAGTCCTTGATCGGCCCGAAGATCCGGGCGCAGAACAGCCCGTCACGCTCCGGCTTGAAGGTCCGGTAGTTGATCGTCTCGGGCTTCTTGATCTCGCCGTAGGACCAGCTAAGGATACGCTCCGGCGACGCCAGCGAGACCTTGATCTCATCGAAGATCTTCGGCGAAGCCAGCGGGTTGAACGGGTTGGTGGTCATTTCCTGGTTCATTTTCAAATCCTTGAATTCGTGCGGGTTGGGTGAGCGGCGTCAAGCCCTTTCAAAAGGGCTTACGAAGGGCCTTCGAAGGCCCTTGCGCCGTTATTCCTCATCCTCCGCATCCAGGAGTTCCATGTTGAGGCCGAGGCCGCGGACTTCCTTCACGAGCACGTTGAAGCTCTCCGGCACGCCGGCTTCGAAGTTGTCCTCGCCCTTGACGATCGACTCGTAGACCTTGGTCCGGCCTGCCACGTCGTCCGACTTGACGGTGAGCATTTCCTGCAGCGTGTAGGCGGCGCCGTAGGCTTCGAGCGCCCAGACCTCCATCTCGCCGAACCGCTGACCGCCGAACTGCGCCTTGCCGCCCAGCGGCTGCTGGGTGACGAGCGAGTACGGCCCCGTCGAACGCGCGTGGATCTTGTCGTCCACCAGGTGGTGAAGTTTCAGCAGATACTTCACGCCCACTGTCACCATCCGGCTGAACTGCTCGCCGGTGCGCCCGTCGTAGAGCACCGACTGGCCGGAGGTGTCGAAGCCCGCGCGCCGCAGCGCATCGTCCACACCGGCCTCCTTGGCGCCGTCGAACACCGGGGTGGCGATCGGCACGCCGCGGGTGATGTTGCCCGCAGCTTCCAGAAGATCCGCTTCGTCCATGCCGACGATGCCGTCTTCATAGACCTCGTCGCCGTAAGCGTCGTGCATCGATTCGCGCACCGGGGTCAGATCGCCCGACCGGCGGTACTCGGCCAGCGCGTCGTCGACCCGGATGCCCAGCGCCCGCGAGGCCCAGCCCATGTGGGTCTCGAGAATCTGGCCGACGTTCATCCGGCTCGGCACGCCGAGCGGGTTGAGGCAGAAGTCGACCGGGGTGCCGTCACCGAGGAACGGCATGTCCTCCATCGGCACGACGCGGGAGATGACCCCTTTGTTGCCGTGACGGCCGGCCATCTTGTCGCCCGGCTGGAGCTTGCGCTTCACCGCGATGAAGACCTTGACCATCTTCATCACGCCCGGCGGCAGGTCGTCGCCGCGGCGCACCTTCTCGACCTTGTCTTCGAACCGGTGCTCGAGGGCGCGTTTCTGCGCCTCGTACTGGGCGTGCAGCGCCTCGACCTGGCCGGCGTCGGCCTCGTC
>DQCI01000065.1:10827-11671 GCA_003545125.1 Paracoccaceae bacterium
CGGTGCCGGACTTCACGCCCTTCGGCCCCTTCACCGCCACCTTGCCTTCGACCATCGTGCGCAGGCGCGCGTAGATGTTGCGGTCGAGGATGGCGAGCTCGTCGTCGCGGTCGCGCGCAAGGCGTTCGACCTCTTCACGCTCGATCTGCAGCGCCCGCTCGTCCTTTTCGACGCCGTGGCGGTTGAACACGCGCACCTCGACGACGGTGCCGAAATCGCCCGGCTTGACCCGCAGCGAGGTGTCGCGCACATCCGAGGCCTTTTCACCGAAGATGGCGCGCAGAAGCTTTTCTTCCGGCGTCATCGGGCTTTCGCCCTTGGGGGTGATCTTGCCCACCAGGATGTCACCCGGCTGCACCTCGGCGCCGATGTAGACGATACCGGCCTCGTCGAGGTTGCGCAGCGCCTCCTCGCCGACGTTCGGGATGTCGCGGGTGATCTCTTCCGGTCCGAGCTTGGTGTCACGGGCGGCGACTTCAAACTCCTCGATATGGATCGAGGTGAAGACGTCGTCACGCGCGATGCGCTCGGAGATCAGGATCGAGTCCTCGTAGTTGTAGCCGTTCCAGGGCATGAAGGCGACGACCACGTTCTTGCCGAGCGCCAGCTCGCCGATGTCGGTCGAGGGGCCGTCGGCAATCACCTCGCCCTTGGACACCGATTGACCCACTTTCACCAGCGGACGCTGGTTGATGCAGGTATTCTGGTTCGACCGCTGGAACTTGCGCAGGCGGTAGATATCGACCCCGGGGTCACCCGGCTCGAGATCTTCGGTGGCACGGACAACGATCCGGGTGGCGTCCACCTGGTCGATGATCCCGCCGCGCGCCGCCTGGATGGCGGC
>DQCI01000065.1:11746-15261 GCA_003545125.1 Paracoccaceae bacterium
TCGTTCTCAAGGAACGGGATCAGCGCGGCGGCGACCGAGACCAACTGCTTGGGCGACACGTCGATCAGGTCCACGTTGTCGCGCGGCGCCATCGTGTATTCACCCGACTGGCGGGTGTTGACGAGTTCGTTCTCCAACCGGCCTTCCTCGTCGAGATGGGCGTTGGCCTGGGCGACCGTGTGGCGCATCTCTTCGGTGGCCGACATGTAGTTGACCTCGTCGGTCACCTGGCCGTCGACGACCTTGCGGTAGGGGGTTTCGATGAAGCCGTACTTGTTCACGCGGGCGAAGGTCGCCAGCGAGTTGATGAGGCCGATGTTCGGGCCTTCCGGCGTCTCGATCGGGCACATCCGGCCGTAGTGGGTCGGGTGCACGTCGCGCACCTCGAAGCCGGCGCGCTCACGCGTCAGGCCGCCCGGTCCAAGCGCCGAAAGGCGACGCTTGTGGGTAACCTCCGAAAGCGGGTTGGTCTGGTCCATGAACTGCGAGAGCTGCGAGGAGCCGAAAAACTCGCGCACCGCGGCAGCGGCGGGCTTGGCGTTGATCAGGTCCTGCGGCATCACCGTGTCGATCTCGACGGCACTCATCCGTTCCTTGATCGCGCGTTCCATGCGCAAGAGGCCGACGCGGTACTGGTTCTCCATCAGCTCGCCGACAGAGCGCACCCGGCGGTTGCCGAGGTGGTCGATGTCGTCAACTTCGCCCTTGCCGTCGCGCAGTTCCACCAGCGCCTTGATGCAGGAGACGATGTCTTCCTTACGCAGCGTGCGCTGGGTGTCCTCGGCATCGAGATCGAGGCGCATGTTCATCTTCACACGGCCGACGGCCGAGAGATCATAGCGCTCCGAGTCGAAGAACAGCGAATCGAACAGGGTCGAGGCGGCCTCGACGGTGGGCGGCTCGCCGGGGCGCATCACCCGGTAGATGTCCATGAGCGCGGTATCGCGGCCCACGTTCTTGTCCACCGCCATGGTGTTGCGGATGTAGGGGCCGACATTGATGTTGTCGATGTCGAGCACAGGGATCTCGGTCACACCGGCGTCGACCAGATCCTTGAGGCTGCCGCCCGTGACTTCCCCGTCCTTGTCAGTCTCCCAGGTCAGCTCATCGCCGGCCTCGACATAGATCGCGCCGGTTTCCTCGTTGATGATGTCCTTGGAGACGAAGCGGCCGACGATCTTGTCGAAGGGCACCAGAATCTCGGTGATCTTGCCTTCGTCGATGATCTTCTTGACCGCACGCGGGGTAACCTTCTTGCTGGCCTCGAACAGCACCTCGCCGCTGTCGGCATCGACGATGTCAATCGTCGGCCGGGTGCCGCGGATGCGCTCGGGGAAGAACTTGGTGACCCAGCCGTCGTGCTTGCGCAGCGTATAGTTGACCGTGTCGTAGTAGTGGTCGCAGATCGCTTCCTGGTCGAGACCGAGGGCGTAGAGCAGCGTCGTCACCGGCAGTTTTCGGCGGCGGTCGATGCGCGCGAACACGATGTCCTTGGCGTCGAACTCGAAATCGAGCCAGGAGCCGCGATAGGGGATGATGCGGCAGGCGAAGAGCAGTTTGCCCGACGAATGAGTCTTGCCCTTGTCATGGTCGAAGAACACCCCCGGGGAACGGTGCATCTGGGAAACGATGACCCGCTCGGTGCCGTTGACGATGAATGTGCCGTTCTGGGTCATGAGCGGCATGTCGCCCATGAACACGTCCTGCTCCTTGATGTCCTTCACCGACTTCGCGCCGGTGTCTTCGTCGACATCGAACACGATGAGCCGCAGGGTGACCTTCAGAGGCGCCGAATAGGTCATGTCGCGCTGCTGGCACTCTTCGACGTCGTACTTCGGCGCTTCGAGCTCGTATTTCACGAACTCGAGCACGGCGGTCTCGTTGAAATCCTTGATCGGGAAGACCGACTGGAAAACGCCCTGGATCCCGTGACCATCGGTCGGCACCTCGGCGTCGCCGGAGTTCAGGAACAGATCGTAGGAGCTCTTCTGCACCTCGATCAGGTTCGGCATTTCCAGCACTTCTCGGATCTGGCCATAGTAACGACGAAGACGTTTCTGGCCCAGATAGGACTGCGACATGAGGATATACCTTCTCTTTTCTCACTGGTGCGCGGCCGTCGGGGGTCCGGTACGCACACCGTTCGAAACAGGGGGTTCGGATCCATACCTGGAAGCCCTCCCACAGACCTCCGCCCGATCCTTCGAACCGCGCCTTGGGAAGGGCTCGGACACCTGATGGCACAGGAGCCCTTTCCAAGACAGGTTCGGCCGGACCCGGGTATTCCCGGATCCAGCCTCGCATTTGGTCGGGCAAACGCCCGTGCGACCCTTAGGCCAGCTCGACTTCCGCGCCAGCGTCGGCGAGCTTCTTCAGGACTTCCTCGGCCTCGGCCTTGGCCACGCCTTCTTTGATCTTGCCGCCGGCTTCGACCAGTTCCTTGGCTTCCTTGAGGCCGAGGCCGGTGAGGGCGCGCACTTCCTTGATGACCGCGATCTTGTTGCCGCCGGCCGACTTCAGCACGACGTCAAACTCGGTCTTTTCCTCTTCGGCGGCGCCACCGGCGTCGGCCGGGCCGGCCATCATGACCGCGCCACCGGCGGCGGGCTCGATGTCGTATTCATCCTTGAGGATGGTTTTCAGTTCCTGGGCTTCGAGAAGGGTCAGACCCACGATCTCTTCAGCAAGTTTCTTCAGATCAGCCATTTGACTTCTTTCCGTATGATATGGTTTCCAACGTCAGGGCGTGTGCCACTACGCTGGCCTCTCGGTTGCTCACGCAGCCTTTTCCTCGATGGTCGAGAGAATGGATGCGATATTCGAAGCAGGTGCGCCAATGGCCCCGGCGATGTTGGAAGCGGGCGCGCCGATCTGCGACACGATCTGAGCGATGAGCTCATCACGCGACGGCATAGCGGCGACGGCTTTCACACCGGCCTGGTCCAGCGCCGTCTCACCCATCGCACCGCCGAGGATCACGAGCTTGTCGTTATCCTTGCTGTACTTGTCCATGACCCTGGCCGCAGCCACGGGGTCTTCGGAATAGGCGAGAACGGTCATGCCCGTCAGGTAATCGGCGATCGAAGACACCGGCTTTCCATCGAGGGCGATCTTGGCGAGCCTGTTCTTGGCGACACGAACCGAACCGCCAGCTTCACGCATCTGGCCGCGCAGGTTCTGCATCTCAGCAACCGTGAGGCCTTCGTAGTGGGCAACCACCACGACGCCAGAGCTTTCGAAGATCTGGCCGAGTTCCTCGACCACTTTCTCTTTCTGGGCTCTATCCACAGTTTCACTCCAAGTGTGGGAGGTGTGACCCCCCCGGCTCATGTTTCACCGGGCTTTGCAGGCCCGATGTCGGGTCCTTACGGGTCCGTCCAAGTCGCCCCGGGAAGCCTGGCCGCCCGAAGAAATCTCGTTCTTTCCCGTCTCGGGCAGGAATTATTGGCCCCGTATTGGCACCAACCCACCGTCTCGGACGAACGCAAAAACAGCGCACGACGAATCGCACGCTG
>DQCI01000038.1:0-1330 GCA_003545125.1 Paracoccaceae bacterium
GGCGGGGGCAAATCGGGGCTGAGCGCTGGTGGCATCGTGTTGAGGGCGTGGCTTGGGGCGCTCCGCGCGACACCGGCAATGGCGCCCCGGACGGATCGCTGATCGCGAGCCTGCACATCGTTTGGGCTTTCGGCCCGTGTCTTGGGCGCATGCCGTCGGGAACAGGGCTTGCATTGGTGTAAGTGTTTCATGATAACCAATTGATCGCCAAGAGCAATGCAACCCAACAAACACCTGAAGGCGCGTACGGCGACGCAATGGGAATGAAAATGTCTTTGACAATTTCACGGAATGGGTGAAAATTCTCCTCAAGATTTCACGCCCGAGTCACTCCCATGAACGAGCAGGCCCCACCACAGACCCAAAGCCAGACGCTTGGCGCCGATCTCAGGTCGCTGCGCAAAACACGCGGGCTTACCCTCGAGGGAACGGCGCGCGCGCTCGACAAGTCGGTGGGCTGGCTGAGCCAGGTGGAGCGCGACATATCCTCGCCGCGGATGAGTGATCTGCGCCAGATCGCCGAGCTGTTCGGCGTGCCGCTCTCGCTGTTCTTCGGCAGTCACGCAGGTCCCGCGGAGGAGGCCGGCTTGATCGTGCGCGTCGACCACCGCCGCACCGTCGGCGTCTATGAGAGCGGCCTGGTCGAAACCCTGCTGTCGCCCGACCTCACCGACGATTTCGAGGTGATTCACTCGACCTTCCAGCCCGGATCCTCCCGCGCGCATGACACCAAGCGCGAGACCCAGGAGCTCGCCTACATGGTCGCCGGCAAGCTCGACATCTGGATCGACGACCAGCCCTTCACCGTTTCCGAAGGTGACAGCTTCCGCATCCGGGGCCAGTCCTACCGCTGGTCCAACCCCTACAAACACCCGGCCACCGCGGTCTGGGTCATTTCTCCTCCCGTTTACTAGACGGTTACTCAGGAGCCGCCCATGGCAGAATTCCCCACCACCGCGCGGGTCGTCATCATCGGCGGCGGTGTCGTCGGCGTCTCGGTCCTCTATCATCTCGCGCTGGCGGGCTGGACCGACTGTGTGCTGCTTGAAAAGAACGAGCTCACAGCCGGCTCGACCTGGCATGCGGCCGGCAACGTGCCGAATTTTGCCGGTTCCTGGGCGGTGCTCAACATGCAGCGCTACGGCGCCGCGATGTACCGCGACCTTGGCGACAAGGTCGACTACCCGATGAACTACCACGTCACCGGCTCGATCCGGCTTGCCCATTCGAAAGAGCGAATGCAGGAGTTCGAGCACGTGGCCTCGATGGCCCGCGCCCAGGGCCTCGGCATGGAAATGAACACCGTGGCCGAGCTCAAGGACCGCTACCC
>DQCI01000038.1:1389-6022 GCA_003545125.1 Paracoccaceae bacterium
GCCCAGCTGACCCAGGCCATGGCCAAAGGCGCGCGCGGCCTTGGCGCGAAGATCTTGCGGTTTGCGCCCGCGACCGGCGTGCGGCGCGAGAATGGCGAGTGGGTTGTCGAAACCGAGACGGGAGAGATCCGCTGCGAAAAGGTGGTCAACGCGGCCGGCTACTACGCGCAACGGGTGGGCGAATGGTTCCGCCCCTATGGCGGCCGCCGGGTGCCTGCGGTGGTGATGAGCCACCAGTATTTCCTCACTGAGGAGGTGGAGGAGCTGAAAACCTGGACCGAAGAGACAGGCCGCAAACTTCCCCTGCTCAGAGATGTCGACATCTCCTACTACCTGCGCCAGGAAAAAAACGGCCTCAACCTCGGCCCCTACGAGCGCAACTGCAAGGCGCATTGGGTGGACCCGGACGACCCGATGCCGGACGACTTCAGCTTCCAGCTCTACCCCGACGATCTCGACCGGCTGGAGTTCTACATCGAAGACGCGATGGCGCGGGTACCGCTGCTGGGCGCCTCCGGCGTCGGCCGGGTCATCAACGGCCCGATCCCCTACGCGCCCGACGGCCTGCCGCTGATCGGGCCGATGCCCGGCGTGGAGAACGCCTACGAGGCACACACCTTCACCTTCGGCATCGCCCAGGGCGGCGGTGCCGGCAAGGTCGCGGCCGAATGGATCATCCACGGCGAGACCGAGTGGGACATGTGGGACTGCGACCCGCGCCGCTTCACCACCCATGCCGACCACGCCTACACCCATGCCAAGGCGCTCGAGACCTACGGCCATGAATACGCGATGCATTTCCCGCATCACGAATGGCCGGCGGGGCGCGGCAAGAAGCTCTCCGCGCTGCACGCCCGGCTTCAAGCGGCGGGCGCGGTCTTTGGCGCCTACAACGGCTGGGAACGTGCCAACTGGTTTGCAAAACCGGGCGACGACGTGAGCGAGCAGAGCACCCAGACCTGGGACCGCAACGGGCCCTGGGCGCTGCGCGTGAAAGAAGAGGTCGAGGCCGTGCGCGACCTTTGCGGGATGCTGCCGATCACCGGGTTTTCGCGGATCAAGGTGGAGGGACCGGGCGCGAAAGACTTCGTTGACGGCCTGACCGTGTCGCTTCTGCCGAAACCGGGCCGGGTGAGCCTTGCCTACTTCGCCGACAGCCAGGGCAGGGTGCTCACCGAGATGTCGGTGATGGTGCATTCCGACGAGGACGTGGGGCTCATCACCGCCGCCGTGGCCCAGTGGCATGACAGTGAGCTGCTCAGCCGTCGGGCACCCGAGGGCGTCACCGTCTCCGACCANNCTGCTGGTGACCGGCCCGAAGGCCCGCGAGATCCTTGGCACCGTGACCGAGGGCCATGATCTCACCGCCCCGTGGCTCTCCGTCAGCCTCGATGGCACTGTCGCCGGGAAGCCCTGCGCGCTGCTGCGCGTGTCCTTCGCCGGTGAATTGGGCTGGGAGATCCATGCCGCGCCCGACGACATGCCGGCGATCTGGGATGCCCTCGCCGCCGCTGGTGTGACACCCTTCGGCATGTACGCGCTCGATGCGATGCGGATCGAGAAGGGGTATCGCACCTGGAAGGGCGATCTTTCGACCGAGTATTCGCTGCTCGAGTCCGGGTTGGATCGCTTCACCCGTCTCGACAAACCACAGGACTTCCCCGGCAAGGCGGCGCTCCAGCACCAGCAGCAACAGGGGGTCGAACGTCTTTTCGCGGCGCTGATCGTCGAAGGCGCGGCCCAGGAGCCGCGGTCGATGTCGACCATCCGCAAAGACGGCGAGGCGGTGGGTGAGGTGACCTCCGCCGCTTGGGGCTACCGGGTCGACGCCTGCATTGCCCATGCGGTGATCCGCGCCGATCTCGCGGTGCCAGGCACCCTGCTCGACGTCGAAGTCTTCGGGCAGACCTGCCGCGCCACCGTTCAGGCGCCGGGCCCGCTGTGGGATCCTGAAAACGCGCGTATCCGCGCCTGACAGATGGGGGCCGGCATGGAAACTCCGAGAAAGGCACGGCGCAGCGGCGGGCGTGCGGCGCGTGTCGCGGCGCGCACGGCCCCGCTCGAAGCGGCAAAACGCCCCGTTTGGCCGGGCATTCCGGGCGGGCAGTACAGCCCGCTCAGCGAAACGGAAGTTGCCCGCGTGCACGCGGCAGCCCTCGACGCGCTCGAACAGATCGGCATGGCCAAGGCGCCGCCCTCGGGCGTGGACATCCTGACCGGCGCAGGCTGCGCCCTTGGCCTCGATGGGCGCATCCGCATTCCGCGTACGCTGGTCGCCGAGATGTTGGAGAAGGCCGCCAAGACGGTCATCCTCCCGGCCCGCGACCCCCAGTTCGACATCGAGTTGTCGGGGCGGCGCGTGCACTTCGGCACCGCGGGTGCGGCGGTGTCCATCGTCGACAGCCAAACCGGCGCCTACCGCGACAGCACCACCCAGGATCTGTACGACGCGGCCCGCCTCGTCCAGACCCTCGACAACGTGCACTTTTTCCAGCGCCCGCTGGTCTGCCGCGATGCCAAGGACAATTTCGCGCTCGATTTCAACACGCTCTACGCCTCGCTCGCCGGGACCACCAAGCACATCGGCACGAGCTTCATCGAAGCCGAAAACCTCGACGGCTGCCTGAAACTCATCCACGCGGTCGCGGGCGGGCAAGAGGCGTTCCGCGCGCGCCCCTTCGTCTCCAATACCAATACCTTCGTCGTGCCCCCGATGACCTTCGCCGAGGAAAGCTGTCAAGTGCTCGAGGGTGCGGTCCGGGCGGGTATGCCGGTGCTGCTGCTGTCGGCAGGCCAGGCCGGGGCCACCGCGCCCGCGCCGCTCGCCACCGCGGTCGTCCAGGCCGTGGCCGAGGTGCTGGCGGGCGTGGTCTACGTCAACGCGATCAGCCCGGGCCATCCGGCGATCTTCGGCACCTGGCCCTTTGTCTCGGACCTGCGCACCGGATCGATGTCGGGCGGCTCCGGCGAACAGGCGCTGCTGACCGCCGCCTGCGCCCAGATGCACCGGTTCTACGGGCTTCCCGGCGGCGCGGCGGCGGGGATGACGGATGCGAAGCTCCCCGACATGCAAGCCGGCTGGGAACAGGCGATCTCCAATGTCATGGCCGGGCTCGCCGGGCTCAACATGGTCTACGAATCGGTCGGCATGCACGCCTCGCTCCTCGGCTTCTCGATGGAGAGCCTGGTGCTCGGCAACGACATGCTGGGCCAGGTTCAGCGTTGCGTGCGCGGCATCGAGGTGACCGAGGAGAACACGTCGATCGAGGTCATGAAATCGGTCTGTCTCGACGGCCCCGGCCATTATCTCGGCGCCGAGCAGACGCTGCGGATCATGCAAAGCGAATACATCTACCCGGCGCTGGCCAACCGCTCGTCGCCGAAGGAATGGGTGGAGAAAGGCCGGCCGATCCTGCTCGACAGCGCCCGCGCCCGGGTGCGCGAGGTGCTTGCGCAGGACGGGCACCAGTTCGCCCCTGATCTGCAGGCGCAGCTCGAAGCCGCCTTCGATCTCATCCCGCTCAAACGCATCCATGAAGGGCTCTGACATGGCCAACATCCCCGACCAGGCCCGCGTGGTCATCATCGGCGGCGGCGTGGTCGGCTGCTCCGTCGCCTATCACCTGACGAAACTGGGCTGGGCGGACGTGGTCCTGCTCGACCGCAAACAGCTCACCTCCGGCACCACCTGGCATGCCGCCGGGCTGATCGCGCAGCTGCGCGCGACCCAGAACATGACAAGGCTCGCGAAATACAGCCAGGAGCTCTACGGCGCGCTGGAGGCCGAGACAGGGGTCGCCACCGGCTTCAAGCGGGTGGGCTCCATCACCGTGGCGCTCACCGGGGAACGCCACGAAGAGATCCTGCGGCAGGCCTCGATGGCGCGCGCTTTCGGGGTCGAGGTCGACAGGGTCACGCCGGACGAAGTGAAGGCGAAATATCCCCATCTCAACACGGAAGGTGTGGTGGGCGGTGTTTATCTGCCCAAAGACGGGCAGGGGGATCCGGCCAATATCGCGCTGGCGCTCGCCAAGGGGGCGCGGCAGCGCGGCGCGGTCGTTGCCGAGCAAACGGAGGTCAACGGCGTCACCCGGGAGGGCCGCCGGGTCGCGCGCGTGGACTGGCGCAAGGGCGCGCAGACCGGCTCCATAGCCTGCGACCACGTCGTCAACTGCGCCGGCATGTGGGGGCATCACGTCGGTCGGATGCTCGGCACCAACGTGCCCCTTCATGCCTGCGAACACTTCTATATCGTCAGCGAAAGCATCCCCGGGCTCGAGCAACTGCCTGTCCTGCGCGTGCCCGACGAATGCGCCTATTACAAGGAAGACGCAGGGAAAATGCTGCTCGGCGCCTTCGAGCCCAACGCCAAGCCCTGGGGCATGGCAGGCATCCCGAAGGAGTTCGAGTTCGACCAGCTGCCCGAGGATTTCGACCATTTCGAGCCGATCCTCGAATGGGCAGTGAACCGGATGCCGCTGCTGGCCGAGGCGGGTATCCACACCTTCTTCAACGGCCCCGAGAGCTTCACCCCGGACGATGCCTATCACCTCGGCCTCGCGCCCGAGATGGACAACGTCTGGGTCGCCGCCGGGTTCAACTCGGTCGGCATCCAGTCGGCCGGCGGCGCGGG
>DQCI01000038.1:6056-11184 GCA_003545125.1 Paracoccaceae bacterium
ACCTACCTGTTCGAACGCTCCAAGGAAACGCTCGGTCTGCTCTACGCCGACCATTTCCCCTTCCGCCAGAAGGCCACCGCGCGCGGGATCCGGCGCACGCCGCTGCATGACCGGCTCAAGGCCGAAGGCGCGGTGTTCGGCGAGCTTGCTGGCTGGGAGCGGGCCAACTGGTTTGCCGACGAGGCTCAGGCACGTGCCTACCAGTACAGTTGGAAGCGGCAGAACTGGTTTCACAATTCCGCCCGCGAACACCTGGCGGTGCGCGAAAACGTCGGGCTCTACGATATGTCGTCCTTCGGCAAGATCCGCGTCGAGGGGCCGGAGGCGGAGGCCTTCCTGAACCATGTGGCGGGCGGCGACATGGCGGTGCCGGTGGGCAAGATCGTCTACACCCAGTTCCTCAACACCCGCGGCGGGATCGAGGCGGACGTGACCGTGACCCGCCTTTCCGAGACCGCCTATCTCGTCGTCACCCCGGCCGCGACCCGGCTTGCCGACCAGACCTGGCTCGAGCGCCACAGGCAACACCACGGTGGCGGTCGCACCGTCGTCATCACAGATGTCACCGCCGGCGAAGCGGTGATCGCGGTGATGGGGCCGAACGCCCGCAAGCTCCTGCAGATGGTTTCGCCGAATGACTTCTCGAACGAAGCGAACCCGTTCGGCACCGCCCAGCAGATCGAGATCGGAATGGGCCTCGCCCGGGTCCACCGGGTGACCTACGTCGGCGAACTGGGTTGGGAGGTCTATGTCTCTGCCGACATGGCGGCGCATGTCTTCGAAGTGCTGAACGAAGCCCGAAAGGCGCTGGGCGGTCGGCTTTGCGGCATGCACATGATGGACAGTTGCCGGATCGAGAAAGGGTACCGGCATTTCGGTCACGACATCACCTGCGAGGATCATGTGCTCGAGGCGGGGCTCGGCTTCGCGGTGAAGACGGCCAAACCCGATTTCATCGGGCGCGACGCGGTGCTGTGCAAAAAGGAAGAGGGGCTCCAAAAACGCCTCGTCCAGTTCCGCCTCACCGATCCGGAGCCGCTGCTCTATCACGCCGAACCGATCCTGCGTGACGGCGCGGTGGTCGGCTACCTCACCTCCGGCAGCTACGGTCACGCGCTGGGCGGCGCCATTGGCCTCGGATACGTGCCCTGCCCGGGCGAGAGCCCGGCGGAGCTGCTCGCATCGAGTTTCGAGATCGAGGTGGCCGGCGCGCGGGTTCCCGCGCAGGCTTCGCTGAAACCGCTGTATGATCCCAAATCCGAACGCGTCAAAGCCTGACCCGGCGACGGGCGCCGTAAAGGCCCGCCTTCCGCGCACCGGGGCCGTACCGCCGGACCCGGCGGAGGCGCGCGTCCGGACCGCCCCCGCCCGACTGCCGGGCGCCGCCGCGTCATCGTCCTCCCGGGGGGCAAACGCAGCGCATTGATGTAGGTTGCGTCAACAAAAAAATTTACGCGCGCATACTTTGTCTTTGAGCCGTGGTGAGTCCAGGGTTCACTGACCGAACGCGGTAGTGTTGACGAATTCCGAGGCTTGGGGATCAAAAATGGCAACGCCGAAGATCCGAACGATGGAAGAATTCGCGGCCGTTAGCGGCATCTCGCGGCCCACGGTCTCGAAGTATTTCCACGACCCGAGTTCGGTGCGGGCCTCGACGCGCGACCGGATCGAAGCGGCGCTCGAGAAATACGACTACAGCCCCAATATCTACGCGATGAACCAGAACCGGCGGCTGACCAGGAACATCGGCATCGTCGTACCGTTTCTCGCCGACCCGGTCTTCGCCGAGATTGCGAGGAACTTGGAGACCAACTGCCTCGCCGCGGGGTTCTCGCCGATCCTCTACAGCTCCCACGGCGCGGCCGAGCTTGAGAACGACATTCTCGACAGCTTGCGGTCGCAGCGGCCCGCGGGCGTCTTCCTGGCGCCCCTCGGGTGCAAATCGGATCGCGCCCAAGTCGAAAAGTTCTGCGACCAGGTGCCGACGGTCCTGTTCGACAGCGAGCTTGAAGGTATCGGCGAAGCCTTTGTAGGGTCTAACAATTTTCAAAGCATCGGGTTGATTGTCGAGTATCTCTGCCGCACTGGTGAGCCGCCCGCGCTGTTCGAGAAGCGCAACCCCGCCAACCCCAACTCCCGCAAACGCCGCCTGGCCTACACCGCGGCCATGGAGGCGCTCGGCCATGAACCCCAGGTGATCCAGGCGGACGGGGACGGCTGGGATTTCGAGGGGGCCGGTTACAGCGAAGGCATGCGGGTAATCACCGAACGTGCGCTTCAGACCGATACGGTTCTGTGCTCGAACGACCGCCTGGCCATCGGCTTCCTGGCTGCCGCGCATGAGAAAGGCCTGCGGGTCGGGCGCGGCTACGGGTACGCGCTGCGTGTCGCGGGTCACGACGACCATCCGTTCTCGCGCTACACCTCGCCGTCGCTTACCACGGTGGCGCAGGACTACGCTTCGATCGCGGAGAAGAGCGTCGAGACCCTGTTTCGCCGGCTCGAATCGGGCAGCCGGTCCGAAGATCGCGAAGTTACCCTCTACGATGGAAAGCTTGTCATGCGCCGGTCGGCTTGAGGGTTGAAATCATTCGAATATCTCAGAAAAGACTTTCCGCGCGTAAAAGAAATTGACGCGCGGGCGATCGGATCGTTGATGTTTCCGTGGCGTATCTGCCAACCAAGGGAGGACTCAGATGATAGCGAAAAAGACGCTGCTCGCAGCGTCGGCCATGGCTCTTGTCACCTCGACGGGCGCCTTCGCCGATACCATCACCATCGCCACCGTGAACAACGGCGACATGATCCGGATGCAGGGCTGCACCGACGACTTCACCGCCAAGACCGGCCACGAAGTCGAGTGGGTGACCCTCGAAGAGAATGTCCTGCGTTAGCGCGTGACCACCGACATCTCGACCAAGGGCGGTCAGTTCGACATCATGACCATCGGCATGTACGAAACCCCGATCTGGGGCGCCAACGGCTGGCTCGTTTCGCACGACGATCTGTCGGAAGAGTACGACGCTGCCGACATCCTGCCGACATCCTGCCGGCGATGTCCGGTGGCCTGTCGCACGACGGCACCCTCTACGCCGTGCCGTTCTACGGCGGGTCGTCGATGATCATGTACCGCACCGACCTCATGGAAGCCGCCGGCCTCGAAATGCCCGAGGCCCCGACATGGGACTTCGTTCGTGAAGCCGCGGCCGCGATGACCGACCGCGACGCCGAGATCAACGGCATCTGCCTGCGCGGCAAGGCCGGTTGCGGTGAAGGCGGCGCCTTCATCACCGCGATGTCGAATTCCTTCGGCGCGCGCTGGTTCGACCTGGACTGGAAACCGCAGTTCGACACCGAAACCTGGGCCAACACGCTCAACTTCTACAAGGGCATGATGGACGAGAGCGGCCCGGCCGGTTTCTCGATCAACGGCTTCAACGAGAACCTGCCGTTGTTCCAGCAGGGCAAGTGCGGCAGGTGGATCGACGCCACTGTGGCGGCGTCCTTCGTGACCAACCCCGACGAATCGTCGGTGGCTGACAGCGTCGGTTTCGCGCTGGCGCCCGATACCGGCCTCGGCAAGCGTTCCAACTGGCTCTGGGCCTGGGCGCTCGGCATCCCGGCGGGTACCCAGAAAGAAGAGGCCGCCAAGGCCTTCATCGAATGGGCGACCTCGAAGGACTACATCGAGATGGTTGCGGCCAACGAAGGCGGGGCCAACGTGCCCCCGGGTGCGCGGACCTCGCTCTACGAGAACCCCGGCTACCAGGCGGTCCCGTTCGCGCAAATGACGCTGGACTCGATCCTGTCGGCTGATCCGGCCAACCCGACCGTCGAGCCGAGCCCCTACGTGGGCATCCAGTTCGCCGCGATCCCGGAATTCGCCGGTTTGGCCACCGAGGTGAGCCAGGAGTTCTCGGCTGCCTATGCCGGCCAGCAGACCGTCGAAGAAGCGCTTGAAAAGGCGCAGGCGTAGCCACCGACACGATGGAAGCGGCGGGCTGCTAAGCTCTCCTCCCAGACCAGGGGGCGGCGCAAGCTGCCCTCTGGATCTCTTTTCTGTGTCCGTGCCAGTGTTTCTGTACGACGCGCCCGGGCCCCGGGCGGTCAACCGAGGAGGCATGCCAAATGGCTACCCGGCATTCCCGCTCCGCCGCCCGGCTGATGATGGCGCCCGCCGTCACGCTGCTGCTCGGCTGGATGCTCATCCCGCTCTCGATGACGCTGTTCTTTTCCTTCCGGAAATACCTGCCGATGCGTCCGGACATCGCCCAGGAATGGGTGGACTTCGACAACTACGTGAGGTTCGTCACCTCCTCCGCCTTCTGGCCAAGCGTCCAGGCGACGCTGATCATTGTCGGCGGCGTCCTGCTCATCACCGTGGTTCTCGGCATCGCTCTTGCCCTGCTCCTGAACCAGGAGATGTGGGGGCAGGGGGTCGTGCGGATCCTTGTGATCGCGCCCTTCTTCGTCATGCCCACCGTGACCGCGCTGTTGTGGAAGAACATGTTCATGGACCCGACAAACGGGTTCTTCGCGCATATTCTCAAAGCGGTCGGGTTGACACCCGTTGAATTCCTGAGCCAACACACGCTGTTGTCTCTGATCGTGATCGTTGCCTGGCAATGGCTGCCGTTCGCGACGCTGATCCTGCTCACCGCGATGCAGTCGCTCGACCAGGAACAGCTTGAGGCGGCCGAGATGGACGGCGCCAGCTGGCTGAACCGGTTCTGGTTCATCATGCTGCCGCATCTTTCCCGGTCCTTTCCCGAGTGACGACGCTGCCACCAAGCAGCGATATCTGGTTCTCAATCGCGCGGCGCAAGACTGGAAACGCCCCCCGCGAAGGGACCGAGGCCAAGACCCAGTTCGCCGTCATGTTCGGCGAGAGGTTCGTCAGCCAATGACGAGAACAGACCTCGCACACAAGACTCCTGACAGTCCTGCTCGATACGCGCGTTGGTCTGGTTTTCGTGCTGACGATGATGAACCTGCCGATCATCGTCTGGATGCTCTACACCTACTTCAAGGAGATCCCCGGCGAGATCCTGGAGGCGGCCCGGATGGACGGGGCGTCCTTGCGCGAGGAAATACTCTACGTTCTGACGCCGATGGCGATCCCGGGCAT
>DQCI01000274.1 GCA_003545125.1 Paracoccaceae bacterium
CGCGAGGCAAGTGCTGCAATCTCGTCCACCGGGAACTGGCGCTCGGCCAGGATGTTCAGCATTTCGCGGCCCACGTTGCCCGTGGCGCCGACGACGACGACTCTGTAGCCCATCGGGGTCTCCTTCTGTGCGTTCCCAGGGGCGGGAACGTCCGCGGGCTTAACGCAAACTGGGTCTACGGAAAAGGGGGCTCGGACGGGGGTTGCGCGGGTGTGGACCCGCAGTCGCAACCGCGGTGCAGATCATCCGCAGTCGAGCGTGGCCGTCATCAAGGCTGCATCGCCGGCCAGGCTGCCTGACGTCACCGCACAACCGGTAACCCGGGTCACAGCGATCTCCGCCTTGGCCATCACCTCGGAGAGTCGCGGCAGCATTTCGGGCGAGGTGCGGTAGATTTCGACCATTTCGCCCTTGCGCCAGATGGTGAACCGCGAGCCCGCGACCTCGGCCTCGAGTTTCTGCCCGCGCATGAGTTGCGGAGAGGGCGACGCGCAGGCCGCGAGGGTGGCCGCCAACGCCAGAAAGATAAGAGAGTATGTGCGATGTTTCATGGGTCCACCCAAACGCATTGTGGTTAACAAATGGTGAACGCACCCCGTGCGTCACCCTGCCACAGTTACCGAGAGAAGGGTTGTCGATAGTTACATTCACAACAATGAATATGTGAATATGGAGCTATCCCATGAAACCCACCCCCGCAGCGGAGAAATACTCGCCGCTTTATTTCCTGGCCTCGGTCGGGGCCGGCGGTCTCGTCGTTACCTTCTTCATGTACCTGATGTTCTGGGTGCCACATCCCGGCCGCCCGGTCGCCACCTTCGACGACATCGCCGCCTATTGGCCCACCGCCGGCCTGCCCGCGCAGGCCGCCATCGTGATCGCCATGATCGGCATCGCCGTCTTCGCGGTCATGAACCTGCAAAAGCTGTTCTGGAACATCTCGACGTTCAACACCTGGCGGAAGACCGAAGGCTACAAGGTCTTCCGCACCACCAATGCCGAAACCCAATTGCTCGCCTACCCGCTGGCGCTGGCGATGTCGGTGAACGGGTTGTTCATGGTCAGCCTCACTTTCGTGCCGGGTCTGTGGAACGTGGTCGAATACCTCTTCCCCTTCGCCATCGCGGGTTTTCTCGCCATCGGCGCCTTCGCCCTCCTCATCATCGGCGATTTCCTCGGCCGGGTGCTGACCACGGGTGGCGTGTTCGACGTGACCGCGCACAACTCCTTCGCCCAACTCCTGCCGACTTTCGCGCTGGCGATGGTGGCCGTGGGCCTCGCGGCCCCCGCCGCGATGTCGTCCACCCCGTTCGTGGTCTCGGCCGGCGTGATGCTCTCGACCTTCTTTGGCATGGCCGCCGTGATCTACGGGTTGATCGCGCTCTTCACCGCCTTCAACTCGATGCTGCACTACGGCACCGCGAAAGAAGCCGCGCCGACGCTGATGATCGTGATCCCGATCCTCACCACGCTCGGCATCATGATGCTGCGCCAGTCGCACGGTCTGCACGGCACCTTCGAGGTGCACACCAACGCCGGTGAGACCATGGTCTTCCTCAGCCGGATGCTGTCGATCCAGTTCCTGTTCCTCTTCCTCGGGATGCTGATTCTGATCCGCCAGGGCTACTTCAAGGACTTCGTCCTCGGCGACAAGCTCTCGCCCGGCTCCTATGCGCTCGTCTGCCCCGGTGTCGCGATCTCGGTCATGCTGCACTTCTTCATCAACACGGGCCTCGTGTCCGCCGGCATCATCGAGAAATTCGGCACCATCTATTGGATCGAATCGGCCGTCGCTATCGGCTTCCAGCTCGCCACGGTCTGGCTGGTGTTCCGCCTCAACGGCCAGCACTTCGCCAAGGTGGCCGAAGCCCCCGGTGACGTGGTCGCCGCCGAGTAAGGCAATCGACAGGAAAGCGAGACAGGGGCGGCCTACGGGGGCCGCCCTTTGTTCTTTCGGAGCAGGTCGTACGACGGGTTGCGCTCGCCTGCCGCGCCGCTACCATCGACGGTCACAAAGGAGCGCGCCAATGTCTGAAGACCCGAAAAACGACCCCGACCGCCATGCCCAGAAGATGGCCAAGAAGAAGGTGGCGCGCGACAAGATCATGTCGACCAAGACCGATGAGAAAGGGCTCATCATCGTCCATACCGGCAAGGGCAAGGGCAAATCCTCCGCCGCTTTCGGTATGATCTTTCGCGCTATTGCCCACGGCATGCCCTGCGCCGTCGTGCAATACATCAAGGGCGGCATGAAGACCGGCGAGCGGGACCTGATCGAGAGCCGGTTCGGTGACATCTGCGCTTTCCACACGATGGGCGAGGGCTTCACCTGGGAGACCCAGGACAAGACCCGCGACATCGAGATGGCACAGGCGGCCTGGGGGAAATCGAAAGAACTGATCCGCGATCCCGGGATCCGGATGGTGCTGCTCGACGAGATCAACATCGCGCTGCGGTACGGATATCTGGACCTGGCCGATGTGGTCGACTTCCTGAAGACCGAGAAACCTCAGATGACCCATGTGATCCTCACCGGGCGCAATGCTGCCGACGATCTGATCGAGATCGCAGACCTGGTGACCGAAATGGAACTGGTGAAACATCCGTTCCGCGCGGGCGTGAAGGCGCAGGCGGGGGTGGAATTCTAGGCGGGGGTAAGCCGCTTCAAAGCGGCTTGAAACGCGGTTTCGAAACCGCGTTCAAAGGCGTTTCGAAACGCCTTCGCCCGCTCCCGGAAAGTCAGAACAGCGACCCGATCGCCGTCGTCAGCGCCATGGCGAAGGCCCCCCAGAGCGTGACCCGGGCAACCGCGGGCAACAGCCGGGCGCCGCCCGCAGCCGCCGACATTGCGCCGAGCCCGACCAGGCAGACGAGCGATGTGCCCGCGACGGCCGGAATGATGTTCTCAAACGAGCTCAGGAGCGTGGCCAGCACCGGCGGGGCGGCCCCGACCGCGAAGGCCGCCGTCGAGGCCAGCGCGGCCGACATCGGCTTGGCCGCATTGGCGGCCGAAATGCCGATTTCGTCGCGGGTGTGGGCGACCAGGGCGTCCTTTTCCATGAGGTCTTCCGCCACCTCCCGCGCCAGCCCCGGCTCGACGCCGCGGCTCTCGTAGATCGCCACCAGTTCATCCAGTTCGCGTTCGGGGTGCTCCTCAAGCGCCTTCTTTTCGCGCGCAATGTCGGCGCGTTCTGCGTCGGCCTGTGACGACACCGAGACATAGACCCCGGCCGCCATCGAAATCGTCCCGGCAACGAGCCCCGCCACCCCCGCGACCATCACGTCGGCCTTGTCGGACGTGGCCGCCGCAACCCCGACGATCAGGCTGCTGATCGACACGATCCCGTCGTTGGCGCCGAGCACCGCAGAACGAAACCAGGCAAAACGATGCACCATGTGATCGAGCTGAGACGGGTGAGTTTCGTTCATCGCGGCCTTCCCATTTGCACTCTATTGATCGGTTGTGGCGGCCTGTCCGCAGATCTCGCTCAATGTCTGCGTGGTGGTCAGCGCTTCGGGGTCGAGCTTGAGGTCGATCACGGCCGGTTTGCCCGAGGCCAGCGCGCGCTCGAAGGCCGGGCCGAACGCCGCGTTCGTCACGACCGTCTCGCCGTGCGCACCGTAAGCCCTCGCCAGCGCCGCGAAGTCGGGATTGGCGAGGTCGGTGCCGGAGACGCGGCCGGGATAGGCGCGTTCCTGGTGCATCCGGATCGTGCCGTAACGGCCGTTGTTGGCCACGATCGCCACCACCTGCGCGCCGTGCTGCACGGCGGTCGAGAGCTCGTTCAGGGTCATCTGGAAGCAGCCGTCGCCGGTCCAGGCCACCGCCGGACGGCCCGTTTCCAGCGCGGCGGCGATGGCCGCGGGGAAGCCGTAGCCCATGCTGCCGGAGGTGGCCCCGAGGTAGGATTTCGGCCTCGTGAACTGGTGGTAGCGGTGCAGCCACATGTTGTAGTTGCCGGCGCCATTGGCGATCACGCTGCCGTCCGGCAAGCGCCGGCCAAGCTCGGCGACGACAGTCTCGAGCTTCACCGCCCCGGGCGTCCCGACCGGTTCGCGCCAGGCCTCGTAGCCGGACCTGAGCCGGGCCCGCCAACCCGCCCATTCGGCGCGGCCCGGACCGTTCTCCGCTGCCAGCGCCGCCAGCATCGCGGGCGCCGTGGCGCCGATGCCAAGGTCCGGCCGGAAGACGCGGCCCAGCTCATCAGGGTCCGGGTGGATATGGATGATGGTCTTGCCGGGCGCTGCGGGATCGACCGCGTAGCCACCGGAAGCCACGTCGCCAAAGCGGCTCCCGAGGATCAAAAGCGTATCGGCCTCGACCAGTGCGGCTTTCAGGTCGGGACGCATGCCGACGCTGAGATCGCCCACGTAGGAGGGGTGACGGTTGTCCATGTAATCCTGCCGCCGAAAGGCCAGCGCCACAGGCAGGCCCTGGGCTTCGGCGAAACGGGTCAGATCAACCGCCGCCGCTTCCGTCCAGAGCGGCCCACCGGCAATGACCAGTGGCCGCGCGGCGGCCGCGAGCCGATCCATGACCGCCGCAACCGCCGCAGGGGCGACGGCAGCCGGTGCAGGCGCAACCGCGCTCAGGTCTTGCGCCTCCACCTCCGCCGAGAGCATGTCTTCGGGCAGCGCCAGCACCACCGGCCCGGGCCGGCCCGACATCGCCACGTGGAACGCACGCGAAATGTATTCCGGCAGCCGCCGGGGGTCGTCGACCTCGGCTGCCCATTTGACGAGCGGGCCGAAGAAGGCGCGGAAGTCCACCTCCTGGAAGGCCGCACGATCGCGGTGGCCACGCGCGATCTGGCCGATGAAGACGATCATCGGCGTCGAATCGTGCATCGCAACGTGGAGGCCCGCAGACGCGTTGGCAGCACCCGGGCCGCGGGTCACGAACAGCACGCCCGGAGTATTGGTGAGCTTGGCATGGGCCTCGGCCATCATCGCCGCTCCACCCTCCTGGCGGCAGACCACGTTCTGGATACCCGAATCATGGAGGCCGTCGAGCGCAGCGAGGAAGCTTTCGCCGGGCACCGAAAACACCCGGGCAATGCCCTGGATCTTCAGCGCGTCCACCAGGATTTTCCCACCGTGCCGCATCGTTTCGCCTTTCACCTTGCGCCCCGCGCCCTGCCCCATACATTCGGCCCATATATTCGGGCGAAAGAATATGGAGTGCGCGATGTCTGATCATACCCTGCTTTGCATTTCGGGTTCGCTGCGACAAGGTGCCTGTAACCGGCGCCTCGTGCGCGAGGCGGCGCGTGTCTTCGGCGAGGCCGAGGTTGTCGACGCCGAGCTGAATTTTCCGCTGTTCGACGAAGATCTGCAAGATGCCGAAGGCATCCCGGAGGCGGTGCTGAAGCTCGCCGACCAGATCGCGGCGGCCGATGCGGTTCTGATCTCGACGCCCGAGTACAACAAGAACCTCTCAGGCGTGTTGAAGAACGCGCTCGACTGGGTGAGCCGGGTGAAGGGCAACCCATGGAAAGACAAGCCCGTGGCGCTGATGGCGGCGGCCGATGGGCGCGCCGGTGGCGAGCGGGCGATGCACTCGCTCATTCTTTGCATGATGCCGTTCCGCGCCAACCTCGTCTACGGACCCGAGGTCTTGGTCGCGGCCTGCAACAAGGCCTTCGACGCCGACGGGCGGCTGGTCGATGAAGGGGCGGCGAAGTTTCTTGGAATGCTGATGAAGAANNCTTGAAGGGTAAGACCGGGGGTATCGGGACCAAAACAGAGGTCAGAGGTTCGCTTCGACCTTGAAGCCGCCCGGGATCCTGTCTTCGCCGTCGAGGACAAGCGCGGCCATCGCGGTGCCGACCATTGGCGCCATGCCGAAGCCGATCTTGAACCCGCCGTTGGCGATGTAGTGCCCATCGCGACCCGGCCAGGCGCCGAGCATCGGGGCGCGGGTTTTCGCCCGCGGTCTGAGGCCCGCCCAACGGCTGACAATGGGCGCCTCTGCCAGTGCCGGAATGGCGGCCCGGGCGCGGGCGATGACAGCGTCGAGCTGGTTGTCGCAAGTGTCGCCTTGCTCGAACTCCCGTTCGGTGGTGGAGCCGATCGCCACGGTGCCGTCGGCGTGGGGCACGACATGCACGCCCCCGGCGAAGACCTGCGGCAGCGCGTGCGCGTCGTATGCAAGGGCGGCGGATTGGCCCTTGACCGGCACTCCGACGGTCTTGCCGAAATGTTCGGAAAGCTCGACGAGCCCCTGCCAGCCGGTGGCCCAGACCACCCGGCCCGCGTCCGGTGCATCCGTGACGATCTCGCCGCCGCGCGCGACCAGCGCCGCGGCCAGCGCCGGGATCGCCATACGCGGGTGCATCCGGGCGGTGAGCGTGTCGCGGATGACGAGGCCGGTCGGGGTGAGCGGCCCCCAGGCGGGGTCGGCGTTCACGATCTCCCAGGTGAACCGCCCTTCCCAGAGCAAGGCCGCGGTCTCGGTGCGGGCACGGGCGAGTGTCAGCGCGGCCGCGTCGGCGATGGGCTGCAGCCGGCCCGACCGCAGGTAGCCCGGATCGTGCCCGCCGGTCTCTGCCACCTCGGCCCAGAAATCCTCCGCCATGGCGAGCGAGGCGAGTTGGAACGCCTTCTTTTCGTTCCAGTTCTCCGGCACATGCGGCGCCAGCGCGCCGACCAGGCCGCCGGACGATCCGGCGCCGGGGCCTTGCGGGTCGACCACCCGCACCTTGGCGCCTTTCAGGGCGCAACCGTAGCCGACCGCCAACCCGAAGGCGCCCGCGCCGCGGACCGTGACGTCAACCATTGCATAACCCTCCTGACACGCGCATCCTCGCGCAGCTTACCATTCCATAGGGGATCGCATGACCGGGGACCAGACCGCGGGCCAACGCGCCGAGGTCGCGTGGACCGCGCGCCGCGTTCCGGTATCGACACGGTTCGACGACCCCTATTTCAGCCTCGAAGACGGCCTCGCAGAGACCCGCCACACCTTCCTTGCGGGCAACGACCTGCCTGGTCGGTTCACCCCCGGGTTCCATGTCGCGGAACTGGGGTTCGGCACCGGGCTCAACATGCTGGCAACCTGTCTCGCCTTCGAGGCGGCCGGCGCGCCGGGGCCGCTCCACTACACCAGCTTCGAGGCCTACCCGATGACGGCGGACGATATGGCACGCGCGCTTGCCGCTTTTCCGCAAGCCGCGGCCGTCGCGGATGGGGTGATCGGGCCCTGGTCGCGGGGTGAACGCCAGTTTTCGCTGGGCGCGATGCGGGTCGAGGTGATCGAGGGCGACGCACGCACCACCTTGCCGCGCTGGGCCGGGCGGGCCGACGCCTGGTATCTCGACGGGTTTAGCCCGGCGAAGAACCCGGCACTTTGGGAGCCGGAGCTTTTGGCCGCCGTTGGAACGCACACCGCCCCCGGCGGCACCTTCGCCACCTACACCGCCGCGGGCTTCGTCAGGCGCGCGCTGGAAGACGCTGGGTTCGCGGTCGAGCGACGCCCGGGGTTTGGTCGCAAACGGCACATGAGCGTAGGATGCAGGCCATGATACGCAGCCAGATGCGTCTCGGCATCGCCTTGATGATCACCGCCAGTTTCGTCTTCGCCATGCAGGACGGCATCTCGCGCCATCTCGCCGAGAACTACAACGTCTTCATGGTGGTGATGATCCGCTACTGGTTCTTCGCCGCCTTCGTGCTGGCGGTGGCTTCGCGCAAGGCCGGGGGCCTGCGCGCCGCCGCGGCCACCTCGCAGCCGGTTCTGCAGATCATCCGCGGATTGCTCCTGATCACCGAGATCTGCGTGACGGTGGTGGCGTTCGTCGTGCTCGGATTGATTCCGACGCACGCGATCTTCGCCTCCTTCCCGCTGATCATCGCGGCCCTGTCCGGGCCGGTGCTGGGCGAGAAGGTGGGGCCGTGGCGGTGGGCGGCAATCGGCGTCGGCTTCCTCGGCATCCTGGTGATCCTGCGCCCCGGCGTGGCCGTGTTCGAACCGGAAGCGTTGATCGCGCTCACCGCGGCGGTGCTCTGGGCGCTCTACGGGATCCTCACGCGTCTGGCCGCGCGGCGCGACACCAGCGCCACCTCGTTTTTCTGGACCGGTGTCGTCGGCGCCATCGGGATGACGCTGGTCGGGGTTTGGTTCTGGGAGCCGATGAGCCGGCCCGACTGGGCATGGATGGCGCTGCTCTGTGTCACCGGCGCGCTCGGACACTGGTTGCTGATCCGCTGCTACGAAGTGGTCGAGGCGAGCGCGGTGCAGCCTTTCGCCTATTTCCAGCTGGTGTTCGTCACGATGATGGCAATCCCGGTGTTCGGCGAAACCCTGGAGCCGAACATCGCCATCGGGGCGGCGATGGTGATCGGCGCCGGGCTGGTGGCCGCCTGGCGGGAACGGCGGGCGGGGTTGGCCACATAACGGGCGAAAGCGCACAACGCCACCCCGTCGTGACGCCCGTCAAGAGAGATTTTTCCCCGCAATCCCAAAAGGTTCCAGGAGTCTGGAACCCCCGAATCCCGGAACACACAGGTCGCCGGCCCATCACGATCTGACAGGCCTCCACGCCGCCGACATGATGGTACCTTCGCCATCCGGCCCCCCGGCGCCCCGGCGCCCCGGCGCCTTGCGACGCGACCGCTACCGCCGTTTCAACTCGTCGGTGAAGCGGATTTCTCCGACCTCGCCGGTAAGCCGCGCGCGGTAGTTGGGCAGGCTTTCGGTCACCCGCATGACGTAGGTCTGGGTCTCATCGAAGGGGATCGTCTCGATCCAATCAACCACGTCGACACCGCGCGCCCGCGGGTCGCCGTAGCGCTCGATCCACTGGTTCACCCGTCCCGGCCCGGCGTTGTACCCAACCGCGATCAGCACCGGGTTCTGGCCAAACTTTTCGATCAGGTAGGCGAGGTATTCGGAGCCGAGCCGGGTGTTGTAGGCGTAGCCGTCATGCAGCTTGCCGGGCTCGTAGGCGATGTCGAGGCGCCGCGCCATGTCCTTCGCGGTGCCCGGCATCAGCTGCATCAGCCCCATCGCGCCCGCCCCGGAGGTGACGCCCGGGTTGAACTCGCTCTCGCGCCGCGCGATCGCCAGTTCCAGCGCGCGGGGTACGGTCCGGTTGCCGCGGCCGATGTCCGGGATCGGGAAATACGGCCGGTTGTAGACCCGGCCGTGGTAAACGATTGCGTATTTCGCAAGCGAAAGCTGGAGATAGGGCGCACCCTGGTCTTCGGCCCATTGCATGATCTGGCCGACGCCGGTCGCGTCGAGGCTCTCGGAGAGATGCGCCGCAAACCGCCGCGCCAGATAGCGCTCGTCTGCCGCCAGCGAAAGCCGCGCCGCCCGCATGGCGGACGTGGTCCAGAAGGCAGCCTGCTCATGGCCAGAGAAGGTCTCGGGACCGGCCAGCGCCGGATCGAGTGCGAGCCCCGCCTTTTCCGCCGCGAGCAGCCCGTAGAACGCGGTCTGATGCTGGCCCGCGCGTACATAGGCCGCTTGCGCCTCGTCCTTGCGGCCCAGCGCTTCGAGGGCGCGGCCTTCCCAGTAGCCGCCACGCGAGACGCTGATCGGTGTTTCCACGCCCTCGGCGAAGGCGCGGAAATGCGCCAGCGCCGTCTCGGCGTCTCCGATTTTCTGGAGCGCCACGTAGCCCGCGAGCCATTCGAGCGCATTGCGGTCGTTGCCCTCGGTGAGACGGTGGCGGGCCGCGAGCGCATAGGCGGTCTTCGATTTCCCCGCGCGCATCGCCCAGCGCGCGAGTTGCAGCCGCCGGTCCGACCAGCGTTCCGGGTCACCAAGTGCGTCCGCTGAGCCGGACCGTTCCAGGGCCAGCTCGATGGCGCTGTCGTTGCGTCCCTTGCGGGCCCGCCACAAGAACCGCTCATAGGCGAGGCCTGGATCGTCGGCGAGCGCGGCAGGGACGTGCGAGATCAGCGCATCCACACCGTTTTCGTTCTCCCGCAGCCCGATGCGCGCATTCGCGAGCGCCTTGTGGGCATCGTCCACACGCGCCATCTGGCGGTGCGCCTGGTCGGCGAGGCCGCGCCAAAGCAGTATGTCCATCCGCGCCCAATGGTGCGAGGCGAGGGTTTTCGGCCAGTCGACCATGAACTCTTCTTCTTCCGCCCTGCTCAGCGAAAACGAGGTCCAGCCGCGGATCGCCTCGGCCATCGCCTCCTGCTTGGCGCCGGTGTCCCAAAGCGCCCGCGCGAAGCGCAGCGTGCCGGTGCCGGTCTGCGGCGGCTGGGCCAGGAAGAAGTCGAGCACCGCGGCGGCACCCGCCTCCTCGGGGATCGTCTTCTCGGACCGTTTCTGCAAGAACTCGAGCCCCGGCCACTCGGGGCGGCGGGCGAGAAAGTCGAGCGTGTCGGCGAAGGTGCCCTTCGACGAGCGCAGCCTGTTCCATTCGACGATGTCGCGCCCGACCGAGCCCTGCGGGCCAGCGGCGGCCAGCCCCTCCTCCCATTGGCCTTGCCGCATGAACGCAAGCCCACGCTCGAGCGCCGCGACCTCGGCAGCACTCTGGGCGTGGGCAGGCCCGGCGAAAAAGGCAATGATAACAAGCCGCGCAAGCACAGTATGAAGGGCGGCGCGAAGGGCGGGTTTCTTGGTTTTCTGCTCGGTCATGGGGCATTCGTAACGTGCAGGAATCACGCATCAACACACATTCTTGGCATTTTCCAACACAACGGCTAGTTTCCGCTGCGTTTCCCCTGCAGAAGACGAGAGTCGCTGCGAGGGGCGGCCAAAAGACCCGATGAAAAAAAAGACCCGATGCAAAAGGAGCGTGTCATGTTCAAGGGAAGCATTCCTGCCCTGGTCACGCCGTTCAAGGACGGCACCGTGGATTACGATACGCTCAAACGCCTCGTCGACTGGCATGTCGATCAGGGCTCGGGCGGGCTGGTGCCCGTTGGCACCACCGGCGAGAGCCCGACCCTCACCCACGAGGAACACGAGAGGGTCGTCGAGACCGTGGTCACAACAGCCGCGGGCCGGATCCCGGTGATCGCCGGCGCGGGCTCGAACAACACCGATGAAGCGGTGCGCTTCATGCAACACGCCAAGGCGGTGGGCGCCGACGCCGGGCTCGTTGTCACGCCCTACTACAACAAGCCGACGCAACGCGGGCTGATCGCGCATTACTCCGAGCTTGCCAAGCTCGGACTGCCGATCATCATCTACAACATCCCCGGCCG
>DQCI01000112.1:0-1844 GCA_003545125.1 Paracoccaceae bacterium
GGGCATGTCCGCGTCCGCGCAGGGCGGGCGGCGTGTAGCCCCCGCCGATCTGCACCGTGTCCGGCAGCCGGGCGTTGATCGCGGTCATGGCCGCAGGGGTGCCGTCAATCTCCAGTATGCGCACGTCGCCGCTGGTGAGCGCGCGTTCGGCGCGGCCGCTGGCCTCTTCGTCGAGCCGGTCGGGCGAACTCATGTGCAGCTCCGCGGAATAGGCGCGGGTCCAGGTGAAGATCAGGTCGCGGTCGGCTTCGGCCGGTGCGCGGATCTCGCCTGGGCTGGAGGGCAGGCGCAGCGCATCGAGGCGCAGCCGGTAGAGCGGTTCTGGATTGTCCAGCGAGAAGGTCGCGCAGGCGATCCCGAGAGCTCGTTTCGCCGCGTCCACCTGGTCGGGCACGCCGGTCAGGCCTGCGACGTTGCGCCCCGCGATCCGGGCCGCGAACGCGGCGTGAAGCGCGGGCGGGGCGCCGGGTGCTTGCATCTGGACATATCCGGCGTTGGAGATCCCGAAGACCGCGGTGATGCCTTGTGTGCCGGCCAGAAAAAAGGCGGTGCCATGCGGTGACGTATGGTCGGACAACCCGAGACGCAGGAGGTTCGCACGCAGGAACATGCTGGTCTCGGCATGGCGGGCGAGGAACGCTTCGAGCGCGGGTTCATCCCCCGGCCGGGCGGCGCGCAACATCACCAATCCCCCAGGGTGGATTGCCACAGCGTCAGCGCCGCCACGGCGGCGGTGTCGGCGCGCAGGATGCGGGGGCCGAGACGGACGGGGCGGGCGCTGTCCAACGCGCGCAATCGCTGCCGCTCGGCCGGAGAGAACCCGCCCTCGGGGCCGATCAAGATGGCCCAGGGCGCGTCTCGGTTGTTCGTTCCGTCGGCGCTGGCGAAGAGGGACGGATGTCCCGATGAACCCTCCGCGAGCGCCTCGTCGGCGAACAGGATCCGCCGCTCCTCCGGCCAGCCGTCCAGCAGCGCCGCGAGTTTCTGCGGCGCCGCCACCGGCGGCACGAAGGTGCCGCCGCATTGCTCTGCTGCCTCGACCGCGTGGGCCTGCAGCCGGTCCACCTTCACCCGTTCAGCATTGGTGAATTCCGTCAGCACCGGCAGGATCCGGGCCGCGCCCATTTCCGCCGCCTTCTCGACGATGAAATCGGTGCGCGCCTTCTTGATCGGGGCGAACATCAGCCAGAGGTCGGGGGGCCCGAGCTGCGGGGCCGCCTGTCCGAGGCAAGCGAGCGTGCCGGCACGTTTGCGCGCCTCGGCCACTTCTGCCGACCATTCCCCGTCGACCCCATTGAAAAGAGCAAGCCGCGCGCCCTCGGTGAGCCGCATTACGCCGAACAGGTAATGCGCCTGCGCCTTGGTGAGCGCGACGCGTTTGCCCTCCCCCAAGGGGGCGTCTACAAAGAGGCGGATTTTCTCGCGGGCCAGCATGGGGGCACGATATGGCGGTGGACAGCGATAGGCCAGAGGCCACAGAAGCCCCTGTGACCGCAGGCCAGGTTTCCGACGCCGTGACGGGAAACTGGGTCGATCACCTCGCGCCCGCCTGGTCGCGCCCCTATCTGCGCCTCTCCCGCGCCGACCGCCCGATCGGTACCTGGCTGCTCTTGCTGCCCTGCTGGTGGGGGCTGTTGCTCGGGATCGGCGAGACCGGCACGTTCGGCTGGCACGACGCCTGGATCGCGCTCGGCACCGCGCTCGGCGCCTGGCTGATGCGGGGGGCTGGTTGCACCTGGAACGACATTACCGACCGCGCGTTCGACGCTGCCGTTGCGCGCACCATGTCGCGCCCGATCCCCTCGGGCCAGGTCACGGTGCGCCAGGCCTTCGTGTGGCTGGCC
>DQCI01000112.1:1913-6936 GCA_003545125.1 Paracoccaceae bacterium
CGGTTCACCTGGTGGCCGCAGGTGTTTCTCGGGATCGCCTTCAACTGGGGCGCGCTCCTGGCCTACACCGCGCATACCGGCAAGCTCGGCTGGCCCGCTGTCGCGCTCTACCTCGCCGGCATCGCCTGGACTCTGTTCTACGACACGATCTATGCGCACCAGGACAAGGACGATGACGCGCTCATCGGCGTCAAATCCACCGCCCGGTTGTTTGGCGACCACACGCAAGCCTGGCTGCGGGGTTTCCTCGTGCTCTGCGTGCTGCTGATGGCGCTGGCGGTGGTGCTTGCCTTCACACCGCAAAGGTCCGTCCTCGCCCTGGTCGTGGCGCTTGGGGCGCCCTGGTTCCTCGGCTGGCACCTGTCGTGGCAGCTTCGGGTGCTCGACACCGAAGATCCCGACACCTGCCTGAAACTATTTCGTGCCAACCGGGATGCGGGCCTCATCCCTGTGCTGTTTCTTGCCGTCGCCGCAGTCGTGTGATTGCGCGACCCCGCAGGGCACCCTATTGAGGCGCATCTGAACTGGAACCCCGATGCCTGAGCTGATCCCGCCTCTCAAACCGCGCCGCACCTACGGCGTCCTGTCCATCGCCGTGCTCGCGATCGTTGCCGTCATCGCCCTGGCCGCGGCTTGGGGCGCGCTGGTGGCGGTCGAGCGCACGTCCAGAACCGCAGTGGACCACGCGCTGTTCCTCTCCGGCGAAGACTGGGCCGAGGTGGAGGTCAACGGCCTCCAGGTCTTCCTGTCCGGCGATGCGCCCTCCGAAGCGGCCCGGTTCGCAGCACTTTCTGCGGCCGCGCACGAGGTCGACGGCGCCAGGGTGATCGACCAGATGGTCTTGCCCGAAGCTGTCGCGATCGAACCGCCGCGGTTCTCGGTTGAAATGCTGCGCAATGAGGCCGGTATCTCCCTGATCGGGCTGATCCCGGCCGAAGCCGACCGCGAGGCGCTCACCACGCGGATGCGCGCGATCGATCCGATCCAGCCTGTGGCCGACTTCCTCGAGACTGCCGCCTACCCGACTCCGCAGGGCTGGGAGAACGCGCTCGATTTCGCGCTGGACGTGGCCGGAATGCTGCCGCGCTCGAAGATCTCGATGGACGCCGAACATGTGGCCGTGGAAGCCATTGCCGCGTCGCCCGACCAGAAGCGGGAATGGGAGCAGGAGATCCGGCGCGAACGCCCGGCCGGTATGCGCCTCACGCTCGATATCCGTGCGCCGCTCGACGTGATTTCGCCCTATATCGTGCGGTTCCTCTACGACGAGCAGGGCGCGCGGTTTGACGCCTGCACCGCCTATACCCGGGCTGACCGCAACAAGATCATTTCTGCCGGGATCGCCGCCGGGGTAAAGGGTGCGGTCGACTGCACCATCGGGCTCGGCGTGCCGTCACCCGACTGGCCCGACGCGGTGGCGCGCGGCATCATGGCGGTGCACGACATGGGCGGCGGCTCGCTCACCTTTTCCGACGCCGACATCACCCTGATCGCGCCGGCGCAAACGCCGCAGGGCATTTACGACCGGGTGATCGGCGAGCTAGAGGCCGATCTGCCGGAGGTGTTTTCCTTGCATGGTGTATTGACCGAGCCCGAGACCGGCCCGGTCTCGCCCGCCGGCCCGCCCGAGTTCATCGCCACCCTCGGCGACGGCGGTGCCGTGCAACTGCGCGGCCGGGTGGCGAGCGAACAGGACCGCACCATCGCCGAAACCCTTGCCCGCGCGCGGTTCGGCACCCGTAACGTCTATGCGCCGCTGCGGCTCGACCCTGCGCTGCCTACCTCCTGGGCCGTGCGCACGCTTGCCGGGCTCGAGGCGCTCGACCAGCTGGCGGACGGCCGGGTGGTGGTGCGCCCGGATGTGGTCACGGTGGCCGGGTCCACTGGCGACAAGGGGGCCTCGGCCGAGATCTCGCGTCTTCTGTCGGAGAAACTCGGCGAGGCGGAAGACTTCCGGGTGAATGTGAAATATGAGGAATCCCTCGACCCGGTCGCCGCGATGCCGACGCCACAGGAATGCGTGGCTGACGTCAATGCGGTGATGGCACAGAGCAAGATTTCCTTCGCTCCGGGCTCGGCCGAGATCGAGCGGGCGTCTGCGACGACCGTCGACCGGATTGCCGACATCCTGAAGACCTGCCCGGACGTGGCGATGGAAATCGGCGGCTATACCGACAGCCAGGGCCGCGAGGAAATGAATCAGGCTCTGTCGCAACGCCGGGCCGAGGCGGTCGTCTCGGCGCTGCTCGCCCGGCGGGTGTTGACCACCAACCTCAAGGCGTTCGGCTACGGCGAGGCGGCCCCGATTGCCGACAATGACACCGAGGACGGGCGCGAGGCCAACCGGCGGATCGAGTTCAGCCTGGTCGGCGAGACCCGTCCCCGGGCCGAGGTGGCAGACGGCGAAGCACCGACGATCCGCCCGCTGGCCCGCCCGACTCTTGATGGGGCAGACGACACCGGCGTCGGCGCACCGACGGTGGAAGATGCGGGCGAAACGAAGGCCGGAACGGCTGACGGAGAGGCCGGGGAAGCGGTGTCTGAGGATGGATCCGAGGGGGCCGCCGAGCCCGCACCGGAAACGCCGGATGCGACGGGCGAGAGCGTGGAAGACGGCGCTGCCGGGGTCGGTGACGGTGCGGCGGAACCGGCGGTGCCGGGTGCCGATGCGGCGGAACCGGCGGCGCCGGGAGCCGAGGCCGGGACCGATCCCGAGGCGGACGCGCCGGTGACGGCCGAGGACACGGCGCCGGGCGCGGCGGATGAGGCCGATGCCGCAGACAAGGCCGCCATGGCCGGCCCTGAAGAAGGCGCGGCGACAGAGGCGGCGGCGGCGACGGAGGTCGGCATTGATGACGCCGGTGGAGACGATACCGCATCTTCGACGTCTGCGGATGCGGGAACGGACGTAGACACCCTCGCCGCCGAAACCGGGACGGAGCCCGCGGGCGACGTGGCCGCCGAAGCCGCCGATCCAGCCACACCGGACGCCGGCGTTGCGGATGCCGGGGCGCCGGACCTCGCGGCGGATCCGGCAGAGATTGCCGCGGCAGCGGAAACCGCGCCGAACCTGGAGCCGGCGACGGGCGACGCGGGGCGTGCCGACGCCCTGGCGCCGGAAACTGCCCCCGGTGATGTGGCCCTCTCGGACGAAGCCGAGGCGACAGGATCTGCCGAAGACGAGACGGACACCGTCTCGGATGAGGCGGCAACCGCCACCGAAACTGCGGATATGCCCACTGTCACGGAAACCCCCGACGCGACGGCGGATGCCGAAGCGACCGAGGAGGCCGAAGTGACAGGTGAGGGGGATGCGACCGGGGAGGGCCTGGCCGGCGATATAGTGGCGACAGCGGAAGACGAAGCGACCGGGGCTGACGAGGCAACCGCGGGGGACGAAGCGACTGCGGACGCCGAGACCGCGGGCGACGAAAGCGACACCGCCGATACGACCGCTGGCGATACTGCCGCTGCCCAGCCGAGCGACATTCCGTCGACTCGTCCGCGCGCACGTCCGCCGATTGTCGTGCATCCCGATCTCGAAGGCATCCGGCCGCGGCTACGGCCCGCCAACCTGCCCAACGCCCCCACCACGGAGTGAACCCATGAACCGGACCGAGTTCATCATCGTCACCGCCATCATCCTCTTCGTGGCTTTCCTGCTGGGGTGGTTCGCGCATTGGCTCATCCACCGCTTCACCCGGGTCGCGACGAGCGACATGAGTGAGCTCGACCGCATCGCGCAGGCGCTGCACGAGGCCGAGGAAACACGCGATCAGGCGATCACCTATCTGCAAAAGCGTGAGGCGGAGATGTCGAACAATCTCGCCCAGACCAAAGCGGAACTGAATGCGGCGATGGAAGGCTTGCGGGATGCGCGCAAGGAAGCGGAGGAGCTGCGCGGCTATATCGAGGAACGGAGCCATGGGTGACGGGGGGCGCTTCGGGCCAGAGCGCAGGTCAGCCCGCAGGAGCCGCGACCCGGCAGCAGACACCCACGCTTTGTGATGCGCTGAGTCCCTGAGAGATCGGCAGCCTGTTGAAATACGGGAGGGAGTCCGGGGTTGTCGGGCTGACTCGGCAAGGTTTCGACGGCTGGTCTCCTGTCAGGGAGCGCCGGTCATGTGTCGCGGTCAGGCAATCAGCCCGCCGTCGACGTCGTCGCCGGTCTCGTTCATCAGCCGCTCGAGCGACGGCACCACAATGCGGCGCTTGCCATCCAGCTCGATGATCCCGGCCTTCTTGAGCGCCGAGATCTGCCGGCTGACGGTCTCCAAGGTCAACCCCAGGTAGTCCGCCATCGCTTCGCGGGTCAGCGGTAGATCGAAACTCATCCCGTCTTTTGGCGTTTGTTTCTTGAGAGCGGCATCGCGACGGGAGATGATGGCAAGCAGCGAGGCGATCTTCTCGCGCGCCGTCTTCCGGCCCAGTACCAGCATCCATTCCCGGGCCGAATCAAGCTCATCCAGCGTCATCTCGAGCAGCCGCGTGCCGATATGCGGCGTGCTGGTCATGAGATCCTCGAACGGCGACTTGCGGAAACAACAAATCGTGAGGTCGGACACCGCAACCACGTCGAACGGAGCCGAGTCGCGGCCTGGCCTACCAATAAAATCCGACGGCAGCAGAAGGCCCACCATCTGGGTGCGCCCGTCTTCCATCGTCTGGCTGAGGCTGGCGATGCCGGTTACCACGGAAGCCACGAATTCCATGTGGTCTCCGGCCCATATCACCGGCTGTCCGGCCTCGTAGTTCCGATAGTATTTGATCTCATCAAGCCGCTTCAACTCATCCGGCTCACACCTGGAGCACACCGCCTGATGCTTGATCGGGCAGTTCCAGCACTCCTTGGTGTCGAAGGACAAGTCCATCTTGGCTTTCATGCAGGGATTCCGATTTGATCCTGATCAATGTCGCGCGCGTGGTTTCCGATAGAGCCTAGTCGAATGCAACAATACACGCAACTTCGCAAACTCGGTCTGTTCGACGCACGGGTGCCCCGCTACACGAGTTACCCCACTGC
>DQCI01000112.1:7051-19475 GCA_003545125.1 Paracoccaceae bacterium
CGGAGCCGGTCGCGGCCTATGTTCAGACCCTGAAGAAGGAACTCACGCTGATCCAGGCGCGGCTTCCGGACGGGGTGATGCTCGAACATCTGCACTGGGGCGGGGGCACGCCGACACTGCTTGAGCCGCAGATGATCGCCGATCTCGCGGGCGCGATCTTCGAGGTGGCGCCGCTTGGCCCGGGGGCGCAGTTTTCGGTCGAGATCGACCCGACCGAGATCGACGGACCCCGGCTCGATGCGCTCGCCGCCGCGGGGCTCAACCGCGCCTCGATCGGGGTGCAAGATTTCGATCCGATGATCCAGGAAGTGATCGGACGGCCCCAGAGCTACGAAGTGACCAAGGCGGCGGTCGACGGGCTCAGAGAGCGCGGCATTCGGTCGCTGAACGTCGATCTGCTCTACGGGCTGCCGCACCAGACCGAGGCACGGATCACCGATTCGGTGAACAAGGTCATCAGCCTCGGCCCCGACCGGATCGCGCTGTTCGGCTATGCTCATGTGCCGTGGATGTCGAAGCGCCAGCAGTTGATCCCAACCGACGCCCTGCCGTCGCCGGAAGCCCGGCTGGACCTCTACAATGTCGCCCGTGGTCTGTTCGTCGGCGCCGGTTTGCAAGAGATCGGCATCGACCATTTCGCCAAGCCCGACGACGGGCTGGCGATCGCCCATCGCAAAGGCACCATGCACCGCAATTTCCAGGGCTACACCGAGGACAAGTCGCCCGCACTGATCCCGGTGGGCGCTTCGTCGATCGGGCGCTTCCCGCAAGGCTACGCCCAGAACGAACCCTCCACCTCGAAATACCAGGAACGGGTGCGCGCGGGCGAGTTGGCCACCGTCAAGGGCCATGTCTTCGCTGGTGACGACCTCGTGCGCGCCCGGATCATCGAACTTCTGCTGTGCGACTTTCGCGCCGACCTGGGCGCGGTCGCGGCGGAGCACGGGGAGGCTTTGGAGCGGATCGTGGCGATGGCCGACGGGCTCGAGGAGGCGTTGCCGGGGGCGACCACGCTGGAAGGCGGGGTGCTCACCATTCTCGACGATGCGCGGCCGCTGGCGCGCATCGTCGCGCAGTATTTTGACGCCTATGACATGAGTTCCGCGCGCCATTCGCAGGCGGTGTGAGATAGGCGGGGGCAGGGCTTGAAGGGTCTGCCGCCTGCCGTTTGAGGCGTCTGCGTCGCCTCAGGTCCGCCCTGGCGTGGCCGGGGATTATCCCCGTGGCCGCAGTATGATACCGGTAATCTGCAAAACTGGCCGGGGAACGCCGCGCGGGTGGGCGTGACAGTTCGCGCATCCGCCCAGGGGCATCTGCGGGCCGGACCTTGGGAGAAGATGCATGGACTTCATCGCCGCCGCCCGAGAGATCATCGGTCCCCCAAATGTCCTGACCGGCGCCGACACCGCGCGCTACGCCGCCGACTGGACAGGGAAGTATTCCGCCGACCCCGTTTGCGTGGTCCGGCCCGCTGACACCGCGGAGGTCTCGGCTCTGGTCAGGCTGGCAAGGGAAACCCGTACACCGGTCGTGCCCATCGGCGGCAACACCGGCCAGACCGGCGGGGCCCAGGCCCCAGGTGCCGTGTTGCTCTCGCTCGAACGGCTGAACCGCATCCGCGAGGTCCGGCCCGGGTCTCGTGTCGCGGTGGCCGAGGCGGGCGTGGTGCTCGAAAACCTCCACGCTGCCGTCGCGGAACACGGACTTGCGTTCCCGCTCACCTTCGGCGCCAAGGGGTCGGCCACCATCGGCGGCGCGATGTCGACCAATGCCGGCGGCTCCAACGTGCTGCGCTATGGCAATACGCGGGCGCTGGTGCTGGGGCTCGAAGCGGTCATGCCGGACGGCGCGGTGCTCGATCTCATGAGCGCGCTCCACAAGGACAACTCCGGGTTCGATCTGAGGGATCTTCTGATCGGCGCCGAGGGCACGCTCGGGATCATCACCGCCGCGGTGGTCAAGCTCGTGCCTTTGCCGCGCGCCTATGTGACCGCGATGGTCACACTCGCATCGCTCGACGACGCGCTGGCGCTGCTGGATCACTTGCAGGCCGAAACCGGCGGTGCAGTCGAGGCCTTTGAATACATGCCGGGCGCCTATCTCGATGCGCTCGCCGGGATCCACCCGGAGATGCGCCTGCCGCTCGCGCCTGCCGGAGTGAACGTGATGCTGGAGATCGGCATCACGGCGGCGGCGGATGTCGAACCGGACCCCGACGGCATCGCGCCGGCGCTGGCCCGGCTCGAAGATCTTCTAGGTGCCGAAATGGAGGCGGGCCGGGTGCTGGACGCCGTTCTTGCGCGCTCGCAGAGCCAGCGGCGCGAGATCTGGGCGCTGCGTGAGGCCGCGGCCGAGGTGACGCTCGCGATCACGCCGAATGTGGTCAACGACATCGCGTTGCCGCTCGACGCTGTGCCCGGCTTCTTCGACCGCGCCCGGGCGGCGCTCTCGGCGCTCGACCCGGGCGCCCGCGATCTCTCGGTCGCGCATCTGGGCGACGGCAACATCCACTATACCGTCTACCCCACCCGCGACGACCCGGTGCTCGCCGATGCGATCATGGAGGCGGTCGAGCAGGTTGTGCAGGAGATGGGCGGTTCGTTCAGCGCTGAACACGGGATCGGCCTGTCGAAAAAGCGCTCGATGGCGCGGCGCAAGGATCCGGTGGCGCTCGCGGTGATGAGGGCGATCAAGGCGGCGCTGGACCCGGAGGGGATCATGAACCCGGGGAAGGTTTTGCCAGATTGACCATCGACGCGCCGGGCCGCCCGAAGGGTCGGCTCAACCGCCCTCAGCAGCCGCCGACTGGCATTGGGTCATTTCCAGTCGAAAAACCCGTCGCCGGCCCGCGCGAGCAGCCGCGCGGCCATCGCCCGCCCGATCTCGGGGCCGTCCTCGACCGGTCCGGTCATGTCATCGTCGAGGGCTTCGGAGCCGTCGGTGCGCAGGATTTCGCCGCGAAGACGGAGCGTGGCGCCGTCGAGTGTTGCGAGCCCGGCAATGGGCGTCTCGCAGGAGCCGTCGAGGGCCGCGAGAAAGGCGCGTTCGGCAGCGAGGCGCAGGCCGGTCTCGGCGTGGTGGATCGCGTCGAGCATTCCGGCGGTACAGCTGTCGTGCGCCCGGCGCTCGATGCCGATAGCGCCCTGGGCGATGGCGGGCAGCATTTCTTCGGGCGCGATGGCCTGGTGCGGCACCGCGCTCATCCCCAGCCGGTTGAGCCCGGCCATGGCGAGAAATGTGGCTTCGGCCACGCCCTCTTCAAGCTTGCGCAAACGCGTCTGAACGTTGCCGCGGAACTCGACAACCTTGAGGTCGGGCCGGCGGTTCAGGAGCTGCGCCTTGCGCCGCAGCGATGAGGTGCCGACGACCACGCTCTCGGGCAGATCGACAACCGCTTCGTGCCTGAGAGAGACGAAGGCGTCGGCCGAGCTTTCGCGCGGCAGATAGCAGTTGAGCAGGAGACCGCCGGGCTGTTCCACCGGCATGTCCTTCATCGAATGCACGGCGATGTCGATCCCGCCCGTCAGCAGCTGCTCCTCGATCTCCTTGGTGAACAGCCCCTTGTTGCCGATCTCCTTGAGCGGCCGGTCGGCGGCGATCAGGCCTGGGTTGTCGCCCGTGGTCTTGATGACCACGATCTCGAATGCGGCATCGGGCAGATCGAAGGCGGCCATCAGCCGGGCGCGGGTCTCGTGCGCCTGGGCGAGGGCAAGCGGCGAGCCGCGGGTGCCGATTTTCAGGGGCTGGGCGGGGGAGGGCAAATCGAGCGTCATGACCCCGGGGTTTAAACGCGCCCAATCGGCCTGTCCACGCCCCTTCGTCCGACCACCGTGCTTGACAAGCGGTGCGGCACTTGGGAACCAGCCGGGACGAGCGAAAGGACCGACGATGACCAAGCTGCTGCTGCGTGCCCTTGCGGGCGAGACCCTGGACGTGCCGCCGATCTGGATGATGCGCCAGGCCGGCCGGTACCTGCCGGAATACCGTGCGACCCGCGCCCAGGCGGGCGATTTTTTGAGCCTGTGCTTCAATCCCGAACTGGCCACAGAGGTCACGCTGCAACCGATCCGCCGCTACGGGTTCGACGCGGCGATCCTGTTCGCCGACATCCTGCTGCTGCCGCAGGCGCTGGGCGCGGATCTTTGGTTCGTCACCGGCGAGGGGCCGCGGCTCTCCACCGTCACCACGCAGGACGATTTTGACAAGCTCAAACAGGCGGGCGAGATCCACGACCACCTCGCGCCGATTTACGAGACCGTACGCCGCCTGTCGCGCGAGTTGCCCGCCGAGACCGCGCTGATCGGTTTCGCAGGCGCGCCCTGGACGGTGGCGACTTACATGATCGCCGGCAAGGGGACGAAGGACCAAGGGCCGGCGCATGCGCTGAAGGCCGAGAACCGGCCGCTGTTCGAGGCGTTGATCGACCGGCTGACCGAGGCCACTATCGATTACTTGTCGAAACAGGTCGAGGCTGGCGCCGAGGTGGTGAAGCTGTTCGACAGCTGGGCGGGGTCGCTCAAAGGCGAGGATTTCAACCGATACGCGCTCGCGCCGACGCAGCGGATCATTTCCGAGCTGAAGACGCGCCACCCCGGCCTGCCGATCATCGCCTTTCCGCGCGAGGCGGGGGCGGGCTACATCGGTTTCGGCAAGGCAACCGGGGCTGATTGCGTGGCGATCGACAATTCGGTGTCACCGCGCTGGGCGGCCGAGAACGTCCAGAAAGACGGCTGCGTGCAGGGAAACCTCGCGCCGGGGCACATGGTGACCGGCGGGCAGGCGCTGGTCGACGCCACCCGCGAGGTGGTTGCGGCGTTCAAGAATGGGCCGCACATCTTCAACCTCGGCCATGGCATCACGCCGGATGCGGACCCCGAGAATGTGCAGTTGATGATCGACACCGTTCGTGGTGGTTGAGGGTCACGGCATCTGAGGTGTTTCGCCGCGCCTTTGGCGCGGCGACCCGCGCGGGGCGAAGCCCCGCGCCCGGGTCGGATCGGCGTTAGCCGTAACGATTTCTCACACCCATTTCGCCAGCGGCGGCAGGCTCATCAATACGGCATTGGCGTCATGCCCCGTCGCGAGCCCGAACTTGGTGCCACGGTCGTAGACCAGGTTGTATTCCGCGTAGAGCCCGCGGTGGACCAGCTGGGTGTCCTTGTCGGCGTCCGTCCAGGTCGTGTCGCGGCGGCGTTCGGTGACCGGCACAAAGGCGGGCAGGAAGGCGCGGCCGACGGCCTGGGTGAAGGCGAAATCCGCCTCCCAGTCTCCGGTGTTGAGATCGTCGTAGAAGATCCCGCCGACCCCGCGTGCCCGGCCCCGGTGCGGCACGAAGAAATACTCGTCTGCCCAGGCTTTGAACTTCTCATAGTATCCCGGGTCGTGCGCATCGCAGGCGGTCTTCAGGGCGGCATGGAAATGCGCGGTGTCGGCGTCGTACTCGATGCAGGGGTTGAGATCGGCGCCACCGCCGAACCACCAGGCCCCCGGCGTCCAGAACATCCGTGTGTTCATGTGGACGGCGGGCGTGTGCGGGTTCTGCATATGGGCGACCAGGCTGATGCCCGAGGCCCAGAACCGCGGATCGCCTTCGATCCCCGGTACGCCGCGTGCAGCCATCGCCGTCTGCGCCGCTTCGCCCAGCGTGCCGTGCACCGTGGAGATGTTGACTCCCACCTTCTCGAACACCCGGCCGCCGCGCATGACGCTCATTAGCCCGCCGCCGGCATCCGAGCCATCATTGGAGGCGCGCTTCGTCTCGGACACTTCGAACTGGCCGGCGGGTTGGGAGGCGAAAGGACCGTGCGCCTGGGCGTCCTCCAACGCCTCGAACGCGGCGACGATTTCGTCGCGAAGCTGGCGGAACCAGGCGCTGGCGCGCGCTTTTTGCTCGGTCATGGCGGCTTCGGTCATTGGCGTTCTCCCTTGGTCGGCCTCTGGATGCTGGTGGCTAACAGGATTGACCGGAGCGGCAAAGGAGGTTTTGCCCGGGCGCGCCGGCTGGGTTAGGTTCGGGGCCGAAGGAGTGACCCCGATGCGACCGATACACCTTGTCCTGTTGGCCCTGCCACTCATGGCCGCCTGCGCCACCACGCCCCGGAGCCAATGCGAGGCGCCGTACCGGGCCGAGTTGCGGGCGGTGGAAGCGGACCTGCAGGACACCGCGCAAGATCTTGGCCGGGGATACCGGCTGGTGCCGACCCGGTCCCGCCACGGCGTGCACCATTGTGTCACCCGGGCCGGCTTTGTGCGGCTCTGCACGGAAGAGGACGGCGAGGCGATGTTCGACAAACGGCCGATCAGCCGCGCGGCCGAGACCGCGAAACTCGCGGCCCTCCAGGCTGAGCAGAAGCGGCTGGAAGCGGCGATCGCCGCGTGCCAGGCCAAGTTTCCACAGTAGCGCGCCTGGGCGCTTCTTGCTGCGGTGACGAGGCCGGACTTCGTGAAAGGCCGGCGCGCGGTTCCGGGCGCGGGTATGCGGGAGCCTGTGCANNCAGTGCACCGTCATCAGTGCACCGGCGCGCCGACAACGTCGACCAGGCAGCGCCCGCCGTCGACGGTCAAGACCTGTCCGGTCATGAAGCCGGCCCCGTCGGAGGCCAGAAAGCGCACCGTTTCCGCCAGTTCGGAGGCGCCGGCGATCCGGCCGAGTGGGGTGCCGTCGACGATCATGCCGCGCAGATCCGGGTCTTCGCGCAAGGTATCGCGAAGGCTCGCGCTCATCACCGAGCCGAAGCTGACCGCGTTGACCCGGATGCGGTTTGGCGCCAGCGCAACGGCCAGCGCCCGGGTCGCTTGTTCGAGCGCCGCGGCGGCGATGGAAAATGCCATCAGACCCGGCTGGGTGCGGGTAGAGGCGATAGACGACAAGTTGATGATCGTCCCGAGCTGCTCGTCGGAATCCTCCGGCAGGGAGTCCCCTTGTGCGATGAAGCGCTTTGCGACCGCCTGGCTGAGCCTCAGCGCGGTCATCAGGTTCTGGTCGAGCAGCAGTTCGACCGTCTTGTCCTTCATGTCGAGCGGGTCGGAGGCGATGACCTGTCGCGAGGCGTTGACGAGGATGTCGACCTGGTCGAAGGCATCGACCGCGGCGGCGATCAGGTTGGTGATCGTGAGCTTGGTGCGCAGGTCGCCCGCATAGATCCGGATGTTGCTGTCGTCGCCGTTGCTGTCGTCGCTGTTTTCGGGGTTGCGCCCGAATTCCTCGATGAGCTTCGCCTCGTCGATATCGGCGCAGACCACGTTGGCGCCCTGTTCGGCGAAATGTCGGGCGATGGACAAGCCGACGCCGTTGGCGGCGCCGGTAACGATGGCGGTCTTGCCATTGATCGAAAAAGACATGCCTGTCTCCTGATTCCCTTGGGAGAGCCTAGAGCCCTCCCGGGTGAAGTAGAAACCGGTTTGCCCCGCGCGCGGCGGGATACCTGGTGAATGTGGCGTTTGCGGGGTGGGCAGCTGCCGGATCTCGCTGATATCAGCAACAAACCCGGGTGGTTAGGGTGACTGTTTCCAGTTTGGGGACAGGGTCGTCGGGCGGCGGATCAACGCCGGACCCGGCGGGGCTTTCTTGCGTGGATGACTTTGAAGCCGGGGGTGCCATCGACTTCCGCGACGTCCGAGAACCCGGCCGCGAGTTCGGCCTCGTAGGGAAGGTGCCGGTTGGCGACCATCCACAAGCTGCCCGAGGGGGCGAGCATCCCGGCTGCGGCGGCGATGAAGGCGCGGCCAAGCCCCGGGTCGCCGGCGCGGTCGCGGTGGAACGGCGGGTTCGATACGACGGTGTCGAGCAGAGCGGGCGGGCGCCAGCGGGTCGCGTCGGCCCAGTGGAATTCCACGCGCGGATCGGTCACGTTCTCGCGCGCGCAGTCAAGCGCGATCGCATCTGTCTCGACCAGGTGGACCCGGGTGACGGCCGGGTTTTTGAGGATGTGATGGGCGAGGAAGCCCCAGCCCGCGCCGAGATCGGCCACAGTGCCCTTCAGCGGCGGCAACACGTCCAGGAGCGCCCGCGAGCCCTTGTCGGGCCCGTCCGCCGAGAACACGCCGGGGCGGGTGACGAAGCCATCCACATCGCGCGCCTGCGCGGCCCAGTCGGGGAAGCTTGCGCCTTCGACCCAGAACAGCTTGCCGTGGGCCTTGGACAGGCCGCCGGCGACCGGCGCACGCGCCTTCACCGCTTTCAGGATCGTCTCGATCCCGTCGTGCTTCTGCCCGTCGACCAGCACCAGCGGGGCCAGCGCCGCTGCCTCGGCGAGGAGGGCTTTCTGGGCGTCCCGGGCGCGCGGGAGAACGACCAGCGCGGCCGCAAAAACACCCGATGGAGTGCGGGTGTGCTCATACCCCGCCGCCTGCCAGTGCCTGGTGGCGACCGCGTCGTGGCTCACCAGAGTGAGCGCCTCGCGCGGCAGGGCGGTAAGGTCATACCCCGGGGGCGGCCCGAACACCGCAATGCGCCCGACGGGCAGGGTGAGGGCGCCGGTAGTGAGCGCATGGGAAAGGCGGGAGGCGATCATGGCTTGGAAGCGCTGTCTTTTCGCGGGTGAAAGGCCGTCAGGCCTAAAAGAGCGGCGCTATTCCTTCTCCATCGTGCATTGCAGCGGGTGCTGCTGCTGGCGGGCAAGTTCCATCACCTGCGTCACCTTGGTTTCGGCGATCTCGTAGGAGAACACGCCGACCACGGCGAGCCCCTTCTTGTGAACCGCGAGCATAAGTTCGAAGGCCTGGGCATGGTTCATGCCGAAGAACCGTTCGAGCACCAGCACCACGAATTCCATCGGCGTAAAATCGTCGTTGAGAAGCAGCACCTTGTACATCGGTGGCTTCTTGGTGCGGGTCCTGGTTTCGACCGCGACGGTTCCGTCGGGCGTGTCGTCCCCACCGGACATCAGGATCTGTTCAATCGGGTCTCGCGACACGAAGCTTCTCCGCTGCACTGTTCAGCCTTGTTCAGAACGGACTATATAGCGACAAAGCGCGGCATGAAAAAGGCCAAGCTGACATTCCTTTGGGTAGAAAGTCGGATCGGGGGTTTCATGGGCGGCAGGATCACCACCATCGGTTTCGATGCTGATGATACGCTCTGGCAGAACGAACATTTTTTCCAGAACACGCAAGGACACTTCACCGCTCTGCTCGCTGATTACGCCGACCCCGACCACCTCGCCGAGCGGCTCGAAGCGGCCGAGCGGCGCAATCTCGGACGCTACGGTTTCGGCATCAAGGGCTTCGTGCTGTCGATGATCGAGACGGCGATCGAGGTGACCGGCGAACGGGTGCCGGCGCGGGTGATCCGCGAGATCGTCGAGGCGGGCCAGGAGATGCTCGCGCATCCGATCCACCTGATCGACGGCGCGGCCGAGGCGATCGAGGCGCTGGCGCCCGACCATACACTGGTGCTCGTCACAAAGGGCGATCTCATCGACCAGGAGCGCAAGCTCGCGCAATCGGGGCTGGGAGAGATGTTCGACGCGGTCGAGATTGTCTCCGACAAGACCCGTGCCACCTATTCGACCGCCTTCGCCCGCCACGGCACCGGGGCGCAGGCCGCGCTGATGGTGGGCAATAGCCTGAAGTCCGACGTGATCCCGGCGCTGGAGGCGGGCGCCTGGGGGGTCCATGTGCCCCATGACCTCACCTGGAGTTTCGAGCACGCAGAGCCACCGGTCGCGCACCCGCGGTTCGCGCGGATCGACGGGCTGGGGGCGTTGCCGGCGCTGGTAGCCCAGCTCGGCTGAGGCGCGTGCGCCGCGAACCGGGGCCATCGCCGGTGCCAGTGGTTTCGCCACATTGTCGCCACAATGGCCGATCTTGTTGCCACTTGTACTTTTCACACCAAATCTGCCTGCGACCCCTTACCACAGGCCTCGAAAACATTGAAAAACAGGTATTTTCCCAACGCCCCACCTCTGTTAACCTGTGTTGGACACCCGGGCGAAGACCCGGGGAAAAACCAGGCAGCAGCATACAGGTGACGACGTGAAACGGCGTCTTCGGCAGTTCTTTCAATACGCGACAATTCTGGTCGCGGCGATGTCCTTCGCCGTGCAGGTTCAGGCGGCGCCTCGCGCCGAGCTGGTGATGGACATGCGGACCGGCAAGGTGATCCATTCGGAGAACGCCGATACCCGGCTTCACCCCGCCTCGCTCACCAAGATGATGACGCTCTACGTCGCCTTCGAGGCGGTGGAGCATGGCGAGATCAGCCTCGATACACTGGTGTCGATCACCAGGCACGCGGCCAGCGAGCCGCCGTCGAAACTGGGTCTGCGCCCGGGTCAGAAGATCCAGCTGCGCTACCTGATCCGCGCCGCGGCGGTGAAGTCGGCCAACGATGCGGCGACAGCGATCGGCGAGGCGATCTCGGGCTCCGAGGCCGCCTTCGCGCGGCGGATGAACCGCACTGCGCAAGCGCTGGGCATGAGCCGGACCCACTTCAAGAACGCCCACGGGCTGACCGAATCGGGGCACCTCTCGACCGCCCGCGACATGACGACCCTCGGCCGGCACCTGTTCTTCGACTATCCAGATTATTACCACCTGTTCAAACGCCGCTCCATCGACATCCCCGGAAAGACCCTGCCGAACACCAACCGGCGGTTCCTGGCTGCCTACAAGGGCGCCGACGGGATCAAGACCGGCTACACGAACGCGGCCGGCTTCAACCTCGTTGCGACTGCGGAACGGGGCGGCCGCCGGGTGGTTGCGACGATGTTTGGCGGCACCTCGACCCAGGCGCGCAACGACCGGGTGGCGCAATTGCTCGACCTCGGGTTCGCAAATGTGCCGGCACAGGTCGCCACCGTGCGACCACGGCACCCCGGATATGTCGGCCCTGGTGGCAAGACGATCCGCCTTGCCGGGGCGCCGGAACGCTCGATCCGCCCGCGGCCGAAACCCGGGCTAGTGGCGCCGCCGGAAGAGGTTGTGGTGGCGATCGCGCAGGGCATCGAAACGGTGGTCGAAGAGCTGGCAGAGGCAGGTGCCGAAACGGCCACGCAACCAGTAATCGCAGCCGCGAACACGCCGCCGATGCCGAAACCGGCCGTCGCCGAGGCGGGCGTCATCGCCGGGATCGTACCGTCGGTCCTGAACGAAATCGCCAACGCGGCTGTCGATGCCGTCGCCCGGGACGAGACGGCAACCTCCGCGCCGGAAGAGCCGCCCCATGCCGGGATCATCCTTGATACGGTCGAGGTCGCCGCCGCCGACCCGGAGCCGGGCGAGGTGGTCAACCGGATCTCGACCTCTGGCGGGCGTCATTGGGGTGTTACCGTGGGCCGGTTCACGACCCGCGATGCGGCCGACCGGATGCTGATCCGAACCGCGCTGGCCGAGCTGGCGTCGCTGGGTGAGGCGCTGCGCAAGGTGGTGCATGGGACGAAAGGGTTCGACGCGAATTTCGTCGGTCTCACCCACGAGGGCGCCGAGTTGGCCTGTCGCCGTCTCGCGGCCCGCAACACCGAATGCGCCGTGTTCGGACCGCCGAGCTGACGGACCGCCGATCCCGCAAATATGAAGGGCGCCTCCGGACCGGACGCGCCCTTTTTTTGGGGGCGCGGGGTGCGCGCGGGGGCCCTCAGCGCAACACGCCGGTCCGCGCCATGGCCCGGGCATAGAGCCACAGTCCCAGAGCCACCACGATCAGCGCCGCCGTGAAGATGAGGTTGCCCTTGCCAAGGAGATCGACCGCGCCCGCACCGGCGGTTGCGAACAACCGCGTGGTGTTGGCCATGAGCCCGATCAGCGAGACGCCGAAGGCGAGGGCGGCGAAGCGCGATCGGGCGAGCAGCAGCACCGAGCCCGCCAGCGCCCCCCAGACCCCGAGCGCCCAAAACGCCGTGGCCCAGACGGGGAAGTCATCGTAGTAGGCCCGCTGTTCGGGCGTCGCCTGCGCGAGGTATGTATCGGCCGCGTAATGCGCCATGACGTAGTCGAAAGCGCCGCCCGCGTTCCACAACAGCGACAGCACGCCGATCAGCCAGATATGCCAGGGTGTCTTCATTTTCGCCTCCCGTTGCGGCCAAGTCTGGCCGAGCGGCGGGGGGCGGTCAATCTTTTCAATCCGGTGTGATGCGCCGGGCCGAAAGGCTAGGTCTTCGGTGACCAGCGCATCTTCATGTAACGCGTGCCACCGCTGAGCTCTTCGAGCATCTGGGCAAGGCGCTTTTCGCGCGTCTCTGGCCGTTTCGCCCGGGCGATCCAGCCGAGGTAGTCGTTGCGCTGATAGGGCGGGCGCGCGGCGTAGGCGGCGCGCAGGTTTGCAGCGTCGAGCCGGGCGGCGATGTCGTCGGGCATCGGGTTCCGCGGACGTTTGAGGGTCATGGCCGAAGCGTGATGGCTGGACGCAGCTCCGTCAAGCGGGCAGGCTTGGCGCATGAAGATCGTGATCCTAACCGGGGCCGGCATCTCGGCGGAAAGCGGGCTG
>DQCI01000112.1:19573-25116 GCA_003545125.1 Paracoccaceae bacterium
GCCCATATGGCGCTGGGCCAGCTCGTGAAGGCCTGGCCCGATGACGTCACCCTTGTGACACAGAACATCGACGATCTGCACGAGAAGGGCGGGGCGAACCGGGTGATCCACATGCATGGGCAATTGTCGCGGGCGCTGTGCGCCGGGTGCGGGGCGCGCTGGGACGCGCCGCCCGAAATGCACACGCAGGACCGGTGCCCGGACTGCGACGCCCGCGCGACGCGGCCTGACGTGGTCTGGTTCGGCGAGATCCCGTATCACATGGAGCTGATCGGCGCGGCGCTCGCCCAGGCGGAGCTGTTCGTGGCGATCGGCACCTCGGGTAGCGTCTACCCGGCCGCGGGCTTCGTCGCCGAGGCGCGGGCGCAAGGCGTGCGCACGCTCGAGCTGAACCTCACGCCCTCGGACACCGCCGGCGCCTTCGATGCGGTACGGCTCGGCCCGGCGACGGAGGTGGTGCCCGCCTGGGTCGCACAGGTGCTCGAGCCGGGGCTGGGGTGAGGCGCCGGACGGGGCGCGCCGGGGGGGCGGCGTGCCGCCGATCGGCCGGAGGAGACCGCCCGCAAGAACGGGCGCGCGAATTGACAATGCGACAGCGTCGGGTTGCGAATGCTCAAGACCCCGCGGGCATCGTCGCGGGCCTTGCCCTAAAGGATGAAATCGCTCGCTTCGAGCTGGTGCCAGTCGGTGAGTTTGATCTTCATGTCGGGGCTCTTGTCGCCGTCCAGGTCGATCTTGATCATGCTGCTCTCGCTGCCGTGCGAATAGCGAATTTCGCCGGGCGTGCCGGTGAATTCTGCGTGCCCGAGGAACCGGAGGGGATCGTTCCAGGCGGTCGCGCTGTCGGCATCGATGGCCGAGAAGTCGAGCTTGTCGATGCCGTCTTCAAAATCAGTGATGGTGTCTCGCTTTTTGGAGCCGGGTCTGCTGTCTTCGGCATCGGTGAAAACGAAGGTGTCCGCACCTTTCCCCCCGGTGATCAGATCCCTGCCGCGACCGCCCGTGATCTCGTCCTCGCCACTGTTGCCTTGGATACGATCTGCGCCGTAGTCGCCAAGCAAGACATCATCCCCGCTGCCGCCGAAAAGGTGGTCGGCGCCCTTGTCGCCGCGCAGCGTGTCGCGGCCACCGCCGCCTTTGACCAGGTCGTCGCCCAGACCACCGGCGAGGCTGTCGTCGCCGCGCTTGCCGGTCAGCGTGTCATCGCCATCCGCGCCCATCAGGTTGTCGTTCCCGTCCGCGCCCGAGAGCGCGTCGTTCCAGGACGTGCCGGTGAAATCGTCGTCTCCTGCGCTTCCCACCCAATTGGCGGGTGTTTCGCGCAGGTCGAGGATGCGGGCGCGGATCGCGCCGTTGGACGGGTCGTCGCCATCGGTCGCCACGCCGTAGGAATAATCGCTCCAGGTGAAGACCACACGGCCGTCCGGGAGTTGCGCCATCTGCGGTTCGTTCTGATGCCCGTCGGTGGTGACGTTGACGAGAAACTCGTCGCCGTCGGGGCTGCCGTCGGGGTTATAGATCCGCGCGCGGATCGCGCCGATGTCGGTGTCGTCGCCGTCTGTCTCGACCCCCTGAGAGGTGTCGCTGTAGGCGACGATGAAACGACCGTCGGCAAGCGCCAGGACGTCCGGTTGCACCTGGCCGTTGGTCGTGACCAGGTTGACGCGAAACTCGCTGCCGACCCAGTCACCTTCCGCGTCGAACACCTGGCCGCGGATCGCATAGCTCGACGTATCGTCCGCTCCGGTGTCCACGCCGCGTGAATTGTCCGTCCAGGCGATGAAGAAGCCACCGCCCGCGAGTGCGGTAATGCTGGGCTGGTACTGGTCGCCCGCCCCGGTCGCGTTGACCTGGAATTCCGCGGCGGCAGGGCTGCCGTCGGCGTTGAACATCCGCGCCATGATCGTGCCGACGTCGCCGTCGACACCGGTCGCATCCACCCAGGTGACCACGTATCCGCCGCCCGGGAGCGCGGCGATGTCGCTGCCGGTTTGCGACCCGGCGGTGCCGGCGTTCACCATCAGCTCGTCGCCGGCGAAACTGCCGTTTGGGTTGAACAGCTGTGCAGAGATGTTCTCGTCGACATCCCAATACCCGTCGTCCCAGGCGATGACGAACTGGCCGTTCTCCAGAAGCGCGATGCTCGGGTAGTCCTGGTCGCCGTAAAGGGTGGTATTGACCAAGGTTTCCGCACCGAGCTTGTCGGCATCGCCGGTGAACCGCTGCATCCGGACGGCGTCGGCCCAGATATCGTCGCCGCCGCTGTCCCAGCCGATCGAAAGGTCGGAATAGGTCACGACGAAACCGCCGTCCGCCAATGGCGCGATCCGAGGCGATTTCTGGTAGAAGGTGGTGACGGTATTGACCTGGACCACCGAAGACAGGGCCGTGCCGTCGCTACTGAACACCTGTACCCGGATGGCGCTGTCGGAATGATCGGTGAACCCGTCGAACGACGCCTTGGAGAAATCCGTGTACGCGATCGCGAAACGCCCGCCGGCGAGCGCCGTGATCACGGGTGTCATCTGCGCGCTTGCAGTGACCCCGTTAACGAGAAATTCGTCGCCCCAAATCCCTGGCGTTGCCATGGCCCACTCCCGGTCTCACTGCGGGCGAGCATGGGGGAGGAGCATTAATGCAAGGTTGTGAAGTGCCGGAACCCGGAAAGCTTTAAACACTTTTCCCAACGAAAAAGCCCCGCCAAAGGCAGGGCCGCTCCGGTGTACGCCGTTTGCGATCAGGCCTGGGCGGCTTGCGCCTTGGCGAGTTCTTTCTTGATTTTCAGTGCGTTGGCAGACAGATCCGCATCCTTCGCCTTGGCGAGGAACGCGTCGAGCCCGCCACGGTGGTCGACCGTGCGCAGCGCCGAAGCCGAGATCCGCAGCTTGACGCCGCGGCCGAGAAGCTCCGATTGCAGCGTCACGTCGTTCAGGTTCGGCAGAAAACGGCGACGGGTGCGGTTTTTGGCGTGGCTGACATTGTTGCCAGTCATCGGGCCCTTGCCGGTCAGTTCGCAGACACGCGACATGGTTTTGTCCTCATTCTCCGGGCTGGTTCCGGTGGGCCCATCGCAGGGGCCCCGGCCTGGCCGGTCAACAAATTGGGCGCCGCGAGCCGGGCGCCCCGAATTCCGTTCCGCGCGTTTAGGCGCATTTGGTGGAGGCGTCAAGTGAGTCGGGCGGTTTCCCCGGGTGCCGGGGGTGGCCGTGAAGCTCATGCCTAGTCTTAGCAAGGGGCAAGGGCAAGTGCTGGGCAGGGCGCGGGTGCGACGCTATGTTTCGGTCATGACAAAGGGCAGGCGGATACGAGTGCGTGGGCAGGTGCAGGGCGTGGGTTTCCGGCCCTTCGTCTGGGGGCTTGCGCGGCGCGAGGGCCTCAGGGGCCGGGTGCTGAACGATGCCGAGGGCGTTCTGGTCTTCGCCGCCGGGCCGGTCGCGGCGCTGGACCGGCTGGAAACGGCGCTGGTCGCGGAGGCACCGCCGCTTGCGCGGGTGGACGCGGTGGAGCCCGGCCCCTGGGTGCCGGAGGGGGCGCCGGAGGATCTGCCATCCGGCTTCGAGATCGCCGCGAGCGGACCCGCTGGAGCCGAGACCCGGATTGCCCCCGACGCCGCCACCTGCCCGGCCTGCCTGGAGGAGATCCGCGATCCCGCGGCGCGCAGGTTCCAATACCCCTTCACCAACTGCACCCATTGCGGGCCGCGCTTCACCATCATCGAGGGCTTGCCCTACGACCGGGCGAAAACCACGATGGCCCCGTTCGAGATGTGCCCGGCCTGCCGTGCCGATTATGTCGACCCGGGCGACCGGCGGTTCCATGCCCAGCCCGTCGCCTGCCCCGATTGCGGCCCGCGGATCTGGCTGGAGCGGCGCGGCGTCGAGGTCGCGGGCGGCGCGGTGGATCTGGCGGCGGCGGCGCTGAAGGCGGGAGAAATCCTCGCGATCAAGGGGCTCGGCGGCTTCCACCTCGCCTGTGACGCGACCGACGCCGAGGCCGTGGCGCGACTGCGCGCGCGCAAACACCGTCCGGCGAAACCGCTGGCGCTGATGGGCACCGCCGAGATGATCGCCGCGCAGGCGCAGGTGAGCGTGCAGGAATGGAGCCTGCTCCGCGAGCCAGCGGCGCCAATCGTGCTCTTGGACAAGGCGGGCACCGCCTTGCCCGAGGTACTGGCGCCGGGCCAGGCGGCGCTCGGCTGGATGCTGCCCTACACGCCGCTGCACCACCTGCTGCTTGACGCCGTGGCGCGACCTTTGGTGATGACGTCGGGCAATCTCTCGGGCGAACCGCAGGTGATCGGCAACGCGGAGGCACGTGACAAGCTTGCCGGATTTGCCGATGCGATGCTCATGCACGACCGCGAGATCGCCCGTCGGCTGGACGATTCGGTCGAGCGGGTGACGGCGGCGGGACCGATGGTGATCCGCCGGGCGCGTGGCCGGGTGCCGGGGACACTGCCGCTGCCGCCGGGGTTCGAGGAGGCGGTGCAAGTGCTGGCGCTGGGCGGGCAGATGAAGGCCGCGATCTGTCTCACCAAGAATGGCCAGGCGCTGCTTAGCCACCATCTCGGCGAGCTCGACGACGCACTGACCTGGGAGGCCTTCGGCCAGGCTCTGCGCGACTATGCCGGGTTGTTCGATCATCACCCCGAGCGCGTCGCGGTCGATCTGCACCCGAGCTACCGCGCAACACAGGCCGGCGAGGCGATGGGTCTGCCGCTCACTCGGGTTCAGCATCACCATGCCCATCTCGCCAGCGTTCTCGGCGAAAACGGCTGGCCGCGGGGCGGCGGTAAGGTGGCAGGGATCATCCTCGACGGGTTGGGGCTCGGCAGCGACGGCACGATCTGGGGCGGCGAGGTGCTGGTGGGCGACTACGCAGGGGTCGAGCGGGTCGGCTGGCTGAAACCGGCGCCGCTCGCCGGGGGCGACGCGGCCAACCGCGACCCTTGGCGCAATGCCCTGGTGCGGCTCGATGCGGCGGGGCTCGGAACCCAGGCCGATGCGCTGATGCCGGACCGGCCCCGGGCGCTGCTGCGACAGGCGGTGGCGGCGGGGGTGAACGCGCCGCTCTCCTCCTCGGCCGGACGGCTGTTCGATGCTTTTGCGTTCGTGCTCGGCCTTGCGCCCGGGCGGATGAGCTACGAGGGCGAGGCGGGCATGGCGCTGGAAGCGGCGGCGGCCGGCGTGACGGTGCCGGAGATGTCTGTGCTTGGGGGCTGGCCGTTCGAGGTAACCGGCGGCGAGATCGACCCGGCCCCGATGTGGCGGGCCTGGGCCGGGGACCGGGTGCCCGTGGGAACGGCGGCGGCGATGTTTCACGAAGGCTTGGCCGAAGCCTTTGCCGGTGTCGCCCGGGTGGAGGTCGAAGCAGGCCGGGCGCAGGCAGTGGCGCTTTCCGGTGGTGTGCTCCAGAACGCCGTCTTGCAGGCCGCTTTGCTGCGCCACCTCGACGGGCTGCCAGTGCTCCTTCACCACGGCGTGCCGGCGAACGACGGCGGGTTGGCGCTGGGTCAGGCGTTGGTGGCTGCGGCCGGGTGATGG
>DQCI01000143.1 GCA_003545125.1 Paracoccaceae bacterium
CCCGAAAGATCCACCTCGCCGATTACACGCCCCCGGCCTATCTCGTCGAAGACGTGCATCTCACCTTCCGGCTCTCGGAGGACGAAACCCGTGTTCTCTCCCGCATCCGCTTCCGGCCCAACCCCGAGGCGACATCGCGCGAGTTCTTCCTGCACGGCGAGGAGCTGCGCCTGATCTGGTCAAAGATCGACGGCGAGGAGCTGATCCCGGACATGACCGAGGACGGGCTCACGGCCGAGGTGCCCGACGCCCCCTTCACCTGGGAGGCCGAGGTCGAGATCGACCCGTCCGACAACACAAGGCTCGAGGGGCTGTATCTGTCGAACGGCATGTATTGCACCCAGTGCGAGGCCGAGGGCTTCCGCCGGATCACCTTCTACCCCGACCGCCCCGACGTGATGGCGCCCTTCACCGTGCGGATCGAGGGCGATTTGCCGGTGCTGCTCTCGAACGGCAACCCGACCGGGTCCGGCGCGGGATGGGCCGAATGGACCGACCCCTGGCCGAAACCGGCCTATCTCTTCGCCCTCGTCGCCGGTGATCTGGTCGCGCGCGACGACAGCTTCACCACGATGTCCGGCAAGGACGTGGCGCTCAAGCTTTGGACCCGGCCCGGCGACGAGCACAAGACCGAATGGGCGATGGAAAGCCTCAAGAAGTCGATGCGTTGGGACGAAGAGGTCTACGGGCGCGAATACGATCTCGACATCTTCCAGATCGTCGCTGTCTCCGACTTCAACATGGGCGCGATGGAGAACAAGGGGCTGAACATCTTCAACACCTCGGCCGTGCTCGCCTCGCCCGACACCGCGACCGACGCGAACTTCGCCCGCATCGAGGGCATCGTCGCGCATGAGTATTTCCACAACTGGACCGGCAACCGGATCACCTGCCGCGACTGGTTCCAGCTCTCGCTCAAAGAGGGGCTCACCGTCTACCGCGACCAGTGCTTCTCCGCCGACATGCGCTCACCCGCCGTGCAGCGGATCGAGGATGTGCTGGCCCTGCGCGGCCGCCAGTTCCGCGAAGACAACGGGCCGCTCGCCCACCAGGTCCAGCCCGACAGCTTCGTCGAGATCAACAACTTCTACACCGCGACGATCTACGAAAAGGGCGCCGAGGTGATCCGGATGCTGGCCACGCTGGTGGGCCCCGAGGGGTACCGCAAGGCGCTCGATCTCTACTTCGAGCGCCACGATGGCGAGGCCTGCACGATCGACGACTGGCTGAAGGTCTTCGAGGATGCGACGGGCCGCGATCTCGCCCAGTTCAGGCTCTGGTACAAACAGCCGGGCACACCGCGTCTGCATGTCTCGGAAGACTGGAGCGATGGCGTCTACACCCTTCATTTCCAACAAGAACTGCCGCCGACACCCGGACAGGACGAGACCGCGCCGATGGTGATCCCGGTGGCCGTGGGGCTGCTCGGCCCGAACGGCGACGAGGTGGTGCCCACCCGTGTGCTGGAGGTGACAGAAGCCCGTCAAAGCTTCCGCATCCGCGGCCTCGGCGCCAAACCGACGCCCTCGCTGCTGCGCGATTTCTCGGCGCCGGTGATCCTCAAGCGTGCGTCCTCGCCCGAGGAGCGCGCCTTCCTGCTCGCCCATGACACCGACGCCTGGGGCCGCTGGGAGGCGGGCCGCGCCCTCGCCAAGGAGGTGCTGACGGAGATGGTCACCGGAGAAGAGCCGCCGTTGGGCCTCTACCTCGCGGCTCTCGCCACCATGCTGCGCGACGACGGCGCCGACCCGGCCTTCCGGGCGCTCGCCATGCGGCTGCCGGGCGAGGACGACATGGCGCAGACATTGGCCGACGCAGGGCTGACCCCCGACCCGGACGCGATCCACGACGCCGCCGAGACCCTGAAACAGGAGATCGCCGAACACCTGCAGGACAGCCTGCCCCGGCTTTCGGCCGAGATGGTGGTCGACGAGGCCTATGCGCCCGACCACGCGCAAGCCGGCAAGCGCGCGCTTTCGCTCGGGCTGCTCGCGCTTACCACCCGTCTCGACGGTGGCGAGGCCGCAGGCAAGCTGTTTCAGACGGCTGACAACATGACCCTCTCGCTCGGCGCGCTTGGCTGCCTGCTCGACGCCGAAAAGGGCGCGGACGCGCTCGCGGCGTTCGAAGAGCGCTGGCAAGACGACGCCCTGGTCATGGACAAGTGGTTCGGAATGCAGGTGGCCCATGCCCGCCCCGAAAAGGCGGCCGGTGTAGCCGAGGCGCTCACCGCGCATCCGGCCTTTACGATGGCCAACCCCAACCGGTTCCGCGCCGTCTTCGGCACGCTGGCAATGCACCCGGCGGGCTTTCATGCGAAAGACGGCGCCGGCTACCGCCTGCTTGGCGACTGGATCATCAAGCTCGACCCGAAAAACCCGCAGATTGCCGCGCGCATGTGTTCGGCCTTCGAGACCTGGGGCCGCTACGACGGCGACCGCCAGGGGGTGATGCGCGACCAGCTCGCCCGGATCGCGCGCACCGACGGGCTCAGCCGCGACACGTCGGAGATGGTTGGCCGGATCCTCGGGGACTGATTGGGGCTATGCCCTGATCCCCACCCGTCGCAGCAGCCCGAGGCCCCTTATCATCGGGCGCATCATCCAGCCCGGTATGCGTGGCATCCAGGCACGGATCGCCCGGTCATAGGCCGGGCGTTTCGCAAGCCGGGCGGCCCAGGCGTTCACATTCGGAAAAGATCGCATGTCGAAGCCAATAATCCGCAACAACACGTGCTGCGGCAGCCATGCGATATCGGCCAGCGTGTAGTGGTCGCCCACCAGATAGCTGTGCTTCGCCAGCGCGGCTTCCATCTGCGCGAACAGATCACGCAGGAGGGCGGCTGCACCCTCGACCTCCTCCGCAGAAAACCCGTTGAGCGATTTCTTGTGAAATTCTACCAGCTTCCTGTCGGCCACCAGTCGCTCATACCGGTCTATTTCGTTGGCGTTTTTCGACGCGCCACCGGTCGAGCCGTAGACGTAGGTCTTGACCGCGTCCATGTGCATCTCGGTCGACATTCGCACCCAGCGCTCCATATCGGCGCGTGCTTCGGATCCTTGGGGCGTGAAGCCGGGCTCAGCAAAGCTCTCCTCGAGATACGCCAGGATCTCGTCGGACTCGGTGATCACCACGCCGTCGTGCACGATGTCCGGCACCAGCCCCTTTGGGTTGATCGCGAGATATCAATCCTCAAGGTTTTCCTGGCGGCTTAGATCAGTCGCGTGGCTGATCCAATCCAGCCCTTTTTCCTCGGCAAGGAGCCGAACCCGCATTGAGCCGTTCGAAATGCCGGCATGGTAGATGTGCAG
>DQCI01000318.1 GCA_003545125.1 Paracoccaceae bacterium
CGGCCGGTTCCGATTGACTTCGGCTCCCCACCTCAGCAGCATTCGATCTCGGGCAGACTCGACGGAGCTTTGTCACGCGCCTCCGGTCGGCCCGTTTGGCGGTGCCGGGCTGGCTGTGTCACACCCCCGGTGTCACCGCCCTTGAAGACGGAAGAAGGAGGGCCATGCATGACCCAACCCCGGTACGTCGCCGTGATCGACATCGGCAAGACCAATGCCAAGCTCGCATTGGTCGACCTCGCCTCACTCAAGGAGGTGGCAGTGGTCACGCGGTCGAACGACGTGCTGCCCGGGCCGCCCTGGCCGCATTACGATCTCGATGGACACTGGGCGTTTCTGCTCGACAATCTCGCCGCGTTTCACCGCGACCACGGGATAGACGCAATCAGTGCCACCACGCACGGGGCCTCGATGGTGTTGCTCGACGAGCGCGGCCACCTCGCCGCCCCGATGATCGACTACGAGTTCGACGGCCCGGACAGCCTCGACGCCGCATTTCAGGCGATCCGCCCGCCGTTTTCCGAAACCGGTACGCCGCGCCAGCACCGCGGGCTCAGCGTCGGGGCGCAGATCCATTACATGTTCCACCAAGACCCGGAGCTGGCCGCGCGCACCGCGTCGCTGGTGACCTACCCGCAATACTGGGGGTTCCGGCTGACGGGCGTGCAATCCACCGAGCTGACCTCGCTCGGCTGCCATACCGATCTGTGGCGCCCCTACGAGGCGCGACCCTCGAGCCTCGCCGAGCACCTCGGTGTTGCGGGCAAATTGGCGCCGGTGCGGGCCGCGAGTGAGGTTCTGGGGCCGATCCTGCCAGAGATCGCGCAGCGGACCGGCTTGCCGGCGGACACGCCCGTGTTTGTCGGCATCCACGATTCAAACGCGTCGCTATTGCCCTATCTGCTCGCGCGCGAGGCGCCGTTCTCGGTGGTCTCGACCGGGACATGGGTGGTGGCGCTGTCGGTCGGCGGCGAACCGAAGGACCTCGGGACCTTCCCGGATACGGTGATCAACCACAATGCGCTGGGCCAGCCCTTGCCGTCCGTGCGGCTGATGGGCGGGCGCGAATATGAGATCGCGATGCACGGCGCCCGGGTCGAGCCGACGGACGCCGACATCCGCGCCGTGCTTGAAAGCGGTGTGATGCTGCTGCCGGCGCTGGTGCCGGACGCTGGCCCGCTCCAGGGGCGCACGGCGCGCTGGGAGGGCGGCGAGCCCGATGCGGGGAGCGGTATCTGCGCCGCCGCTACCGCGTTCTACCTCGCGCTGGTCACGGGGTTCGCGCTGGAAATCGTCGGGCACCGAGGCCGGGTCTTTGTTGAGGGCCCGTTTGCCCACAACGCCGCCTTCCTCGACATGTTGGCAGCAGCCACGGCAAGCCCCGTCGAGGCCGCGGCCTCGGCCACGGGCACCGCCCAGGGTGCGGCCCTGCTGGCAGCGGGCGAGGCCCACCCGCCGGGGCTTGGGGCGACGGCTGAGGAACGGGGAGATCCGGGCGCCGACTGGCGGCGCTACGCCGAGGAATGGCGGCGGATTATCGAGGTCTGACGCGCGCGGGGCGTCCTGCGACGTTTGCGCGCCGCGCTGTCAGAGAAAGCGTTGGCGCCCCGCCGCGGTCGCGCGATATGGTCACCCCATAACAGGGGGATCCGCCATGCTCGGACAGCACTTCGCCACCCGTATCAACTCCTTCGCCTCCGGTGCCCACGCCTATTGGCCGGACCTCGGCGGCAAGCCCACGGTTGCCCAGATGGTGGCGCGCGCCGCCACGGTCGACGGCCTGACCGAGCTCGACCTCAACTACCCAGATCACATCGGCGCAGCGCCGGCCGAAATCGCGACGATGGTCAATGGCGAAGGCCTCGCGCTCTCCGGCCTCGCCATGCGCTATTACACCAACCCCGCCTTCAAGCGTGGCGCTTTCACCAACCCGGACCCGGCCGTGCGCCGCGAGGCGATTGAGCTGACCAAACGCGGCATCGACGCGACCCGCGAGATGGGCGCCTCGATGATGACGCTCTGGCTGGGGCAGGACGGCTGGGACTACAATTTCCAGTGTGATTATCCCGCTCTCTGGGCGCACGAGATCGAGGGCATCGCTGCCGTCGCCGAACATGACCCCGACTGCCGGATCTCGATCGAATACAAGCCCGACGAGCCGCGCGCCCGCTCGATCCTGCCCGATGCGGCCACCACGCTCATCGCCATCGACGAGGTCGGCGCACCTAACCTCGGAGTGACCATCGACGTGGCCCACGCGCTCTATGCCGGCGAAACCCCCGCCTTTGCCGCCGCAATGGTGCAGCGCCGGTCGCAGCTCTTCGGTCTCCACCTCAACGACGGCTACGGCAAGCGCGACGACGGGATGATGGTGGCTTCGGTGCACGAGCAGGCGACGATGGAGCTCTTGCGCGAAGTGCGCCGCGGCGGGTTCGACGGGGCGATCTACTTCGACACCTTCCCCGATGCCTCCGGGCTCGATCCGGTATCGGAATGCGCCGCCAATATCCGTACCGTACGCCGGATGCTGGCTGCGATCGAGGCGATGGACGGAGACAACGCGCTTGCCGACGCCCAGGGGCGCC
>DQCI01000331.1:0-4480 GCA_003545125.1 Paracoccaceae bacterium
GTCTGATGGCGCGCTTCCTGCTCGTTCATGGCGCAAACCACGGCGCCTGGTGCTGGCGCGACGTCGTGCCGGACCTGACCGAACGGGGCCACGCGGCCCGCGCCATCGAGTTGCCGTCGGTGTCGCCCGACCCCACGGCGCTCACCAACATCACCCTCAACCACGACGCGCGCGCGATCCTTGCCGCCCTGACGGGAAAAACCGTGCTCGTCGGCCATTCCGCCGCGGGCTTTGCGATCACCCGCGCCGCCGCGCTCGCGCCCGAAAACGTTGCCGCGCTCGTCTACCTCTGCGCCTATATCCCGCGCCCGGGTGCAACGATTGCGGATCTCGCCCGCGATGCGCCCGGCCGTCCGCTCGACGGTGCTCTCGACATCGACCGGACCCACCGGGCCTACCGGTTCCGCGATGCCGCCCTGACCGCCAACCTCTACCATGACTGCCCCGACGAGACCGTCGCCTTCGCCCGCCCCCGGCTCGGGTGGCAAGCCATCGGCCCCCAGGCCGAGACCGTCGCCGCCCCGCCCCCGGCGATCCCCGCACACACCATCACCTGCACAAACGACCGCACGATCCCGCCCGCCCAGCAACGCAGCATGGCCCGCACCCTGCCGGGCGCGACGCACCACGAGATCGACACCGGCCATTCCCCGTTCTTCGCCGCCCCCGCCCCGCTGGCCGCCCTTCTCGACCGGATCGCGTTGGCGCTCTGATCGCCGCCATCCCGTCCCACCCGCTTTCCCCCGCGCGCGCGCCCCGGTAGACACGTGACTGCGCAGCAAGGCGACCAGGAGGTCCCGCATGAGGTTTCCCAAGCTGACCTTCCGACCCGCCCGGCGCGCCGCCTTCGCGGCCCCGCACGACCCAGCGAAAACACCCAAGCTGATCCTCCACGTCGGGTCGCAGAAGACCGGCACCACCACGATACAATTCGCGCTCTCCGAGAACCGCGACCACCTGGCCGCCGCCCGCGTATGGTATCCCCGGATCGACGCGGTCTTTCCGGTAAACCCGAAGCTGTCCAGGGCCCGCGCCCATTTCGCCTTCGCCAATGCGGTGGCGGACTACGCCCCGAGCGACCGCAAGCGGCTCTCGCGTTTTGTCGACAGCTTTCACAAGCGCGCGCCGGAGGTCGACAGGATCATTCTCAGTGCGGAATCGATGTATCGGCTGACCGCCCGTGCGGCGCCCCGCCCGTCGCCCGGGGCGAACAAGCAGACCGCGCTTGAGCGGCGGATGCTTTTTCTCGAGCGGCTCGCCACGGTGACGGCTGGGTTTGACCCCGAAGTGCTGCTTTATCTGCGCCGGGTCGACCGGTTTGCGGCGAGCCTCTATGCCGAATCGATCGTGCAGACCAACAAGTTTTGGTCCTTCCAGGAGTTCCTGAAATCCAAAGGTCCGCGCTTTGGCTACCGCGGGCAGATCGACCGCTTCAAGATGCATTTCCCGGTCCAGGTCCGCAGTTTCGAGGCCGCATCCGAGACCGGCCTGCTCGAGGCTTTCTGTGAACACGCCGGCATTCCCGGGGAACTTCCCATCAAGGCGGAACGGCGCCGGCCTTCGGTGCCCAACGCGGCCGTTCTCTGGCTGTGCCGCGCCAAGCGCGAAGGCCGCAACATGGCCGAGGTCGAGCGCAATCGGCGCTGGTTTTTCGCGCTGCGCCCCGACACCGCCGAGCTGTTTCAAACGCACAGGCGCACGGTGTTCTGGAAAGATCAGGCCGAGCGCGATGCCTTTATCGAAATGCACCAATCCGGCGTCACCGAAATCGCCTTTCCCGCGGCCGAAAACGGAATTGCCCCGCAAGTCGGTTGGACCGAGGCCCAGCACGCGGACGCAGAGCGGCGGTTTCACATCTGGCAGGCCGCCAACAAGGCGGGGCTGCGCAAACGCGAGCGGGCCAGGATCCCGCCATACGTGCTGGAAGAGTAGCGCCGCCCCCGGGGCCCCCGGCATTCGGCGATCCTGCCGGGCCGGAGCGTTGCGCGCACCGGTCGTATCGCCCCTCCCCTGCCATGCCTTCAGCGGTCTCGGGGCATTGGCGGTACTGCCGCTCCAATGATGTCTCAAAACGCGTTACCCGTCCCCGGGCTCGGCGTAGCTCAACACGATGTCGCGCAGCGAGACGAAGCCGAGCAACCCGGTGTCGTCTTCCACCAGGGCGCGCCGCCGCTTGAGTTGCGCCATCAGCCGCACGGCGTATTTCACGTGCATGTCGGGCCGGACGGTCAGGATCGGCTTTTCCATGATCTCGTAGACCGCGGTGCGTTCGAGCGGCTTGTTGACCGCAATCACGTGGCTAGCGATCTCGGTGACGGTCAGAAACCCGTATTCGTCGCCGGGATGACGCTTCTCGATCACCAGCGAACTCACCCCGTTCCGGCGCATCTGCCTGAGCGCCTCCGCGGCGCTCGACAACCCATCGATGAACACCGGTTCCTTCTGCATCACGCTGTCGACCCTGACGTTATCCCCCTGCATCACAGGTCCTCCTTGCTGATGTCTTCCTGGATCGAGCGGATCTGCGCTGTCAGCCCGACCGCATCCTCGATATCGATCATGAACGCCACGCCGGCGCCGTGCGTTTCCTCGAACCCGCAGGCCTCGGCGATCGTTTCGAGGATCTCGCGCGAATGATGCTCCTCGACAAGAAACAGCACCATGTCACGCTGCCCGGCGAGGGTGAGCCCCATGAAGGTCTTCTTCGGGTTCAGCCCCTCGCCGCGCGCGGAGGTGATCACGGTGCTGCCGGTCGCGCCCTTGGCGCGCGCCGCCTCGATGGCCTTGTCGGTCAACTCGTCCTGGGTCAGAACGATGATGAGCTTGAACTTCATCACGGGTCTCCTTCGGGAAGCGGGGGTCTGCGTTTGTCTTGCCGCCTGTTCAGCCAACCGGTGATCTGGGCATAGCCCATCACGGTAATCATCGGAAAGAGAGAGGCCAGCGCAATAAGGCCAAAGCCGTCCAGCACCGCTGAGCGGCCCGGCACGTTGGAGGCGAGGCCCAGACCGAGCGCGGCCACCAGCGGCACCGTCACGGTCGAGGTGGTGACGCCACCCGAATCGTAGGCCAAGGGCACGATCGAGCGCGGCGCGAACATCGTCTGCACCACCACGAGGATGTAGCCGACGATCATGTAGAGATAGAGCGGCGTCCCGGTGACGATCCGGAATGTTCCCACCGAAAGACTGAGCGCCACGCCGATGGCGACCGCGATGCGCAGCCCGAAGCTTTTCACCGCCCCGCCCGAAACGTCCTCGGCCTTCAGCGAGACAGCGATCAGCGAGGGCTCGGCAATGGTCGTGGCGAAGCCGATGGCGAAGGCGAAGAGATAGGTCCAGTAGTAGTCGGCCCACCGCACCCCGTGCGCGGTCGAGACCCCGAGAAATTCCGGATCGGTCAATTGGCGCGCCATTTCCTTGCCGAGCGGGAACAGCGCAAGCTCGAGGCCGAACAGGAAGAACGCAAGCCCGACGATCACGTAGACGAGCCCGAACAACACCCGTGTCAGATGCGGTATGCGCCGGCGCAGAATGCCGACCTGGAACCCGAGCAGCACCACGAAGATCGGCGCGACATCCTTGATCGTGCCGCCGAACACCCGCCCGAAATCCGCGATCAGCCCGGTCATGCGCTCACCACCATGCCGTATCCCATCACGAAGATGATCGGCATCAGGCTCGCGAGCGCGATCAGCCCGAACCCGTCCAGCATCGGGTTGCGCCCCTTGATGACCCGCGCGAGACCGACGCCGAGCGCGGTCACCAGCGGCACGGTGATGGTCGAGGTGGTGACCCCGCCGGAATCATAGGCGATGCCCACGATCTCGCGCGGCGCAACCGGGGTCATCAGCACCACGATCAGATAACCGCCGATCATGAACCAGTGAACCGGCCAGCCCTTGAGGATGCGCATCACACCGATCACCAACGAGAGCCCCACCGAGACAGCCACGGTATAGCGCAGGTTGTCGGCATATTGCCCCTGGGCGCCGGCATCCGTGCCGATCACGCCGGCCGCCGCCATCACCGCCGCCGCCTCTTCGCCGACCGCGATCAACGCGGGCTCCGCAACGGTCGTCCCGAACCCAAGCCCGAAGGCGAAGGCAATCAGCAAAAACAGCGACCCGCGCGTCGCCAGCGCATTGGCAAGCGTTTCGCCGAGCGGGAACAGGGCCATTTCCAGCCCGCGCACGAAGACCGCGAGACCGACCAGCACGAAGACGAACCCGAGCGCCATGGAGCCGAGATCGTCGACCGGCTGGCGGATCACCACGATCTGAAAAAACGCGACGATGGCCAGGATCGGCACGAGATCCCGGGCCGTCCCGATCAGTAGCTGGACAATTGCCCGCAATGGTTTTGCCACCTGCTTCGTTTGAGGCCAAACGCGTCTGACCCCGCCAGATTTGCGGCATCATGCGCGAAACACCGGGGCACGACAACCGCGGGTTGACGTCCCCCCCGCACCCGATTGGGCA
>DQCI01000331.1:4536-4784 GCA_003545125.1 Paracoccaceae bacterium
GCACGCCCTGCCTCGGCACCCTCTGCATGAAGGATCGCAGGCGCCGCCGGTGCCCTCCTCTCCCCCGCCCTGCGCCTCCCGTCGGCCAATGCGGTTTGCCTCGACAATGGCAACGGTTGGAGCAAAGGTTGCGGGCGCGACCGCGACCGCGGCTGGAAGCCCGGCGGGTCCAGAAAACCGAAAGGTCGCGACCTCTGCCCCCCCCTGACGTCCCCGGGGTGCGCTCGCCAAGGCACGGTCGCCTGCTG
>DQCI01000331.1:4867-5028 GCA_003545125.1 Paracoccaceae bacterium
TGGCGACCCCTGAAGGACTCGAACCCTCAACCTGCGGATTAGAAGTCCGCTGCTCTATCCAGTTGAGCTAAGGGGCCGCTGCCGGGGGAGATAGCCCGGCCAGTCAGCCCCGTGCAAGGTCATTCGCACAAGGTCATTCGGGTTGGATCACTCGGGTTGGA
>DQCI01000161.1:0-475 GCA_003545125.1 Paracoccaceae bacterium
AAACGCGAGTTTAGTTTAGAAGTTTGGCCCTCAAGTCATTGATCTTGAACGATCCGAGGGCCCACGAAGCGATTTCGGGGTCTGAGTCACTTCGGACCTATGCACGAAGGGGGAGCTGCGCCGCACGCCGTCTCAGGACAGGTTGTGTACGGGCATTGCCCACGCTCTTGCAGCGAAATCCCCGACTGCCCGTGAAAGAAGGCGCCCCGGCGTCGCCTAGCTGCTCGATCTGGATGCTCCACCATTCGCCGCACTCACAACCTGTTCCATACCGCATTGAAAATGAGAACATTCTGTGATTCTCTTGAGCGAACAAAACGAGATCGGGGCTGGGCAATGGGAAGACCAATCACAGAGCTGGAAGATGCGGCGAGCGTCACCGTCGGGTTGGTCAAGCTGACAGACCTGGCCCTCTACGAGCGGAACGCGCGGACGCATCCGCAGGACCAGATCGAGGAGATCAAGGCGTCGATCC
>DQCI01000161.1:532-20665 GCA_003545125.1 Paracoccaceae bacterium
GGAAGTGACATATGGGTCTCATATCATGATCTGCCGACGGAGGCTGTGACCAAACTCCAGGAAAGCGGTCGTGAGCGTCGCGCCCTGCAAGAATTCGAAACGGAGTTCCAAGATTTGTCTTGGCTGTGGGACGAATGAGCAGGCTTTTCAACTGGCCTGAGGAGGCAAGGAGATCCACGCTATGTTGATCAAGCAAAAGACCACCGACCGAGGGGTGATCACGCTCTTCATCCCCTACCGGGTCAGGCGGCGCGGCGGGAAAAAGCTCGTGATAATGCCTGATGGTGAGGCGGCGCAGGCGCGTCCGAGCATCGACAACACAATCGTCAAGGCGCTCGCACGTGCGTTCCGGTGGAAGCGCATGCTGGAGTCCGGGGAGTTCACCACCATCGGTGAACTGGCCGAGCACGAGAAGATCGCGCCCTCCTACATGACGCGGGTGTTGCGGCTAACGCTGCTCGCCCCGGACATCATCGAAGCGATCCTTGAAGGGAAGCAGGGGCCAGAGGTCACGCTCAAACGGATGCTCGACCCGTTTCCGATGGATTGGGCGGCACAGGTCGAATACTTTGGTTGATGGGCATAGAAACTGAGCAAACAAACTGAGAAGTCTCGGGCGGTTGCGGTCTTCGCGACCGCCCGAAATCGATCTCCAAAATGCCTTGCATCAGACCCCTGGCAAGAGCTTCATGCCATCCATGACCATCTCATATTTCGACGCCCCGATTTCCGAGTTTTTGAACACGCCGACGGACGAGATTCTCGGCCAACTCGCCAAGGCGCATGCCCATGCCCTGGACTCCACCAACGCAACGCTTGGATCACCGAGATCGAGATCTTGAAACACGTCCTCGCGGACCGGCAGGTGGGCCAACTGTTCTTGGAGTTCTTCATCCCCAGAATGGGCAAGCGCGCGGACGCGGTCTTCGTCTCCGGCAACACGATCTACGTGATCGAATTCAAGGTCGGCGCAAAAGAGTTCGACCGAGGCGCGATCGACCAGGTCCACGACTACGCGCTCGATCTGAAGAATTTCCATCTGGGCAGCCACGACCTGCCGATCGTGCCGATCTTGGTCGCCACCAAGGCGTCGCACGCCCCTGCCCCGCTCGCCTGGGCGGCCGACAGCGTCGCTGAGCCGGTTCTTGCAGGTGTACGGGGTTCGGGACAGCATTGGCACTCGAAGGCGTACGGAGCGGCCATACGCGCCCCATGCCGTCCGATCGACCTAGTACCCGACAGTCCCCGCTCAGACTGTATGCGCAAAACGTCAGGACTGGGGTCGGTCAAACATTCAGCGAACAGAGCTCAGCGAAATCTCTGGTTGCATGTCAACCCCGCTTGAACTGTAGCCTTTTCGAAGAGCCGCAGATTCAGCTTCGGGTCCACGCGGTAGTTCCGTGTCCCTTCCTCGACCATGCAGGTGGAGTATTGCTCCACGGTTACGCCTTCTCGAAGGTTCTGGCCATAGTGTTCGAGTAGCGCTTCAGCGTGGTTGCGCAGATGCTCAGAAATGCCGGCATCATTGACACAGGCTTCGGGAATCGGGCCGCCGCCCGCGGGGTATTGCACGTGTTTGGCCGTTTCCTCTGTCACCACCTGAGCGCCGGACAGAATATCGTCGCGGGTTTTTTGCGCCATGCACTCGCAGATCATCAACATTCTTTGCATGGCATTTCCTCTGCAGGACGACAGAACCGACTCGAAGGCAATCTCGGCGAAGCGACCGTTCACTGCGCATCACATTGAGGTTCGCCATGCGGGCAAAGTCGACTTTTTTTTGCGGGAAACGGCCCATTCCAAGAACTAAAGCGTTTCGCGAAAAACCTGAATCACTGGTCTGTCGAGAAACGCTCGGAACCCATTGATGTTGTGGGCGTTTCGAAATCAACTTGTGTCTCAAGTTAATCTCGAAACGCTTTAGCGATGACCATCTGGTTACGCCGCGGCGCGGCCTGCCGAACCTGCGGTTGAGTTTCGGTGGAGCCTACCTGGGGGAGAATATCCGGCGCGTGCAAAGCCGTCATCATTATCCAGCCGTGCGTCCCCCGAGGCGACATGAGGGGTCGGCGGGACCCCGGGAGTCAGGGAAGGAAGCCATCCGGTTTGGCAAGTTTCGCGGGCAGGTAGGCCTCGATCACGTAGTTCAACCCCCACTTGGCCAACGCCTGCTGTTCGGCCCGCACCTCCAGATCGAGCAACTGCTCGATCGCCGCGATCCAATCCGGGTGCGCGATTATGAACGGGTCGTTCTTCAGCGCGTCCCGGGCGCGTTTGATGTCGGTCTTTGACAGCGGGTGGGTCGCGTCTTCGAGCCCGAAGTCGACGATGTCCTGCGGAGTCACGCCAAGGAACCGCGCCTGCGGTACACAGAAAAACCGATTGATATGCGCGGCATTGCCCGACCCCACCTTGAGGGTACGATAGATGTTGGTGAATCCGTAGGGATCGCAGTCAACAAAGCAATACACCGGCAGCTCGTGCTGGTCGGACAGACGCCGGATGAACCGCCGTGTGGCGCGTGTCGGCACGCCGCCCATTTCGACGAGAATGCAGTTGGACGTGTCCCAGAAGCGGTGGTTGTTCAATCGCTGGAACATGCCGCCGGTCTCGATGGCAAGGACGAAGCGGGCATCGGTGCGGAAGTCGAGCTGCTCGACCGAGCGTGGGATGGCGTAAGCACCGCTGCCTAGCCCGGTGCAATCGATCTCGATCTCATCCCCGGTGGCGGGGTTGCGGTCGATCACCGTGAGCCGGCCTGCCACCGATCCGCCGTGCGACTCCGGGTAGAACCTCAGCTGTTCCCGGGTGAGCCCGTGAATCGAGGCCAGCGCCTCGATGTCGTCCATGATCGCGTCCGACTCCGTCTGCGCGTCAAACCGGCACGCGCCCCAGTTCTTCGAGATGTAATAGGCCTCGCGCTTGGTGGCGAAGTCGTCGTGCTCGACCATTTCGTGCGAGGTCGCCATCAGCCGCAGGGTCTGGGCGAAGGACTTGGCGGTGTTGACCGACAGGGTCCGGGTCTTGCGCCCTGCGCCGAGCTCGAAATAGCCCTTGCTTTCGTCGTAGCTCACATTGCCGAGGCTGCGAACCGGAAACCGGATTTCCGGAAGCTCACCCGCTTCGATGCTGACCTTGATCTGCCGCGCGATGGCGTCGATCAACGCGAGCGTCTGCCGATCGAGATCGCCGGGGCCGTGCTCCCTTCCGGGCTGCGCCCGCGCCTGCCGCTTTGCGTGAAAGCCTTCAATCGGCTTGTCCGTTCCGCTCATGACGCGTCCCCCTGTTTGCGGCGTCCGGCGCGCAAAACCGCGTCGAGGCGCGCCAGCGTTTTGTCGCGGTCCTCGTCGCTGAGCGACAGGATGTCCTGCAGCGCGGCTGCGATGTGCGGCAGGTAGGTTTCAATGTAGGCGCGGCGCTCGATTTCGTGCCGTTGTCTGGTTTTGCGGGCGAGATAGTGCGAAAGCTCCCGGCCACAATGCTGAAGACCAAGCACGATTTCCTTGGTGATCTCGGGGCTCGGCTCGATCGCCTCTTTCGATTCCGAGGTATAGGGCACCCAGACCGAGGCGAGGTGGACAAGGATCGCCATCGGCCCGATCGGCAGCACCCCCTTCGGCTGGCGCAAACCGTAGCTGCGCCAATTGGTCTGGATCACCGCCTTGGTGATGGCGCAGCTCGACTGCTGGTAGAGCAGCGGCACCCGGTTGGCGAAGCGCAGGAGCATGGCCGGTTCATCGCGCAACCTGAGCAGGTCTATGCGTTCGTTCTCATGCGTCGATACCCCGTCGCCGCCTGCGACGGCCCCAGCCGGGGTCTCGCCAGGGTGACCATAGGCGATCGCCACCTCGACCTGGAACGGATTGCCGCGATGAATCGCGGCAGGCCGGGTGGTCACGGTGTAGAAATCCGCCGAAACCTCCGCCCGCAGCCCCTTCAACAATTGCGGCTCGCCGATCGGGACGATGCAGTCGGTCCGCGGCGCAGGTATGCGGGTCTCATCCATCGCCCGGTGCAAGGCAACGGCCTGGGCGTGGGCGGTATGCTTGGGATAGGATCTGTCGCTCAACCGTTTTCCGGCGGCCTTGATGATCTGCGCCGCCGTCTTCTTGCCGACGCTGGAAAAGTCATTGATCAGGAACTGCATGAGCGTCCGGCTCCGCGTCGCGTTCAACATCTGGATCAGCCGCCCGAGTTCGATCCCATGAGGGTGGGGTTTGATCTCTTTCGGCACCGGCGGCAGCGACTCGACCGTGCGGGGGTAGTCCCGGATGCGGCCCTCCAGCCCCTCGTAGCGGATCGTCACATGCGGGTTAGCGATCGCCGTCTGGCGCAGGTAGGTCTCGACCGAATGCTGCCCGCCTTGCAGGTGCCCCTCGAGCATGATTTCGACCCGCGTGCCATGCGGATGGTCCCATTCCACGTGTTTCTTGCGATGTACGTCGGGCCGGTTCTTCTCGGTATCGATCGCAACGTAGAGCGCGGTGGCTTTCGCCTCGCTCTCGACACGGCTTAGGATATGCACCGGCTCGCCGGTTGTCAGTTGTCCGTACATGCCCGCAGCCGCGATCCCCATGCCCTGCTGCCCGCGTGACTGGCTGAGTTTGTGGAACCTGGAGCCGTAGAGAAGTTTGCCGAAGATCCGGCCGATCTGCGGTTCCAGGATCCCGGGACCGTTGTCGGTGACGGCGACGGTGTAAATCCGACCACGCCGGGTTATCCGTACAGCGATCTCGGGCAGGATACCGGCGTCTTCACAGGCATCGATCGCGTTGTCTACCGCCTCCTTCACTGCCGTGACCAGCGCCTTCGCCGGCGTGTCGAAGCCGAGAAGGTGCCGGTTCCTGAGGAAAAAGGCCGAGACCGAGATGTCGCGTTGCCGGGCCGCGAGGTCCTCGGCCGACACCCTTTGTGGTGCCGTCTGGTGGGTGGAGGAAGGATCAGCCATCGCCAAGATAGTGCTTTCTGCACTCGGTTTCGCGGCCGCGGACCACGCGCCGTCCTATGAGCGGACCGCGGGTTTCGGTCACGACGGTGCGCTGCTGTTCGATCCGACCCGGTCGGCCGAAGTAGATCACCACCCAGTCATCCGTCTTGCCCAGATCGTGGGCCCGCGCCGTGTTGGAAAACAACGTGGTGAAGGTCCAGCCGTCACGGTCTGTGTGAAAGATCGGCAGCCACGCCTCGCCTGTCGGGTTGAACCGCCGCGGGGCGATGAGACGCAGGCTGCCCGCCTGCGCCTTATCGCGGTAGAGCGCATCCACCGCGAGCAGTTCGGCCACCGGCGGTTCCGCGTGATCGTCCGGGCCACGTCGCCTGCGGCGCGAGAGCATCGCGGCCAGCGAGGCACGGATCGCGGCAGCGCGACGGGGCCCGATCCCCGGAACCTGCTCCAGCCGGCCGTCATGCGCGGCGATCTCAAGGGCCTCGAGCGTGTCGACATGAAGCTCATCGTGAATGGCGCGGGCTGTTGTCGCACCGATCCCGGGGACGGTCTGAAACAGGTGTTCAGGTTCGGCATCGCCGCGCATCCGCTCAAGCTGCACCCAGCATCCTGTCGCGACCATTTCGTCAATCGCGCGCGCAAGGCTGATGCCGACGTCTGGCAGTTCGATCAACCCCTCGAGCCCCTCGCGCTCCAGGATCCGTGCCGGATCCTCGCCAAGCGCGCGAACGGCTGCCGCGCCGTTCCGGTATGCGAGCACCCTGAATCGGTTCGCGCCCTGGGCTTCCAGAAGTTCCGCGGCTTCGAGCAAGCGGTCGGCGATCTGATCGCGAGAGATCTGGCTTTGCATGATACGACCACCTCCCATCGCGGCCATGCAACGAGCGCGGGCGACGTACGAGCGGTCCACCCCTCGCCCCCACCGAGCGCCTGCGCGCGAACGTCCAGCGCCGGGGCCGGCGTCGCGCTGCACGGCATACTTCACACTTCGGCTGTCTCCAGTTTACCCCACCTTGGCCGATCGTTCATTGAGCTAGAGCAAGGCCGCCGCCAACGCCGCGCAATCGAACCAACGGCACCTTGGTGGTCGACGGTGCGGCGTGCTCTGATTGTTTCACCTGGCGTGTCGGATCCAGGCAGGCCTGGATCTCATCGAAATCCAGCGCTTCCCTCCCTTCGTGCCAGGAGATCAAGGCCTCAACCTCGGACCGATGGCTGGTCAACGTTTTGGTCGCCGTTGCCTCAGCCTCCTTGAGCAAGGCGATGATCGCCCGGTCAACCGCCGCCGCTGTGTCGTCGGAATGGTTTCTGGGCTGCGCGATCGTTCGCCCAAGAAACGGATGTTCCTCGCTCTGTCGCAGATCGATGGGACCGAGGTCGTCTGTCATGCCCCAGCGCGCCACCATCGCGCACGCCTGCTCTGTTGCGCGGCGGATGTCATCGTCCGCGCCGGAGCTGACTGTCTCGAGGAACAGCTGTTCGGCGGCACGCCCCGCAAGCAGCGTGACAAGCTGGGTGCGTAGGAAGTTCTCATCAAGCGTGTGGCGTTCGCCCTCGGGCAACATGTGGGTGCCGCCTAACGCATGACCGCGCGGGATGATCGTGACCTTGTAGAGCGGGTCGGCGCCCGGGGTGAAATAGGCGACCGCCGTATGGCCGGCCTCGTGCACCGCAAGCCGGTGGCGTTCTTCCGGCCGGATGGCCAGCGTGCGGACCGTGCCCATCATCACCTTGTCGCGCGCCTCGTCGAGATCGTCCCGCGAGATCAGGCTGGCGTTGCGCCGTGCCGCGCCAATCGCGGACTCGTTGAGCAGGTTCTTCAGGTCGGCCCCTGAAAACCCCGGCGTTCCGGCCGCGATCCGGTCGAGGTCGCCCGTATCCTCCAGCGACAGGTTCTTCGCGTGGATGACCAGGATCGCACGTCTCGCCACCTTGTCGGGGAGGTTCAAGGTCACATGGCGGTCGAACCGACCGGGCCGTAGCAGGGCCGGGTCCAGAACGTCGGGCCGGTTGGTTGCGGCCAGCACGATGACGGCTTCGCGTTCGGCGAATCCGTCGAGCTCGGCAAGGATCTGGTTCAAGGTCTGTTCCCGCTCGTCATGGCCGCCGCCCAGCCCTGTCCCGCGCGTGCGCCCGATGCTGTCGAGCTCGTCAATGAAGACAATTGACGGCGCCGCCTTGCGTGCCGCCTCGAACATGTTGCGCACGCGGCCCGCACCTACGCCGACGAAGATCTCGATGAATTCGGAGCCAGACGTCGAAAAGAACGGAACATCGGCCTCGCCCGCCAGGGCTTTCGCCAGCAGGGTCTTGCCGGTACCCGGCGGCCCCACGAGGAGCACGCCGTGCGGCACTTCGGCACCAACACGACGAAACCGCTCGGGATCACGCAGGAACTCCACCAGTTCGGCCACTTCCCGTTTGGCCTGATCCTGACCCGCGACATCGTCGAACGTGACCTTCCTCGCGGGCTCACTTGGCTTCGAGAAGCGTCCTCCCAGGATGCCGCCGGTGAGGCCGCTCGGCCCGCCGGCCACGCCCCCCATCATCCGCCGCTGCAGCCACAGATAGACACCCAGGATCAGGATCCAGGGCAGCATATAGGCGAAGATCGACACATCTTGCGGTTCGGTGGCAGTGATTTCGATGCCCTGGTCTTCAAGCAGTTTCAGCAGCTCCGGATCACCCTGGGCCGGGACCACCGCTTCGAACACCTCCCGCCTCGCCTGCATCGGTCTCTCCGGTGGCGACAACGATCACGTGTTCGCGCAACTCGACGGACTGCACCTGCCCCTCGCGGATCATCGCTTTGACTGTGCTGTAGGGAAGGCGCGTTTCGAATTCAGTCGGCGCGACGAAAAGGCTTCCCATCAACCAGATCACAAGCAAAGCCGCGAGCGCGACCATGAGTTTCCATCCGGGGGAATCTGGCCCATTGTCGGGTGTAGGATGGCGTGGTCGCGACATGTGTTTCGGTCTCACGTGCACATGGCAACGTGGCACAGAACGCGATGTCGGTGCCAACCCGCCGATCGCCAACCACAAGTATGCGACAACATCCGCGGCCTGTCCAAGTCCTTGTGGCGCTACTAGGTTGGATCGCAGTGCGGTGAGTACGGGGCCGATATCCCAATGACAGGCCCCTTCTTGTCGAGCAAGTGAACATGCTGAGATCACGTTTCATGGTCCCAAGACCAGTGGGCCGATCAGAAGGCCGGGGCAACCGGCGGCACCCAGGGCCGGCACGACGATCGGCACGCGGAACCCGCTTTCCGGGGCCGGAACTTGCCTCAGCTTCAACCACAACAGCGCCAGGTTCACCACGAAGAACACTGCGAGGATAACGACCGACGTGGTCTCGGCGAGGATTTCGAGCGGTGTGAACAGGGCCAGGACGAGGACGAATGCGGTGATCAGCGCCGTGGCGGTGAGCGGCGTTCTCGTCCGGGGAGAGACGCGCTCGATCCACGCCGGCAGGCGGCCTTTCCTGGCCATGCCATATGCGACCCGCGCGGCCATGATCAGGACGATGACGACCCCGTTCATCGTGGCGACGACCGCGATCAGGGTGATGGCCAGCGGGGAGAAACCGGTCAGCCGTTCGAAAAGCAGGCTGATCGGCGCATCGGTCGAGGCCATGTCTTCGGCCGGCACGCCGCGCACGACCACGAAGCAGACGAGGATGTAGATCAGGGTCACGATGACAAGCATCGCCGCAAGCGCCCGGGGCAGGTCGCGCTTCGGGTGGCGCGCCTCTTCCACCAGGTTGACGATGTCGTCGAAGCCGATGAAGGCGAAGAACGCGATCAGGCTTGCCGACAGCACGCCCGACACGGCGGCCGCGTCGCCCAACGGGGGAAGGAGCGTGTCGGGAAGGGTCCGGATCGAACCGGGGTCCGCGGCGAAGCCGGCGGCGATGATGATCACCAGCCCGGCGACCTCGACCAGTGTCATCGCGCCGGCGATCGCGACGGATTCGCGGATGCCCCAGGCCGCCACCGCGGCCATGAGCAGAACGATCGCCGAAATCAGGACCGGGCGGGGCAGAACAACAAGTTCGGCGACGTAGCCAGCGGACCCCACCGCGATTGCCGCCGCCGCGATCATCGCCTCGAGGAGCACCGCCAATCCGATCAGGATCGTCAGCCAGGACCGGTGAAAGGCGGTCTCCACGTAGACAGCCTCACCGGCCGCCTGGGGCACCCGCGACGAAAGCTCGGTGAAGGTGCCGGCGGTGCGGTTCGAGATTCTTTCGGCATCCCGCCTCCACCGGGGCGAGGATGCACATTTCGGAGGTAGGACCCTATGAACACTGCAAAAAGCACTGTCGTCCCCGAAGTTGCCGCCACAACGCCGATGCTCGAGCGTGCGCGCGAGAACCTTCGGATCGCCTGCGAGAAGCTGAACATCCACCCCGACGTGATCGAAGAATTGCAGGCGCCACGCGAAACGCTTGCAGTCACGCTGCTCATCCGCATGGATGACGGAACACGGCGCGCCTTTCCGGCATGGCGCTGTCGTTACAACGACAGGCGCGGACCAACTAAGGGCGGGGTGCGGTTTCACCCCAACGTTTCGCTCGATGGAATCGAGACGCTGGCGTTCTGGATGACCTTCAAATGCGCCGTCGCCAACCTGCCGTTCGGCGGTGGCAAGGGCGGTGTCTGCGTCGACTCCAAGCTGCTGTCGGACACCGAACTTGAACGCCTCAGTCGCACCTATATAGAGGCCTTCGCTTCGTTCATCGGCCCGGACCGCGATATCCTCGCCCCGGATCTCTACACTAACGGGATCGTCATCGCCTGGATGGCCGACGAGTACAGCTCGATTACCGGCCACCCGTCGGCCACCGCGATCACCGGCAAACCGATCGCGTTTGGTGGCACCGAAGGACGCGTCGATGCGACCGCACGTGGTGGATACTACGCCCTGCGCCATCTCGAGGGTTCGTTCGGGATCGATCCCGACAAGGCCACGGTGGCAATTCAGGGGTTCGGCAACATGGGATACCATTGTGCAAAGCTTTTGCATGCCGACGGCTACCGGATCATCGCGGCGAGTGACTCCATGGGTGGCGTATACGATCCCGACGGTCTCGATCCCCTCTCGGTCATGGAACACAAACACGAGACCGGGACTTTGGTGGGGGCGAAGGGCCATGGCAAAACCCGTAGGATCAGCAACGCCGACCTGCTCGAACTCGACTGTGACGTCCTCGTGCCGGCCGCGCTGGAGAGCCAGATCACCACCGAGAACTGCGACCAGATCAAGGCCCGGGTCGTGCTCGAACTCGCCAATGGACCGGTGAGCTTGGAGGCCGATGCGCGGATGACCGCCGCGGGGCGCCTGATCGTGCCGGACATCCTGGCCAATTCCAGTGGCGTGACCGTTTCGCATCTCGAATGGGTCCAAAACCGGTCGGGATACTATTGGGACGCTTCCCGAATCCGCAACGCGCTCAAGACGACCATGGAGACGGAAACCCAGGCGGTCTGGGCCTTGCACAACGAGATAGGCGTCTCGATGCGCGAGGCGGCCTACGTCCACGGGTTGCGCCGCACCGCTGAATCTGTCGAAGCCCGCGGCACCAAAGCCTATTTCGAGTGATCGGCAGGCCGCAGATCTCCCAAAGTCGGCGCTGACGTGCTTTTCTCCCGAAAGGTCTTGCTCGGGTACGGTTCGTACGCATACATTTCCAGTATGGGACCACGCAAGAGGAACATCTTTGTCGTGGGCCTCGAACCTTTCAATCTCCGCTTGCTGAACGCGGTTCGGGGCGCGCGGGGGTACGCTTTCCACGGCCTGCTCGACTGCGACGAGATCAGCGCGGCCAAGCGGTTCGACCTCGAGGCGCTCCTGGAAAAGGCGCGCGACGTTCTACGGGCTTTCGACGGTACGATCGACGCCATTGTCGGTTACTGGGATTTCCCGACCATCCTGATGATGCCGATCCTGAGGCGTGAATTCGGGCTGCGGGGGCCAACGCTTGAAAGCGTTCTGCGCTGCGAGCACAAGTACTGGGCCCGGCTTCTGCAGGCCGAGGTGGTGCCCGACGAGGTGCCTGGGTTCTGCGCCGTCGATCCGTTCGCATCGGACGCGGCCGATCGGATCGAGCTGGATTACCCGTTCTGGATCAAGCCGGTCAAAGGGCATTCCTCGATCCTCGCCCATCGCATCGGCAACCGCCGCGACCTCGACCACGTTCTCGACGAGACCCGCCGCAACATCTACCGCTTCGCGGAGCCGATGAACGTCATCATGGGCTATGCCGACCTTCCAGACGAGATCCGCGCCATCGACGGCAGGCACTGCATCGCCGAGGAGGTGATCTCGCTGGGCCGGCAATGCACGCTCGAAGGCTACGTGTTTGAGGGCGACATCGAGGTCTACGGCATGGTCGACTCGATCCGTGGCGCGAACCGGTCGAGCCTCGAGCGCTACGAGTATCCGTCGGCGCTGCCTCCCAGCACGCAGGCGCGGATGATCGCCTCGGCGAAGCGGGTGATCGCGAGGGCCGGGCTCGACGATACGCCGTTCAACATGGAGTTCTTTTTCCACGAAAGCCGCGATGCGATCTCGCTGCTCGAGGTGAACGCAAGGATCTCAAAATCCCACAGCCCGCTGTTCGACAAGGTCGAGGGCGTGCCGCACAAGGAAGTGATGCTGGACGTCGCGCTCGGCAGGAAGCCCGACTACCCCGCGCGGCGCGGCGCGTTCCGTTTCGCCGCGAAGTTCATGCCACGGCTCTACGGGCGGCATGACGGCTGGCGCGCGAGCAACGTGCCCGACCCGGCGCGCGTCGGTGACATCGAGGCGCAGTTCCCGGGGAGTGATATCCAGTTGCACATCTCCGAGGGCCAACGCCTGGGCGATATGCATCATCAAGACCCCTACAGCTACGAACTCGCGGCCGTCTTCATGGGGGCGCAGTCTCGCCGTGCCCTGCGTCGCGATTTTGCGGCCCTTTGGGAGGCTGTCGGACTGCAATTCGAGGAGACCGGGCGATGATCGCCGATCTGCAAATACGCTCGGAGTTTCCCCATCGCGTGCGCGAGGTGGAAAACCTGTTCATACGGATGCGCGACGGGACCCGGCTCGCCGCAAGGCTCTGGCTGCCGGAGGATGCCGAGCAACATCCGGTGCCGGCGATTCTTGAATACATCCCCTACCGAAAGCGGGACTTCACCCGCCAACGCGACTCGATCATGCACCCGTACATTGCGGGCCATGGCTATGCCTGCATCCGCGTCGACCTGCGCGGCAGCGGTGACTCGGACGGGGTGCTCAACGACGAGTACCTCGAGCAGGAACTCATGGACGGTTGCGACGTCATCACCTGGCTCGCCGCGCAGCCCTGGTGTTCGGGCACGGTCGGGATGATCGGGATCTCCTGGGGCGGGTTCAACGGGCTGCAGATCGCCGCGATGCAGCCGCCGGCGCTCAAGGGCGTGATCAGCCTGTGTTCGACCGACGACCGCTACACGGACGACATCCACCACATGGGCGGCACCTTGCTCGGCGATAACCTGTCCTGGGCCTCGGTGATGTTCGCCTACAACTCGCTGCCACCCGATCCCGAGATCGTCGGGGATCGGTGGCGCGGCATGTGGCACGAACGGCTCGACGGCAGCGGGCTCTGGCTCGAAACCTGGCTGCGGCATCAGCGCCGCGACGCCTATTGGCGGCACGGCTCGATCGCCGAAGACTATGCGGCGGTGCAATGCCCGGTGATGGCGGTAAGCGGCTGGACCGATGGCTATTCCAACGCCGTGTTCCGGCTGCTGGCGGGGCTCGACGTCCCGCGCAAAGGGTTGATCGGGCCTTGGAGTCACAAATACCCGCATATCGCCACGCCCGGGCCCGCCATCGGCTTCCTGCAGGAATGCCTGCGGTGGTGGGACCAGCACCTGAAGGGGCGAAACACCGGCGTGATGGACGAGCCGATGCTGCGGGTCTGGATGCAGGCGAGCGTTCCACCGACTACGAGCTATTCCTATCGTCCAGGCCGCTGGGTGGCCGAGCCCGTTTGGCCGTCGACCAACATTTCGGCCCGGCACCTGCCGCTCGCGCCCGGTCGCCTGCTCGACGCGGGCACAACGGCGCCTCGCGGGGCGCTGCCGATCCAGTCGCCGCTCACGCTGGGCCTGTTCGCGGGCAAGTGGTGCTCCTACGCCGCCGGCCCCGACCTCGCCCATGACCAGCGCGAGGAGGACGGCGGCGCGCTGGTGTTCGACAGCGACCCGTTGCCCGAAACGATAGAAATCCTCGGTGCCCCCGTGATCGAACTGGACGTTACAAGCGACAAACCGTTCGGCATGATCGCCGCCCGACTGTCGGACGTGGCCCCCGACGACAAGGCGACCCGGGTCACCTACGGGATGCTCAACCTGACCCATCGCGCGTCGCGCACGCACCCCGAGCCGATGGTGCCGGGCGAGCGCTTTCGCGTCCGGGTCCAGCTCAACGACGTGGCCCAGAGCCTTCCCGTGGGCCACCGCCTCCGGTTGTCGCTCTCCACATCCTACTGGCCATTGGCCTGGCCCTCGCGCGAGCCGGTTAGGCTCGCGGTCTTCACCGGTGACAGCGTCCTTGAACTTCCCGTGCGCATGCCGCGCCCGGACGACGCGACGTTGCGTCGTTTCGAGCTGCCGGAAGGGGCGCCGCCCGCGCCGCGTGAGCAGCTCGAGGCCGGTCACCACAACTGGCTCGTCCACCGCGATCTCGCGCGCGACTCTTCGACCCTCGAGGTCATCAACGACAATGGTATCGCGTGTCTCGAGGACATCGACCTCACGGTCGAGAACCGCGCATTCGAGTGGTATTCCTCGGTTGGCGACGACTTCCTGTCTGCCCGGGGCGAGACCAAACACATCCGCGCGCTCGAACGGGGCGACTGGCGTATCCGAACCGAGACCAAGACCGTCTTGACCGCGAGCCAAAACGCCTTCCGGATCACTGCGGAACTGGATGCCCACGAAGGCGGCGTTCGCGTGTTTTGCCGAAACTGGGACGTCTCGATCCCGCGTGACTGTGTTTAGGCGCCCGACTCGAACCCGGGCAAAGCGATGCAGGCGAAGGTGCGGATTGATCGGGCGCATGGTCCACTATGCCAGGTCTGGTAGGATTTCCCCATGGAAACCAAGCCGCTCACTATCCTGATCGGGGTGCTTCTCCTGCTGATGCCGATGCTTCTCCCCGCGCCGGGTGACATGCCGGCCGGGGGATGGTTCGCCGCCGGCCTCGCTCTTGCGGTGGTCTTGTGGTGGCTGACCGAGGCCCTGCCGCTTGCCGCAACTGCGCTCTTGCCGCTCGCGATCGCGCCGCTTGCGGGGATCTCCGATCTGGCAACCGTCGCCAGCGCCTTCAGCCACCCCCTCATCATTCTGTTCCTCGGCGGTTTTCTGTTGGCCAAGGCAATCGAGAAGTCGGGATTGCACCGACGGCTCGCATTCGCTTTGCTTGGGCTCGCCGGAAAGAATCCCGGCCGGGTCCTCGCCGCGATCATGGTGGCAACGGCCTTTCTGAGCCTTTGGATCAGCAACACGGCGTCGGCCATGGTCGTGGCGCCGATCGCCGCCGCAATCTCTGGATCGCAGACCGACCGACCCGCGTTCTGCACTTCGCTGATGCTTGGCGTCGCCTTCGCCGCCACGATCGGCGGCATGGGATCGTTGATCGGGACGCCGCCGAATGCGCTGTTTGCGGCCCAGGTCAGCACCGTCTACGGGATCGACATCGGCTTCGCGCAATGGGCGGCGGTCGGCCTCCCGGTTGCGGCAGTCCTTCTGCTTATCGCCTGGGTGTCGCTCGCGCGTGTCTATCCGCGGTTGCCCCGGGGCGATCTGACGATGTCTTTCGGCAGCGGCCTGAAACCGATGTCGCGCGCCGAGCGGCGCGTTGCTCGGATCGCGGCGATCACCGCATTGGCTTGGATTTCTCGGCCGCTGGTCGTTTGGATGTTCCCAACGCTGGGTTTGACAGACGCCGGCATCGCGATGCTTGCCGCACTCTTGCTGTTTGCCATTCCGGGCGGCGACGGCGACCGTCTGCTCGATTGGGACAGCGCGGCGACTCTACGCTGGGATGTGCTCATCCTTTTCGGCGGTGGGTTGGCGCTTGCCGGAATCCTGGAGACGACGGGTCTAGCCGCCTGGATCGGAGCACGGGTCGAGACGCTCGAACATTTGCCTGAGTTGCTCTTGCTGATGATTATCGCCGCGCTCATCGTCTATGTCGGAGAGCTGGCCAGCAATACCGCGATGGCCGCAATCTTCCTGCCGATCGCCGGTTCGGCCGCGCTGTCTCTTAGCGTCGATCCGGTGGTCTTCATGTTGCCAGTCGCGCTGGCCGCCTCGATCGGTTTCATGCTCCCCGTGGCCACCCCGCCCAATGCAATCGTGTTCAGCGACCCTGCGGTCACGCGCAGCCAGATGCTGCGGGCCGGCGCCCCACTAGATGTGGTCGGCATCCTCGTTGCGGTCGGGATCAGCTCGGTCCTGGGCCCTCTCATCTTCGGCTGACATGGGGCGCGACGGTAGCGACCCCCGGGGAACGGTCTGCAAGCGGTGCATCGCTGGGTCGCGCCCGGGACAAAACGCCCTCGCATCACGAGGCCGAAGGCAAAGCGCCTGAAGGCACACCGTCAACCGCGCCGCTCCAGATGCAAGGTGAACCAATCCGCCGCGCGGTCCATCACCGCCTCGAGTGCTCCGGGTTCTTCGAACAGATGACCGGCCCCCGGGATGATGTCGAGCCGTTTCACACAGCCGAGCCGGGCAAAAGCCGCCTGATTGAGCTCGATGACCACAAAATCGGCCCCGCCGACGATGAGGAGGCTTGGCGCAGCCACCCGCTCGAGGAAATCGCCCGCGAGATCCGGCCGACCGCCGCGCGAAACCACCGCCCTCACCGCCGCCGGACGCTCCGCCGCGGCCGCCAGCGCCGCCGCGGCCCCCGTCGAAGCGCCGAACAATCCAATGTTGAGCTCCGCAAGCCGCGACTGCGCACGGGCCCAGTCCACCGTACCCGAAACACGCGACGCGAGCAGGGGGATGTCGAACACATTGGCCCGGTCCGTCGCTTCCGGCTCGGTGAGCAGGTCGAACAAAAGCGTCGCGAGCCCAGCGCTCGCCAGTGCCGCAGCCACCGCTCGGTTGCGTGGGCTCATCCGGCTCGACCCGGAGCCGTGGGCAAAGATCACGAGCCCTTTGGCCACCTCCGGACAAGTGAGATCGCCGGGCAGAGCAAGATCCCTGCCCGCGATTGGGATCGAAACCGTAGTGTGCTCCATTTCGTCCATGATATGATGATCTCATCACCTGCAATCGCTCGCCATGACCGAGATCAATTCGTCTCAGGCACGGATTCAGTCGGCCTGAAGCGAATGCCTGCCCGCCGCCCATCTCGGCGGTCGCTGCGCCACGAAAAGAGCTCCCCCAATGGAATGAACCGGCTGCTTCCCCGCACGGATTAACCTGAGAAGGTTTTCCCGTAGAACCAGGAGAAGCAGTTATGTACTCCAAGACGGTAGGTGACGTGAACGATCTGATTGGTATCGTCGTCGCTATCAGCGGCAAATACATGAAATCGGGGCTTGCATGGATCGCGCGAAAGCGGCTGGAATTGACCTTCCGGCTGCGCGGCGAGGCCAATCTGCGGGTCTCAGATCTTCAGGCCGGACCCGCCGAGGGGCCGGCGTCACCTTGGACCACGGGCACGTTGCGCAGCAAGAAGAGGGCTGCTGCGTAGAGCCCGAGCCCGGTGATCACCGTGGCCGAGATCCCGAAATGCAATGAGATCAACGTGGCTGCGGCTGTGCTGACCACCGAGGCACAGCCATTCAAGCCCCAAGCCCAGGGGATGAATTCGAGGTCAGTGCTGGCAATCCGGGCGAGGCCGAGCGGAAACGGCATGCCCATGAAGAACGCCAAAGGCGCAAGCAGGACGAGCGTGGCCACGACACGCAGGGCGACCGACAGTCCGGCCAGTGCCGCGAGGACGGTCGGCAGAGCGAGCAGGTACAGGGTTGCCATCAGGACGATCCCGCCCACGGCGACATCGAGCGCCGAGACCCTTTGACCGGCGAGCCGGCGCTCCAGCCCGGTCGAGACCCCGGCGCCGACGCCGGCGAAGACCAGAAAGCAGGTGAGGACGACAGATACCGCATACAGTGGATGGCCGAGGAACTGGACGAACCGCTGGATCCAGGCGATCTCGACAAATAGAAACGCCAGTCCAAGCGCGGTGAAATACAGTCCAAACCGCCAAGCCGTCGCAGAGCTGACCCGTCCCGAGAGCCGCGCCCGCAGCGGCCAGAGCACGAGGACGGCGCCGAGCACGATCGCCTGCAGCAGGGTGGCGGTGACGATCAACTCGCCAACCTCGATCAGCGCGGCCCCACCCGCGGGACCAAGCGCCAGAAGCTCCGGCAGCGCCGACCACCGGAAGACGTCCTGGAAATACGGCCGGTCATCGGTCGCCAGTGCGATATCGAACTTGAAGCGCGCGATGAAGTCGGAAGCCTCGGGGCCGAGCAGGGCGGCGAACCCCTAATGGTACACCGGCTCCGCGAGCTGGATGCGCCTGTTTGCCTCGGCGGTCTCCATGCCGGGGAAATGCACCAGATCGAAGCCGCGCTACGGCAAGAGCCTGGCGTTTTTCTGCCGCACGTTCTGCATTCCGATTTTCCAGTGCGCGAGTCAGTTCCATTTCCAGTTCCATGCATTTCAGTCGCAAATAATAATCAAGACCTTCCTTCAGATGCGCCAGGACGATACGCCCCGTTAGAACGGGATGATTGTTACTGACATTTGCGTCAGAGAACATGGTCCCATGTTCCAGCTCCACCTCGAGACCCAGTCTGAAATCAGACAGAGAGATTTCAAGTGCCTCGCCGCCAACTATCTTGCGAATGATTTCCGACTCGCTGTTATTAACCGTTGCATCGGTCCGATTTGACCAATCGCTGATGCCAATATCGGCGCATACCCGTGTTACTTCTTCAGAGGTGATATAGGTGTATTTTGACATGGTATTTCCTCATATTTTCGACACGCCTGATGGCACTCCCTGCCAGCTAGGATGTGGAGTAAACTGTCGTAACAGTCGCCTGTTTTTTCGTCTCATCCTTCTGGTGGCCCTGCACAGGTGCGCGGAATTGTGACGCACTCATCTACTCACTCGGACGCCAGTTGGCGAACACCCCACTATTTCATGTTTCGTTCGTCGGTGCTTCGCAAAGGGACAACTTCGTGGAATTTTCCACCCGCAGTGAATCCGGGAAGTGCTTCGCCTGCTCGCACTGTGACATCATCCAGGCCGTTATCGCGAAACACCCGCTTCACCGACTCGATGACTTCCTGAAAAACAGGTCTCGCCGCCGCGCCCTCGGTCAGTTGTATGCGCAGTTCGAAATCGAACTCCCCAGTCTGGACCAGTTGGATACGCTGGGCCTGGTCGTGCTCAAGATCGAAAACCAGCGGCGACAGCGTCACCTCACCTACACGAACGAGCGTCGCTTGGCGTCCCTCCACCTGGAAACTGCGAAACGGCGACCCGCAGGGGCAGGAGTCCTTGTCAAACCGAATGCAGTCGCCCAGGTCATAGCGGATGAAGGGTTGAACCTCATTGGCGAGAACGGTCAGCAGAACGGTCGCTGACAGCGTTCCGTCAGGAACGGGCTGCATCGCTTCGTCTACCGCTTCGAGTATGACCCAGTCTTCGTTCACATGCTTGCGCCCGTGGCTGCATTCGAACGACAGCGCCAGACACTCGGTGCACCCATAGGGGTCGGCAATAGCGTATTTCAGCGAGGGGAAAGCCCGCACGACCCGCGCGCGAAGGTCACTCGTGAGTGTCTCGCCTCCCGTGGTAAAGAGCGCGGGCGCGATCCGCAGCCGCCCGGCCTCCTTTTCCCTGACCAGGATGTCCAGCATGCTGGGGTAGGTCACGATCCAAGAGATTTTACCAATCGCATTGAGTCTGTCTACGAGCTGGCCAATCGGCTGCTCGGCCTCGATGAAGGTTACCCCAAACCCCTTCGCCAACCGCGGACTCAACCGTTGCACCAGTTTGTTGAACCCGTTTCCGGCGAAGTGGCCATGCCCGCCTGTGATCGTCACCCTGTCGCCTAGCTTGCGGACGTCTCGCACGAGCTTGCGGTGGTATCGTTCGAAGCGCGCCAGCATGATGCCATAGGCATATTCCACGAACGATTCAGATAAGACGATGACAGCAGGTTCGCCCGATGTCCCGGAGGTCTGAAAGACGGCAACATCGTCAATCGGCACCCCAACCTTCCCGATGTCCTGTAGATGTTCGCGGGCCTTGTCGAGGGAAAGAGAACGAATTGTCAGCCAGTTGTCGAACTCCGCCATGAGCTCGGGTTTGCGGGTCACCGGCAAGTCGCTCAGCTCAATCTCGCTTGATGGTGGCAGATCCGCGTAGAGCCGGTGATACAACGGCGACTCGCGCCGCGCCTTTTCCACGAGACGCCGCAGATTGCGCTGTTGTTTGGCATCTATTCGCCTGCGTCCGCCCCAGCCTGTCCAGAGCCCGCCGACCGAATACCCCAATGATCTGAGAAGGCTGAATTGCATATCTGCTGGCAATGTCCGTCCTTTGTATCCGAGGTGGAAGTATCCGGTGACTAAAAACTACACTAAGGAGCTCTGCGTGAATTAACCAATGTCAAATCGCGTAGTCGCCCTGACTTATAGTCATGCAGCAGACCGCGAAAGCGGATGTAAAAGCACCGACATCGAAAGTCGGCTCCGTCGCGCACCCCAGTCGTTCGTTCAGGCTGCAGCGAATGTCGGCCCTTCGATATCCTGGCTTCAATCCGCCAATCGCGCTTGGCATGGCGAGCGCGTCCTGATCTACTCTAGACTTAGCACCACCCCGCACAACCACGCCGCCGTCGGGTGTCGCTGACCGCTTCGATAGCGGTCGAACCGGCCTCAACTGCGGCGCAACCCATTTTCGGCAAGTATCTGAAAAGGCGACCAGTTTTGGATGCGTCTCGATTTGGGTGAAGGGCGGGTGAAAGGAGACGCGGGGCGTTCGGAGACCAATTTCGGGCCAACGGCCAGTCTCCGAAAGTCGGATGGCTCAGCTAAACCCCTTTGAACCAAAAAGAAAAAAGCCCCACTCTTGGGCCTCGTCTCGGGTTCGCGAATGGTTTGTGGCGG
>DQCI01000314.1:0-3458 GCA_003545125.1 Paracoccaceae bacterium
CGGGTCATCATCGACAGCGAAGATGGCGCCGGCCGGCGCTGGTCGACCGTGGGGGTGAGCCCCAATATCGTCGATGCCTCGTTCGAGGCCCTGCTCGATGCGATCAACTGGAAGCTCCAGCGCGACGGCTACATGCCGGTGGCAGCGACCGGTCGGGCGGCCGAATGAGCGCGTTTTTCACCCTGCACGCGGATCTGCCGCGTGAGGGCCCGGGTGATGCCGAGAGCCTTGCCTGGGCGGTCGGCCTCGCGGGCGTGGCCCAGGATGCGCGCATTCTCGATGGCGGCTGCGGGCCAGGGGCCGATATCGCAGGGCTGCTGGTGGCGGCCCCCGGGGGGCAGATCCTGGCGGTGGACCGCCATCCGCCCTTCGTTGAGCGGACGAGGGCGGCATGGGCGCAGGAGCCCCGCGTCACCGCGCGCCAGGGCGATATGGCCGATGCGGACGGTCCGTTCGATTTCATCTGGGTTGCCGGTGCGCTCTATTTTCTCGGGGTCGAGGCGGGGCTCCGCACGATGCGCGACAAGCTCGCCCCGGGGGGCGCCCTGGCGTTTTCCGAGCTGGTCTGGCTGGTCGATGATCCGAACCCGGAACTGCGCGCCGAGAACGAGGCGGAATACCCTCAGATGGCGGGGATGGAGGTGCTCAACCAGCGCATCGAGGCGGCGGGCTACACGCTTCTCGGGCAGCAGGTGCTCTCTGACGCGGCCTGGGAAGCTTATTACACTCCGATGGAGGCACGGGTCGCGAAGCTGCGGCCGGGGGCGGATGCGGCGCTGACGAAGGTGCTTGACGAGGGCCAGGCCGAGATCAACCTTTGGCGCGCCCACCGGCGGCGTTTCGGCTACGCACTGAGCGTGGTGCGGCCGCGATGACCCTGGCCGCCTGTGCCGAGATTGTCCGCCGGGGTGACCCCGACCGGTTCAGCGCGGCGATGGCCGCGCCGGTCGAAGCCCGCGCGCGCCTGTTTCCGCTCTATGCCTTCAACCTCGAGATTGCGCGCGCGCCCTGGGTCTCAGGCGAGCCGCTGGTGGCGAAGATGCGGCTGCAATTCTGGCGCGACGTGCTCGTCGAGATCGACGACGGCAAGCCGGCGCGCGCCCATGAGGTGGTCAAGCCGCTGGCGGAGGTGATGCGTTCGGGCGGGCTGCCGGGCGATATGCTCGACCGGCTCGTCGTCGCCCGCTGGGCCGATGTCGACCGCGAGCCGTTCGGCAGTGCCGACGCGCTCGACGCCTATCTCGCCGAGACGGGGGGGACGCTGATGTGGGCCTCGGCCCAGGCGCTGGGCGCGCAGTACATCCGCGAACCGGCAGTGCGCGCGGTCGGCAAGGCGGCGGGACTGGCCATGATGCTGGTCGCAGCACCTGAGCTTGCACGGCGTGGCTGGCATGTGCTGCCGCAGACCGGGCTTGAGGAGATGATTGCCGCTGCGAGGGCCGACATTGCCGCGGCGCGCAAGATCAACTTCAAACTGTCGATCCCGGCGCTGCGCGCCGCCTGGCGCGCCGACGGCATCCTCGCGCGCGCCGCCGCGGACCACGCCGCGATCCGGGAGGGCCGCCTTCAAGGGTCCGAGTTCTCCCGGCGCGCGGGCCTCGGCTGGAAGAGCCTCACTGGCGGCTGGTGAGGTGTCCGCGCCCACGCTAGAGCGGCGTCCATGATTTCTGGATCATGAACGGCGCCCTATCGGTTTGTTTTACCGCGCAATTTGGTCCGAAAACCGGTACCCACTTTTTGGATCGCGCTCTAGGTGCTCTCTCAATTCTGAAAGTGCGGTTTCGCGACCGTCCGAGTGTGCAGGCGCGACAAGCACCGGAATTCGGCGCATCATGGGGGCGAAGGAGATCCCCATGACCATGACCCCCAATCCCCTCACCGACACCCCCCGGATCGGCATGGGCTGCTGGGCCATCGGCGGTCCGCTCTGGGCGGACGAGACGCCGCTGGGCTATTCCGGCACCGATGACGCCGAGAGCGCGCGCACGATCGAGGCTGCCTGGGCAGCGGGCGTGCGGGTCTTCGACACCGCCGCCGTCTACGGCGCGGGCCATTCGGAGGACTTGCTGGGCCAGGTACTCGGAAACCGCGCTGGGTCCGTCGTGGTGTCGAAATTCGGACCCGTCTTCGACCGGGCGACACGCCAGGTGATCCGCGACGACACCAACCCGGCAGCGATCCGGGCCTCGGCCGAGGCGAGCCTGGCAAGGCTCCGGCGCGACAGGATCGACGTGCTGCTCTGCCACGTCAACACCTTGCCCGTTGCCGAAGTGGCGCAGGTATTCGACACGCTGGAGGCACTGCGGACAGAGGGCAAGATCGGCAGCTACGGCTGGAGCACCGATTTCCCCGACCGGCTCGACGCCGCCGCCGGGTGGCCCGGCTTCGCCGCAGTGGAATACACGATGAACCTGTTCTTCGACGCCCCCTCGCAACACGCGGTGGCCGAACGTCACGGGCTCCAGCAGCTCATCCGCTCGCCGCTGGCGATGGGGGTGCTCACCGGAAAATTCGTCGCCGGCGCGACAGTGGCAAAGGACGATATTCGGGCGAACACCTTCGAATGGCTCGACTATTTCAAGGATGGCCGGGTGTCGGACGCGCTGATCGCGCGTCTCGATGCGGTGCGAGACTTGCTGAAGACCGGTGGGCGGACGCCGGGGCAGGGCGCGCTCGGCTGGCTGCTCGCGCGCGCGCCCGGGCTGATCCCGGTGCCGGGGGCCAAGACGGTCGCCCAGGCCGAGGAAAACGCCGCGGCGATGGACTTCGGCCCACTACCGTCGGACGTGATGGACGAGATCGAGCGGCTGATCGACCGCCCACCGGAAGGCCCGGCGCGCGAGCGCTAGGGGCCCTTATCGCGGGGGCCGGTGGACCGTTTTTGTTACCGCACGCGGGGCGCGTCGGTGTCCAACCACAGCGCGCCGTCGCGGTAGCCGCCGCGGATGAGATGGCCCGGTGCGGTCAACTCCGGGAAGTCTTCCACCCAATCGCGGAAGCGGTCGTTCGAGATGACACGTGCGCCGAGATCGCGGGCGGCGGTGAGGATCGTCGGGTCGGCTGGCGTGCCTTTGGGCACCACCATGATCCGGTCAGGCGGCAGTTTGAGGAAATGGGCGAAGGCACGGTCGCCGGCATATTTGTCGAACAGGAGGTAGCCGGCGTTGGCGTCGAACACGACGCCCGGGTGCATGCCAAGTGCTGCCGCGTGATCGAGCACCTCGCGAACGGTGGCGATGTCCGGCTTGCCGTCGCGCCAATGCATGACGTTGGAGCCGTCAAGGATCACCCGGTCTGCGCGCTTGGGCCTGACAGGGAGGGCGCGCAGCAGAAGGTAGAGGCTGGCCAGCGCCATCGGACCGGACAACAGCAGAAGGTCGGACCAGCCGGGCAGGGCGAAGGCCACGACCACCCCCGCGAGCGACACCAGCAGCAACATCAACGGAACGAACATGGCG
>DQCI01000314.1:3552-3812 GCA_003545125.1 Paracoccaceae bacterium
GATCCAGGCCGCAGGCCGGGGCGCGGCAATATCTAGATCAGCACGCCCGGATTGTCGCCCATGTCGAGCCCGGGAAACACGGTGCCTTCGAGCAGACCCTGGTCGATCCCGTAAAGCCCGCGCATCGCCCAGGCCGCGAAGGCGCGCACGTCGCGGGTCGGCAGAAGGTCGCGCCCCTCGTAGAGCGCGGACTCATCGAGGCCGGGCCAGTCGCCGAACACCCGGCCGCCGCGCACCGTGCCGCCCGCGAGCAACATCGC
>DQCI01000314.1:3879-10852 GCA_003545125.1 Paracoccaceae bacterium
GTCTTCGCCCAGATCTCGGGGCCCAGCCCGGTTTCGAGGGTGGTGAGCGTGGCGGCCAGCGCCTCGAGCTGGTCGCCGAGGACCGCGCGTTGGTTGCGGTGGGTATCCCAGCCGTTGATCGAGAAAGCGGCGATCCGCGTTTCCTCCCGCAGCCTGTCGGCGGCATAGGCGGCGAGCCTTGCGGGGGTGGGCCCTCGCTTTTTGCCCGCGCCGCTCATGTCATCCCCGGGCACGTGGTCGGCGAGGTCGAAGGCGGTGTTGCCGGCGGCGTGAAACAGCGGATCGCCTTCATAGAGGCGTTCGAGCAGGCGGCGGCTCTGCGCGTCGAGGTCGACCCGCGCGTCCGGGCTCCATTGCCGAACCGGGGCGGCGCCCGAGATCACCTTGAGCTGGTCGAGGCCGATGGCATAGGCGGTCTCGCTGGTGGTGCCGGGCAGGGCCCCGATCAGCCGGTTCAGCCAGCCGTCGCGCATCTGGTTGTCCGGCACGTCGTGCCCGCTGCCAGCTTCGAGGATGTCCTGCCCATCAAAATGACTGCGTTTGTTGCGATAGGGGGTCGCGACCGCATGGGCGAAGCCGAGCGTCCCGGTCCGCCACATCGGCATCAACTCCGCGAGCGCCGGGTGGAGGGCGAAGAAGCCGTCGAGGTCCGGCCCGGGCTTCTTTCCCGCAAGGTCCGCCCCCCGCAGGGCGGCGAAGGCCGGATCGCCGACCGGGCGCACCACGTCGAGCCCGTCCATCGCGCCGCGCAGGATGATGACGACGAGCCTGTTGTCGCCCGGAACCGCGGCGAAGGTGACCCGGGTCATCAGCGGTGCGGCGGCGGCGGAGCAGCCCAACGCGGCGCCGGTGCGCAGGAAATGGCGGCGGGACAGGGCGGTGTTGCGTGGCATCTTCATGCTCCTAGCGCCGGTTGAACGCGGGCGATGCGAGCACGATGCCCACCCCCGCGCGCTTGCTCTCGGCCATCCGCACGGCGGCGACAAGATCGTCGGAAACCTCGGGCCCCAGTGCCGCCCGGGCGAACGCCCGGGGCGCGGGCAGGGGCGCGCCGTGCAGGGCTTTCACGTGCATCGCCCATGAGATCCGCTCGGCAAGCGCGGGCGGGGTGATCCAGGCATCGGCCGCCTCGGGCCAGCCGTCGGGCCCGGGCGGTTCCTCGTAAGGCTGTCCCATGCGCGCGAGCGGGCGCAGGATGAGCCGTTTGATTTCACCTTTCTTCAACGCCGCGAGCCGCGTTTCGGACGTGCCGAGCGCGCGCAGGGAGGCGGCGATGAACTCGAACGGCTGGCGAGCCTTCGCGCCGGGGTTTTCCCAGGCGGCGGGATGGGCCAGCATGGCCTCGTAGACCCGCGCCAGTTCGCCGTCATGCGCCATGTAGGCGTCGGTCATCGCCGCGACCAGGCCGGGATCGGGGTCGTCCGAGACGAAATGCACCGCGAGTTTGCGCGCGAGATGCGCGGCGGTGGCGGGCGCACGGGCGATGTCGTCGAGCGCTGCGAAGATGTCGTCCGCACTTGCCCGGCGGTCGCCGCCGTAGCGTTTTCCAAGCACATGTTCGGCGCCGGGCTCGGCCCACCGGGGCCGGAAACGGAAGCCGTCGTCGACGGTAAAGGTGAGCCCGGTCAGGAGCTCTGCGAATTCGGTCACGTCCGCTTGGGTGAACCGCGCGCCGACGCCCAGCGTGTGCAGTTCGAGGATCTCGCGGGCGAGGTTTTCGTTCAGCCCGCGCGACCGGCGCAGCCCGGCCGGGCTCATCGGTCCGATCGAGTTGTTCTGATCGAGATAGGTCAGCATCACCGGGTGGATCGCGGCGGCACGCAGCATGTCAGCGAACCGCCCGCCGACGTGGGGCCGGATAGCCTCCTCGACATAGGTGGCGGGGCCGGCGCGGAAGCGGACGTTTTTCGCGCGGACGGTGAAATGATCGGCCCAGAACCACGTCAGCCGCTCGCGAAACCCGTCGCGGGTGCGCACGGCCCGCATGAGCCGGGCCCTGAGCCCCGCAAGTTGCATGTCTTTGATCGCCGACGTGACCTGCTTGTACCGCGCCGCGCCGCCTTCCTCGACGGCTTTGCGCGCGCGGCGGGCGGCGGCGAGTTCCGCGATCAACGGCCAGATCTCGGCGAGCCCTGCGACCGGGAACCGCGCCTGCGCCTCGTCGGGTCCGGCAAGGGCGTCGATCATGGCGCCGGCATCCGCGGGCGGGGCAAGGACGGGCGACAGGCCGGTCCCGAAGCGGATGGCCGCGCGTGTGGCAATGGTCAAGGCGTCGCGCCTCCCGTTTTCAGCGTACAGCACCCCCCGGCCCGGGTCCCGAACCGGCACCGGACGGCCCGGTGCGAGTCGCTGTCCGGCGGCAGGCACATCGGCGTCATAGTGAACCAGGCGGTGGCGATCGACCAGCGCGGTGTTGCGGCCTGGTGGTGATGGGCGAACCGACGCCGGGGCAGGGGGGCAGCCGCCGGATCAGCCGCCGCAGAGCCGCGAAAAGGCGGTGCGGCCGGGTGTACTGTCCGCGACGTCGCGGGTGAACCCCGCCTTCGCCAGCACCCGCTGCGAGGCGTGGTTGTCGGCATCGGTCCCGGCATGGAGCCGCCGCACCGGACCTTGGTCGAGGTCGGCGACAAGACCTGCCAGCATGTCGCTGGCGAGCCCCTGGCCCCAATGGGCGGGGCCGAGGAAATAACCGATCATCAGATCGCCGTCGGGTTCGTCGCCATCGTAGAACAGGAGCAGCAGCCCGGCGAGCGCCCGGGTGTCTTCCCGGGTGATGGTGTGGATCTGGGCGACCCTGTCGGCCCGGTCGATCCAGGCGTTGATATCGTCGCGGGCCGGGTCGAAGGCGAGGTCGGCGGGCAACCGCGCGGTCACCTCAGCCGCGAGAAGGGGCACGAGCGCTTGGCCGAGCGCGGCACGGGCCTCCGGCTCGGAAAGCAGCGGCGCCCAGCGGGCGAGCGAGGTCTTGCGGCCCGGCATGGCGCTTCAGGGCATGAGCGGCATCGAATGCCACCAGATCCGGACCTCGGTGGCGCGGCCCTCTGTGTCGAACGTCCCCACGAGCGTGCCGTCGAGCACCATCCGGGGCAGGGGATCGCCGGGCTTGCGCTCCGGCAGGCCGGTGCCGGTCGATTTCGCCCAGACTTCGAACAGGTCTTCCGAGGTGACCTGGTACTCGACGTGCCAGTGCGCGACGCCCCCCTCGGGCGTCTCGGCCAGCACGTCGTAGCTGAGCGCGATGTCGTCCTGGAGCTTGATCCGGTCCCAGTAGCTGGCGAGCTTCTCGGGCGTGTCCTGCACCTGGAACGGCGTGTTGTGGTATCGCCCACCCGGCGCAAAGAGGGCTGCGAACCCGTCGCTGTCCTGCCCCTCCCAGACCCGTTTGTAGCCGGCCATGAACGTGTGGATCGACATCTCAGAACCCTTCGCCGCTGCCCTGCTGCCAGGGCTTCACAAGGTTGCCGAAGCGGGTGAAGCGGCCCTCGAAGCTGAGTTCCACGTTGCCGATCGGCCCGTGACGCTGCTTGCCGATGATGACCTCGGCGCGCCCGTGCAACTTGTCCATCCGGTCCTGCCAGGCGGCCATTTCCTCGAGCCTGTCATCGGACGGCTTCTCTCGTTCGGCGTAGTATTCCTCGCGGAAAACGAACATGACCACGTCGGCGTCCTGCTCGATCGACCCGGATTCGCGCAAATCCGAGAGCTGCGGGCGCTTGTCGTCGCGGTTCTCGACCTGGCGCGAGAGCTGGGAAAGCGCAACCACGGGGATGTCGAGCTCCTTGGCGATGGCCTTGAGGCCCATCGAGATCTCGCCGATCTCGTTCACCCGGTTCTCGGCCGTGCCGCGCACCAGCTGGAGGTAGTCGACGAACAGCACGTCGAGCCCGTGCTCGCGCTTGAGCCGCCGCGCCCGGGCGGCGAGCTGAGCGATGGGAAGGGCGGGGGTGTCGTCGATGAACAGCGGGCAGCTTTCGAGCGCCTTGGCGGCATCGACGAAGCGGCGGAACTCGGCTTCGGTCATGTCGCCGCGACGGATCTGCTCCGACGGCACCTCACTGGCCTCCGACAAGATCCGCGCGGCGAGCTGTTCGGCCGACATTTCGAGCGAGTAGAACCCGACCACGCCGCCGTTCACCGCGCCCTCGGAGCCATCGTGCAGCTTGCCGCGCTTGTAGGCCTTGGCGATGTTGAAGGCGATGTTGGTGGCGAGCGAGGTCTTGCCCATCGAGGGGCGCCCGGCGAGGATCAACAAGTCCGACCGGTGCAACCCGCCGAGCTTGCCATCGAGGTCGTTGAGCCCGGTCGAGGTGCCGGCGAGTCCGCCGTCGCGCCCGTAGGCGGCGTTGGCGACGCTGACCGCCGCGGTGACGGCCGAGAGGAAAGACTTGAATCCGGTTGTGGCCTGGCCTGTCTCGGCGAGTTTATAAAGCGCCTGTTCGGCGGCGACGATCTGCTCGCCGGGTTCGTCTTTCGCCTCCAGCCGCCCGGCGCGGTCGCCGATCTCGGCGCCGAGCTTCATCAACTCGCGGCGCTGGTGCATCTCGTAGATCATCTGCGCGTAGTCGCGCGCGGCGAACGAGCTGATCGCGGCGCCGGCAAGACGGGCGAGATAGGCTGCGCCGCCCAGTTCCTTGAGCCCCTCGTCATCGGCGAGGAAGGGTTTCAGCGTGACCGGCGAGGCCAGCATGTTGGCCGCGATCCTTTGCTCTGCGAGCGCGTAGATGCGTTCATGCACCGGCTCGTAGAAATGCGGCGGCTTGATGATCTGCGCGACCCGGTCGTAGATCTCGTTGTTGGTCAGGATCGCGCCGAGCAGCTGCTGCTCGGCCTCGATATTGTGCGGCATGCCGGTCCCGGTGCCGTCTTCATCCTGCTGCGTGTCCTGCCGAAGCTGTGAGATCTCGTTCATTCTGTCCCCTCTCTGATAGTGGGGTTAACCGCTCCCGGGAGCCGTGACCATGTGGGAATCTTTGTGGGCAATTCCCATGTTTGCGCCCGATTGACCTCAATATGGTATCAATCCAGGGCGCCCAAGACGACATCTTGTTGTGTCACGCGTTGGTGCACGGATTCCGCCCCCAGACCTGTGCGAGTTATCAACAGCTTATCCCCGGCGGGCCCCCGCGCATTCAACCGGACCTGTGTTCCTCCTGCCACGCCCGCGGCGCGCCGAGGAAGGCCTCGACCGCATCGAGCGTGTCGGCCGCGAAGGCGTCCGACGCGCGTGCCTCGGCGAGCACGTCCCACCAGGTGCAAAGATGATGAAGCTCAACCCCTTGATCGCCAAGAGTTTTCTCTGTCTCCGGGAAGATTCCGTAGAAAAAGATCACCGCGGTATGGCCGCAGGTTGCTCCGGTTTCGCGAATCGCGTCGACGAAGGACAGCTTCGAGCCGCCGTCGGTGGTGAGGTCCTCGACCAGCAACACCCGCTCGCCCGAATTCATGTCGCCCTCGATCCGCGCCCCCCGTCCGTAGCCCTTGGGCTTCTTGCGCACATAGCTCATCGGCAGGGCGAGGCGCTCGGCGACGAGGGCCGCGAAGGGGATGCCGGCGGTCTCTCCACCGGCGATGTTGTCGAACGCCTCGAAACCGGCTTCGCGCATCACCGTGACGGCGAGGAAGTCCATCAGCGTGCTGCGGATGCGGGGATAGGAGATCAGCTTGCGGCAGTCGATATAGGTCGGGCTCGGCAATCCGGAGGCGAGGATGAAGGGCTCCTCGGGGCGGAAGTTGACCGCGCCGATCTCGAGCAGCATCCGCGCGGTTAGGCGGGCGATTTCGGACTTGTCGGGATAGGTGGCGGGGATCATCGGGCGGCTCCTTCGCGGGCGGGACCAAGGGATTTCGAAATCCCTTGGCAAAATTCTTCGAAGAATTTTGTCACGGCTCCACCCGCCAGTGCAGCGGGAAGCCGGGGTCGAACACGGTGACCGGGCCGTCGGCGGTGTCGATCACCTCCGGGTAGGTAACAGGAGCGCCGCGGGTGAGCTTGACCGTCTCCTCGTTCACCGGCAGCCGGTAGAAAGCAGGACCGTTCAGCGAGGTGAAGGCTTCGAGCTTGTCGAGGGCCGCGTCCTGTTCGAACACTTCGGCGAGGCAGGAGAGCGTGTTGGTCGCCGAGAAGATCCCGGCGCAGCCGCAGGCGTGTTCCTTCAGGTGAGTGAGATGCGGGGCGCTATCGGTGCCGAGAAAGAAGCTCGCATCGCCGGAGGTTGCCGCCCGCCTGAGGGCCAGCCGGTGGCTCTCGCGCTTGGCGACCGGCAGGCAATAGTAATGCGGGTGGATGCCGCCGACGAGGATGTCGTTGCGGTTGATGATGAGGTGATGGGTGGTGATCGTGCCGGCGATGTCGTCGCCGCCGGCGGCCACGTAGTTGACCCCGTTGGAGGTGGTGATGTGCTCCATCACCACGCGCAGCCCCGGTGTGGACCGGCGGATCGGGTCGAGCACCTTGTCGATGAACACCGCTTCGCGGTCGAAGATGTCGACCTCGGCTGCCGTGACCTCACCGTGCACGCAGAGCGGCAGGCCGATCTCTGCCATTTTCTCGAGCACCGGCCGGACCTTGTCGAAGTCGCGCACGCCGGAAGCGGAATTGGTGGTGACACCCGCGGGGTAGAGCTTCACTGCCGTGATGGCCCCTTCTTGCGCCGCCATTGCGACGTCATCGGCGTCGGTTTCCTCGGTGAGATAGAGGGTCATAAGCGGGGTGAAGTCCATGCCGTCGGGCAGGGCCGCCATGATCCGGGCGCGGTAGGCGATGGCGTCTGCGCCGGTGACGACCGGCGGCACGAGGTTGGGCATGACGATGGCGCGGGCGAAATCGCGCGCGGTCTCGGGCAGGACGGCCTCCAGCATCGCGCCGTCGCGCAGGTGCAGGTGCCAGTCGTCGGGGCGGCGGATCGTGAGCGTGTCGGTCATGGGCTCGGGATAGCCCATGCTCGGGGACGGGGCCAGTGGCATTTCGGGCCCA
>DQCI01000314.1:11030-14337 GCA_003545125.1 Paracoccaceae bacterium
GAGCAGGGCCCGGATGGGCTGGGGCGAACGACTGTTCAACCTGGTCTTCTGGGGGTTCGTTCCGGTGTTGGTGGCGGTGCGGCTGATCGGGCTGGACGCCCCGGCGTTCGAGCCGGTCGAGGGCTGTCGGGTCACCGGTGTGATCGACGGCGATACGGTGGAGTTGGCCTGCCCCGGCAAACCCGGCGTGAGTGCGCGGCTCGCGGGCTACGACGCGCCGGAATTGTTTTCGCCGCTCTGCGTGAGCGAACATGCCCGCGCCATCGCGGCGACCCAGCACCTGCGCCACGCGATCTGGAGCGCGCGACGGATCGAGCTCGCCCATGTCGATGACGACAAGTACGGACGAATGCTCATCGATCTGCAGCTCGACGGGACCGACGTGACCGACCTCATGCTTGGTGCCGGGCTGGGGCGGCGCTATGATGGCGGCACCCGGACAGGATGGTGCCAATGACCATAGAAATCACCGAGGGCGATATCACGCGCCTTGCCGTGGACGCGATCGTCAACGCGGCCAACACCCGGCTCCTCGGCGGCGGTGGGGTGGATGGGGCGATCCACCGGGCGGCGGGACCGGGGCTGCTGGCGGAGTGTCGTACGTTGGGCGGCTGTCCGACCGGCGAAGCACGGATGACCAGGGCCCACGATCTGCCGGCGAAACATGTGATCCACACCGTCGGGCCGGTCTGGCAGGGGGGCGGGGCGGGCGAAGCGGAGCTGCTCGCGTCGTGCTACTGCGAGAGCCTGACGCTGGCAGAGGCGGCGGGCTGCCGGAGCATCGCCTTTCCGGCGATCTCGACCGGCGTTTACGGCTATCCGGTCGACCAGGCGGCGACGATCGCGGTGGCCGAAGTGACCCGCTGGCGCGAGCACCACGACTTGCCCGACCGGATCGTGCTGTGCTGTTTCTCGCCCGACAGCGCCGCGCAGCACCGGCATGCGCTCGCCGCGCTCAGGGCGATGTGATGGCGCCCGGGGCCGGCCCGAATGCGGGACGGCGCGAGTCGGAGACTGGCCTCGGTTTTTGGCGGATGCAGCATCGTTTCCGCATGCCAATATATCCCGTGGGCCACAAAAAGATTTCGGCCACGTTCTGCCGGGCGACGGTAAGCCAAGGCCGTTAGGGCAAAACTTCCGAAAACAGGGCGATAGACCGGTGTTATTCAGGCATGAGAATATGATGGAGCTTTGGTTGACCCCCCCGGGTGCGGGGAGTAAACCGCGCCTATGCTTGGCTGACGCGCGCTAGCCTCTGGTTGAGGTGGGCCCGCGAGACACAAGGAGCTGCCGGTGGAAGAGTTTCTTCGCGAATACTTGCCCGTAGTCGTTTTTCTCGTTGTTGCGATCGCCCTCGGCGCGGTCTTCCTGATCGCTGCCCTGGTGCTTGCGGTGCGCAATCCGGACCCCGAGAAAGTGTCGGCCTATGAATGCGGGTTCAACGCCTTCGACGACGCACGGATGAAGTTCGACGTGCGCTTCTACCTGGTCTCGATCCTGTTCATCATCTTCGATCTCGAGATCGCCTTCCTGTTTCCCTGGGCGGTGGCATTCAAGGATGTTGGGCTGCTCGGGTTCTGGTCGATGATGGTGTTCCTCGGCGTGTTGACCATCGGCTTCGCCTACGAGTGGAAGAAGGGGGCGCTGGAATGGGCGTGATGCCAGAGAAAATCCAGACCGGCGCCAACAGCGCGGGCGCCGACAAGGACGTCTCGGCGAAAAAGCTGGGCGAGCAACTGGCCGACAAGGGCTTCCTGCTTACCACCACCGACGACATCATCACCTGGGCGCGCACCGGCAGCCTGCACTGGATGACCTTCGGCCTCGCCTGCTGCGCGGTCGAGATGATCCATGGCGCGATGCCGCGCTACGACCTCGAGCGTTTCGGCACAGCGCCGCGCGCCTCGCCGCGTCAGGCCGACCTGATGATCGTCTCGGGCACGGTCACCAACAAGATGGCCCCGGCGGTCCGCAAGCTCTACGACCAGATGCCGGAGCCGCGCTATGTGCTGTCGATGGGCTCCTGCGCCAACGGCGGTGGCTACTACCACTATTCCTATTCCGTCGTGCGCGGGGTCGACCGGCTGATCCCGGTCGATGTCTACGTGCCCGGTTGCCCGCCGACCGCCGAGGCGCTGGTCTACGGCATCATGCAGCTCCAGCGGAAGATCCGCCGCACCGGAACGATCGAGAGGTAGCCCAGATGAGCGAAGCCCTGATGGACCTCGGCGCCCGGATCGAGGCGAAACGCCCCGAGCAGGTCGCTGGCTGGCATGTCACGCTTGATGAACTCACCGTCGAGATCCGGACGAACGCGTTGCCCGGGTTCATCGAGTTCCTCAAGGCCGACACCGGCTGCCGCTTCACCACGCTCGTCGATATCACCGCGGTTGACTGGCCCGAGCGCGAGACCCGATTCGACGTCGTCTACCATCTCCTGTCGATGTGGCAGAACCACCGCATCCGGGTGAAATGCGCGGTCGGCGAGGGCGACATGGTTCCCTCGATCACCGGTGTCCACAAGGCCGCCAACTGGTACGAACGGGAGGTGTTCGACATGTTCGGCATCCTCTTCGCCGACCACCCCGACATGCGCCGGATCCTCACCGACTACGGCTTCCGCGGTCACCCGCTGAAAAAGGATTTCCCGACCACCGGCTACACCGAAGTGCGTTACGACGAAGCGCAGAAACGCGTGGTCTACGAGCCGGTGTCCCTCGTGCAGGAATACCGCCAGTTCGATTTCATGACTCCCTGGGAGGGTGCCGAGTACATCCTGCCCGGTGACGAGAAAGGGGAGGCCAAGGAATGACCGCCTTGAAAGGACGTTGCCTGTGTGGGGCCTGCCGCTTCACCGCCACGCCGTCGCCCGACCATCCTGCAGGGGTGTGCCATTGCTCGATGTGCCGGCGTTGGTCCGGCGGCATCTTCCTGTCGGTCGCCTGCGGTGACAGCCTGGAATTCGAAGAGGGCGCGCCGCTGCTCGTCTATGACAGCAGCGACTGGGGCCAGCGGGTCTCCTGCGCGTCCTGCGGATCGACCTTGGTTTGGCGCACGAAAGACAGGTCGATGAACCAGGTCTCGATCCAGGCCTTCGACGATCCCGGCCAGTTCGAAATCGGCATGGAGATCTTCATCGACGACAAGCCTGGGAGTTATTCGCTCGCCAACGAAACGACCAAGATGACCGGCGCCGAGGTGATGGCGATGTTCACACCGAAGGAGGCCGATCAATGATGGACGGCAGCGAAAAAGGCTTCCACGACGCCGAGACCGGCGAGCAGAAGATCCGCAATTTCAACATCAA
>DQCI01000060.1:0-16115 GCA_003545125.1 Paracoccaceae bacterium
GTCGGCATCTCGGGCGTGCAAAGGGCGGTCGGGGCGGGGGGCGAGGCGGGGGGCGGGGCGGGGGTCGCCAGACAGAAAACTCGCCAACCCCTCGTTGAACCAGGCAGGGATGCGCTGATCCCAGAGGTCGGACACACGCAGCGCGCGGTGCAATTCGGCGTGGATGCGTTCATGGGGCACGATCATCTCGTTCTGCCCGCCGGGACCGATCAGGATGAGAGCGTGACCATAGGTGAGGCCGCTGGGGCGCAGACCGAGAGTGCCGGCACAGTGCGGCGCGGTGCAGAAGATGATGCGCGGGCGGGTTTCGAGCGGACCGAAGAAACCCGGCCAGAGCGCGCGGTGGGGGCCGGGCAGCGCAGCGCAGGCGGCGCTGAGGTCGAGGCAGAGCGCGGCGCCCAGACCGATAGCGATGGTACGAATGCGTATGTCACGCCTCCCGAAGTCGGGATCGGGTTGCCGCACCGGGTTTTCAAGTCGGGTCCTGCGACGCCCCGCAAGGCCACGCCGCAACGCGGCTTTCACAACGTCAATCGACCCAAAGACGCGTATCGCTTTGACACAGGGGGGCGAGTCGCGCCACTCTCGCAGCAGGAACGAAAACAGGGAGCCTCCCAATGCATACGAAACTTCTCATCTCCGCCGCGGCGCTTGCGCTGACCACCGGCGCGGCTTACGCGGACTACACGTTACACATCGTTCACATCAACGACCTGCACAGCCGGATCCAGCCGATCTCGAAATACGATTCGACCTGCGGCGCAGAAGACAACGCCGCCGGCGAATGTTTCGGCGGTGTCGCCCGTGTGGAGACCATGATCAACCAGCTGCGCGACGAACTCGCGGGCGAAAATCTTCTCGTGCTCGATGCCGGCGACCAGTACCAGGGCTCGCTGATGTACACGACCTACAAGGGCGACGTGGAAGCCGAGATGATGGAGCTCATCGGCTTCGACGCGATGGCCGTGGGCAACCACGAGTTCGACGACGGCCCCGAGGGGCTCGCGAAACTCATCGACAACACCTCCTTCCCGGTGCTCTCGGGCAACCTCGATCTCAGCACGTCGAACGTGCTGAAGGGCAAGGTCGAAGATTACATCGTGCTCGATGTGGGCGGCGAGAAGATCGGCATCGTCTCGGCTCTGGCGACCGACACGGCCGAAACCTCGAGCCCGGGACAGAACGTGATCTTCCAGGACGAGATCGATTCGATTGCCGCCGATGTCGATGCGCTGACAAGCGAAGGCGTGACCAAAGTCATCGCCCTCACCCATGTCGGTGTGAAGAAAGACATGAAGATCGCCGAAGCCGTGCCGGGGCTCGACGCGGTTGTGGGCGGCCACAGCCACACCAAGTTCTCGAATACCGAGGAAGGCGCGATGGCCTACCCGACCATGGTCGGCGATGTGCCGGTGGTGCAGGCCTATGCCTATTCGAAATACGTCGGTCACCTGACCCTCGTGTTCGATGACGATGGCAACGTGACCTCGGCCACCGGCGACACCATCCTGCTCGACGCTTCGGTCGAGGAAGATGCCGACATCGTCGCCCGGGTGACGGAGCTTGCCGGCCCGATCGAAGAAGCGATGACCAAGGTCGTGGCCGAAACCGGAGCGGTGATCGACGGCACCCGTGAAAGCTGCCGCCAGATGGAATGCGAGATGGGCACCCTCGTCGCAGACGCGATGCTCGACCGGGTGGCCGACCAGGGCATCACCATCGCGATCCAGAACGGCGGGGGCGTGCGCGCCTCGATCGACGCGGGCGAAGTGACGATGGGCGAAGTGGTGACGGTGCTGCCGTTCCAGAACACGCTTTCGACCTTCTTCGTCTCCGGTCAGACCATCATCGACGCGCTCGAAAATGGCGTCAGCCAGTTCGAAGAAGTTGCAGGCCGCTTCCCGCAGGTCGCGGGCCTCAAGTATGGCTTCGACGCTGCCGCCGAGCCGGGCAGCAGGATCTCCGACGTGATGGTGGCCGACGGCGACGGCTTCGTCCCGATCGACCTCGCCGCCGAATACGGCGTGGTGTCGAACAACTACGTGCGCAACGGTGGTGACGGCTACAAAATGTTCCTCAGTGCCTCGGACGTCTACGACTTCGGACCGGACCTCGCCGATGTGACGGCCGAGTATCTCGCCGAGCACGCGCCCTACATGCCCTACACGGACGGGCGGATCACCGCGAAGTAAGGGTTTCGGGCGGGGCTCGCGCGCCCCGCCCGACCCACGCCCGACCCGCTCGCGGATCGGGCCACGATGGAACAGCGAGAGGGCGAGCCCCTTCGCGTCCTGGACGCTCCGGGCTCGCCCGGAGCGCTAACCCGGCGGGGGACTTCACGACGGGAAGTCGCCGAGGGGGCCCAATCTAGGTCCCGACCAACGAAGAGGGGCGACGTCTGCATGTCGACCGGTCGCTGCACTTGTGATGAGACCCGATTTCGGCTGACCGCCGACCCGATCATCATCCATGCCTGCCACTGCACCTGGTGCCAGCGCGAAACCGGGTCGGCTTTCGCGCTGAACGGGGTGATCGAGACCGACCGGATCGAGGTCACGCGCGCCGCGCCGGTGGCCGTGGACCTGCCCACCGCCTCGGGCGGAACCCAGCGGGTGATGCGCTGTGCGCGTTGCCAGGTGGCGCTGTGGTCGCATTATCTCGGCAGCAGTGCGGCGCTGGCCTACGTGCGGATGGGCACGCTCGACGACACATCCCGTGTCGTGCCAAGTGTGCATATCTTCACCGCGACGAAGCAGAACTGGCTGGACCTTCCAGCCGACGGTGCCCCGGTGTTCGAAGAATTCTACCGCCCGAGCGCGGTGCTGTCGCCGGAGCGCTACGCGCGGTTCAAGGCCGCGATCGGGCGGTAGCATGGATCATCCGTTGCTCGGTCTGATCGAAGCCCGTATCCGCGACGCCGAGGCGGAGGGCGCGTTCGACAATCTCCCCGGCGCCGGAAAACCGCTGCCGCCCGGACCCGACCCGGAAAACGCGCTTCTGAACCGGCTCGCGCAGGAGAACGGTGCCGTGCCGGAGTTTGTTTCCCTGTCGCGCGAGCTTATGAGACTGCGCGAAGAGTTGGCGGAGACCGGCGACCGGACGGCTCGGCACGACATCCTCAAGGAGATGTCGATGATGGAGGCCCGCATCGACATCGCCCGCAAGCGCTGGACGCGGTAGGATTGTTTGCGCGAAATCACGGCGCAGGAGCCTGCCCCGGCGTAGAGTGAGTGCCGGGAGGAGGCGATGGCTTTTCGGCCGAATCTCCAGCGGCTGCGCCACGGATCCTTGGCGTCGTCCCTTCGGCGCGGGCTTTATTGTTGGCTGGTGGGCGACGCGCCTTGGCCGCCACGCTTCATCCGGCCCGACGCTGAACCGGCAGCCGTTCCACCCAGTCGCAACATCTATGTCCACCTCCCGTTCTGCCAGACGATCTGTCCGCATTGCCCGTACAACAAGGTCCGGTACGATCCGCCGCTGGTGCTGGGCTACCGCGCCGCGCTGCTCGGCGAGATCACGACCTATCTCGCCCGCGACGAAGCCCTGCCGGTCGACACGCTGTATTTCGGCGGCGGCACCCCCAGCCTCACCCCCGAGCTGGTCGAGGATGTCATCGCCGCGTTTCGGCCGCGGCTGGAGCCGGGCGCACAGATCGCCATCGAGGTCTACCCGCTCGACGCCACCGATGCCCTGCTTGGACGGCTCCATGCGGCGGGTGTGACCCGCATCAGCTTCGGCGTGGAAAGCCTGCAGGGCGCAATGCTGAAACGCCTCGCCCGGCGCTACACCGGGGCGCAGGCGTTGGGCGCGATCGACCGGGCAAAGCGCGCCGGGTTCGACATGGTCGATGCCAACATCATCTTCGGCATCCCGGGCCAGACCCGCGAAGAGGTGATCGCCGACCTCGCGACCCTGATCGAACATGGCGTCGACCAGATCTCGGCCTACCCTTTGTTCACGTTTGAACACACGCCCGCCGGGCAACCGCATCACAGCCGCGACTATGCCCGAGCCGTCGAACGGGTGCGGCGCGCGACCCAGAAGAGCATCGCGCAGACCTGCCGCGCGGCGGGCCTGGCGCGCTCCTGCGTGTGGAGTTTCACCCGCGAAGGGTTCTCGCCCTACACCACGGTCACCCGGACCGACTACATCGGTTTCGGGGCCGGGGCCGGATCGCTCGGACGGGGGCGGATGAGCTTCAATACCTTCCCGGTGGCGTCCTACATCGCCGGGTGGCGGCGCGGGCCGGCCCTGGTGTGGGAGATGACCCCCGGCGAAGCGCGCGCCAACTGGCTTTACTGGGCGGTCTACACCCTCCATGTCAGCGCCGCCGACTACCAGGGGCAGTTCGGCCGCGCGCTCGAGGCGGATTTCGGGCGGTTCCTGTTCCTGCTCAGAACGACCGGAATGGCCCGCCGCGCCGGGTCCGACACCCGGCTTACCGAGCGCGGCGCGATCTGGGTTCACCGGGTACAAAGCCTGTTCTCGCTTTCCGGAATAGACCGGGTCTGGACGGTTTGCACCCGCGAAGCCTGGCCGGACGCAGTGCCCATTTTCTGACGCGCTTGCGGACCGTCGCCCATTTCAAACCCGTAAATCGCCCTGTTTCTCCCATCACCGGGCCAGAATCCGATGGCTTATTGGGGTCAACGTCGGGGGACGGACGGGGCGGCGCGCCAGAGCGCGCCCCCCCGGAGCGACATCGGGAGAGCGCGATGGATGTGGCGACAGACGGGGGCTTTGCCCTTGCTTCGAGCCCGGAAGAGGTGGCGCTCAGGCGGAAATTGCTATTCCGCCTGTTGCGCGACTTCGACTTTTCGCGGCCGAGACTCAAGGGCGAATTCATCTCCGACCCGGTGCCTTCGCTCCAGGTCGCACAAACGCCCGCGCCGGGGCGCTAGGCAAAGCGACCGCCCCGGGGCAGACTGGTCTCATGTGCGGACGCATGGCAAACACCCTTCCGACCGATTCCGTGGCGCGGCTGTTTTCGGCGACCCCCGCGAACGACCTGCCCCCGGTGCCCGACTACAACATCTGCCCGACTCAATCCGTGGCCGTTGTGACGGCCGATGCGGGCCGCCGGCTGCGGCCGATGCGTTGGGGGTTCTTGCCACATTGGTACAAGAGCCCGACCGACGGACCCCTGCTGATAAACGCGCGCTCCGAGACCGTCGCCGAAAAGCCCGCGTTCCGGTCCGCCGTGCGCGAGCGGCGCTGCCTGGTGCCGGTCAGCGGGTTCTACGAATGGCACCGCACCAAGGAAGCACGGCTTCCGTGGTTTGCGCAGCGGTCCGATGGCGAACCACTGGTGCTCGGCGGGATCTGGCAGGACTGGGGCGAGGAGCGGCAACCGACCCTCGCGATCCTCACCACCGAGGCCAACGCAGGCATGGCACCGATCCACAACCGTCTGCCTTTGGTGATCGAACCGGCCGACTGGGGGCTCTGGCTGGGCGAACAGGGGCACGGTGCCGCGGTGCTGATGAAGCCCGCGGGCGATGACGTGCTCGCGCTGCACCGGGTCTCGACCGCGGTCAATTCGAACCGGGCCGAGGGGCCGGAGCTGATCGAGCCGTACATCGAGCCGTCCGAGGCGTGAGCGGCCCCGGATCGCGGAGCTGAACCGGGCCCGGCGAGCCCGATGTCGTCCTTCCCGGCACCGAGAAACCTGTCCTTAGAAAAGGCGAAGCCCCGTCCGGCAAGGGGTTCGGACGGGGCTTCTGAATCGCGCTGTAATCGGGGGGGCGGAAACGAGCGCGATAGTCTGTGGTCTTCTGTGGTCTTCTGTGGCGCGCGCGGGAGGTGTGAACCGCGCGTGCCGGAGGTATGGTCAGGCGGCGGCCCTGAAGGACGCTCCTTGCCCGGTTTCACAGGGGCCTTCTTCGGCACCTTCTGCAGTGTCGGTGGCCGAGAGGGCCGCGACGAGCTCCGCGGCATCTCGACCACGGTAGGCGACATAGGGGGCAGGTTGGCCGTAACGCCCGATCTCGTCGAGCGCGGCGATGTCGCCTGGGATGGTGGATTGCGCCAGGAAGAGCGCCCCACCTTCGACGTAGACCAGTTCGTCGTTATCGAAGTGGAGGGTAAGCACTTCGAACGGGCGCAAGGCGCGGAACCGGTCAACACCGCGGTAGCCGACAAGGGCCTTGGCCGGGATGAGCGCGAAGGGATCGCCTGTCCGGGCCTCGGCTTCGTCGCTCTCGATCATCACGTTCTGTTCGGGCAGCAGAACCATGGGTTCCGCGTTGCCGATGGCACCTGCCGGCACGTGGATCGGGTTGGCGAAGTCGGGTGCGATGTGGTCGTGGACAAATTGGGTGGCACGGGTGATGGCAGAGATTTCCTGCGGTCCGTTGTCGAAGGTCAGGACGCTGTCGCCGACGGCGAGCGTATCGACCGACCGCCAACCGTCGGTCGTGGCGATCCGGGTCCCCGAGGTAATTCCGCGCATCTGGTAGTCGGTGCAGGACATCGCCGAGCCAGCTTCGGCCCGGTAGAAGACCGGGCGTTCGCGGAGGTGTTGGTACATCGGACCAAACATGTGTCTCATCCCCTTTTCGAAGCCGGGTGGCAGCCCTTCGTGCTCCGTTGTCGATAGTTAAGGAGTGATTTGGACGCGCGGAGATTCTTCGGCATGAATGGGGCGATGTTGGGGCATTATCCCCGTTTCGGGTACGATCCACCGCAGTCCGGGGGTGTCGTGGCCGAAACGTGGACGAAATGTGTCATGAGAAGGAATAGCCGAACCGTTTTATGTCGGTTTCGCAGAGTTCCGCCACGATTTCCGCCTCCGAATCGCCGTAGTAGGCACGCCAATCCCGGCCTCGATTCGATTGGTTAACGTGAGCGACGGGACCAAGACGGAACCCCAGATGCGCCTCCAGCGGCGCGAGATCGGCCATGAGGTATTCGAGGCGGATGTACAGATCGGCCCGTTCCACGCCAGCCGCGTCGGAGACATAACGGCCATAGGGCGCGGCGTGGATGCTGTCTCGGATCGGGGGTTGCCGCAGAAAGGCGCCGAAATCATGCGCCTTGGCGAGTCCGACAGCCGGGTGGTCGAAGCTCTGGGCGCGGAGCCAGTGGTAGTAACTCACCATCCGGTCCCAGGGGTTACGGACCAGGGTGAAGACAAAAAAGCGCTCGATCTCTTCCTGCGTGACGAGGCCGTAGAGATCGGTGAGCATGGAATGCTTCCACAAACGCCCCGAGGCCTGCACCCCTTCGAGACGGCGGCGGCGCTTCTTCGCCTTCGGCGTATCGCCCAGCATGATGTCGTCGGCCATGGCCCGCGCCTCGAGGGCGAGCGCGAGCGAGGTGCCGCCGGTTTTCGGCGCGTGGACGAAGATGTAACGGCGGCCGCGCGAAAGGATCATGGCGCGACGGTAGCGAAGCCCGGCGGCCGCGACCAGCGTCTTGGCTGCTGGCGCGGCGGTTCGACCGGGCCCACGCCGCCGCGCGGCGGCGTCACGCGGGCGCGCGCCCGCGTCCCCCCCGCCCGCGGCACGCGAAACGCGCTATTCCTTGACGTAGGGCTGACCGTCCGCGGCCGGCGGCCGTGCCTTGCCGATGAGGCCCGCAACCACGACGATGGTGGCGAGGTAGGGCGCCATGGCGAGAAACTCGGATGGGATCGGCGTGTTCAAGAGCGCGAGCTTTTGTTGCAGCGAATCGGCAAACCCGAAGATCAGCGCCGCCATCAATGCCCCCACCGGGTGCCAGCGGCCGAAAATCATCGCCGCCAACCCGATGAACCCGCGCCCGTTGGTCATGTTCTCGTCGAACCGCCCGACCGAGCCGAGGGTGAAATAGGCGCCACCGAAGCCTGCGACCATGCCCGCAAGGGTCACGTGCAGATACCGCGTCCAGTAGACGTCAACACCCAGCGTATCCGCGGCACGCGGGTGTTCGCCGACGGCCCGGGCGCGCAAGCCGCCCTTGGTGTGGAACAGATAATAGGTCGCGACCCCGACAAGGATCAGCGCGCCGTAGACGAAGATGTTCTGGCTGAACAGCATCGGCCCCAGAACCGGGATGTCCGACAGGACCGGGATCTCGATCCTCCGGAACACCTCGGCGTTGTTCATCCAGCGGTGTTCGGCGAAGACCTGGCTTGTGACGTAACTCGTCAGCCCGAGCACGAACAGGTTGATGACCACGCCGGCGATGATCTGGTCCATTCGGAAGGTCACCACGAGCGCGGCCAGCATCATCCCGAACATCCCGCCGATGGCGACGGCGGCGACGAGGCCGAGCCAGGAGCCGAGCAGAGAGCCCATCAGCGCGCCGGTAAAGGCGCCCGCGAGCAGCATGCCTTCGATGGCGATGTTGACGACCGCGACCCGCTCCGAGAGCACGCCGGCAAGCCCGCCGAGCGCGATCGGCACCGCACGCACCATGGTCTCGCTGAGCATGCCTGTCAGGTTGAAGCTCTTGCCCGCATCGGCCCAGACGAGGAACGCCAAAACGGCGATGCCCAACCCGATACCGATGAACATCGTCGCCCAGCGCCCGCCGCCGCGGAAAAACAGCCGGGCGCCGAGGAAGGCGAGCAGGGCCGCCACCAGCATGTTGAACCCACCGGGGACGACCAGGTTGGGGATCTGGATCGCATCGCGCGGCCCTGTGAGCTTGAAGGTCGCCACCTCGCCCGCGGCCACGTCGAGCACGAACAGCACGAGGACCGCGAGCGCAATGAGCACGCCCCCGCTGATCCGGGCGCGCAGCGCACCCGAGCTTTCGATCTTCTGCTGGGCGATCGAGGCGGATGTTGCGTCGGCCATGTCACTTGCCCCCCTTGGTAGCCCGGGTGAAACCCCACGGGAAGATGGCGCGCACGAGAAGTGGTGCTGCGATGAAAACGATGATGAGCGCCTGGATGATCGCGATCAGATCGATCGAGACACCGGCGTCCACCTGCATTTGCCGCCCGCCCGCCTCGAGGCCGCCGAACAGGATCCCGGCGAAGAGGATGCCGACCGGATGGGAGCGCCCGAGCAGCGCGAGCGCGATGGCGTCGAAGCCGATCCCGGCGGAGAAGCCGGGCGAGGCGCGGCCCAGCACGCCTTGCACCTGGGCGGCCCCCGCGAGGCCCGCAAGCGCGCCCGCCGTCGCCATCGCGGCGACGACGATCAGCCCCGATTTCATGCCCGCGTAGCGGGCCGCATCGGGGTTGGCGCCAGAGGCACGGAAGGCGAAACCGATCTTGGAGCGAAACAGCAGCCACCAGACGAAGGCCACCGCGATCAGCATCAGGAAAAGCCCGGCATGCAGGCGCATATTGGGGTCGATCCAGTCCAAGAGCTGCGGCAGCCGCCCGGCGTCGGGCACCGATTTCGAGATCGGGTCGGACCGGCCTTCTTTCTGGATATAGGGCTGGCGCAGCAAGTAGACGAGGATCTGAAACGAGGTGAGGTTGAGCATGATCGTCGAGATCACCTCATGCGCCCCGGTGGTCGCCTTGAGGATCCCGGCAATCGAGGCGTAGAGCGCGCCGATCACCGCGCCTGCGGTGAGCGACAGCAGCATCAGCACCGGAAACGGAAGGCCGGGGAAGCTGAAGGAGAAGATCGCCGCCGCCATGCCGCCCATCAGGAGCTGACCCTCGGCGCCGATGTTGAACAGCCCCGCCCGGAAGCCAAGACCGAGGCCGAGGCCGGCGAGCACCAGCGGGATCGCTGCCGTCAGCGTCTCGGAGACCGCGTTGAGCGAGCCGAACGAGCCCACGGCCAGCGCCACGAAACTTTTGCCGATGGTGGCGATGTCGACCCCGGTGGCAAGCATGATGAGCGCGCCGAGAACCAGCGCCGCCACCACCGCAAAGATCGGGACGATCACCAGGTCTTCGAAGTTTTCCCGCCCTTGCGTGGCCCGCACGAGAAGTTTGCGGCCGGCGTCGTCCAGCTCGCGTTTCGCGATTGTAGATGTCATGCTGCCGCCTCCCCGCCGGTTGCCCCGGCCATCGCGAGCCCGACCTGGTTGCGGTCGGCTTTTCCGCCGGTGTTGTCGAACTCGGCCACGATCCGGCCTTCGAACATCACCAGGATGCGGTCGCTGAGCCCCATGATCTCGTCAAGCTCGGAGGAGACGATCAGCACGCCGTCGCCCTCGTCGCGGCTTTCGACCAGCCGTTTGTGAATATACTCGATCGAGCCCACGTCGACCCCGCGGGTCGGCTGGCTCGCCACCACCAGACGGGTCTGCCGCTCAAGCTCGCGGGCGACGACCATCTTTTGCTGGTTGCCGCCGGAGAGCGAGCCGCCGGGCAGGAACACGCTTGGCGTCCGCACGTCGAAATCGACACAGAACGCGGCCGCCGTCTCATGCACGCGGGGCCAGTTGATTGACCCGAAGGGCGCGGCATAGGCCTCGTCGTAATAGGAATTGAGCGCCATGTTCTCCGCGATGTTGAAACTGTCGACCATGCCCATGCGGTGGCGATCCTCCGGGATATGCGCCATGCCGCGGAAGTGACGGTCGCGCACGCTGGCATGGCTGATGTCCTCACCGGCGAAGGTGAGCTTGCCGGCATTCTGGCGCGCGAGCCCGGTGATGACCTCGACAAGCTCGGTCTGGCCGTTGCCCTGAACCCCGGCGATGCCGAGGATCTCGCCTGATCTGACGGTGAAAGACACCCCGTTGAGCACCTTTTCGTCGGCATCGTCGAGCACCGTCACGCCGTCGAGCGTCAACATCTCCTCGCCGGGCTGGGCCGGCGCCTTGTCGACGGCGAAGCTCACGTGGCGGCCAACCATCATCTCGGCAAGCTTCTCCTCGTCGAGCTCTTTCGGATCGCCCTCGCCGGTGATGGCGCCCTGGCGCAACACGCTGATCCGGTCGGAGATCGCCAGGATCTCGTGCAGCTTGTGGGTGATGAAGACGATCGCCTTGCCGGAGTCGCGCAGAGCGCTCACGATGCCAAAAAACTCCTCGACCTCCTGCGGGGTGAGCACCGCGGTGGGTTCGTCGAGGATCAGCACGTCGGCTTCGCGAAACAGCACCTTGAGGATCTCGACCCGCTGCTGAATGCCAACGGGGAGGTTCTCGATCAGCTCGTCGGCGGGCACGCGCAGCCCGTATTTCTTGTTGATCTCGTCGACCTGGGCGCGCGCTTTCTTCAGGTCGAGATAGCCCAGGCGGCCGGTCGGCTCGACGCCGAGCACCACGTTCTCGGCCACCGTGAAGACCGGGACGAGCATGAAATGTTGGTGCACCATGCCGATGCCGGCCTCGATCCCGTCGCCCGGGCCTTCGAAGACCACCGGCTTGCCGTCGATGAGGATCTCGCCCTCGTCTGGGGAATAGAGCCCCGAGAGGATGTTCATCATCGTGGACTTGCCCGCGCCGTTTTCGCCGAGGAGCCCCAGCACCTCGCCGCCGCGGATCGTCAGATTGACGTTGTCATTGGCCACCACCGGTCCGAAGCGCTTGGTGATCCCGCGCAGTTCGACATCCATAACCTGCCCCCGGTCTTGGCGCGATCCGGCCCGCGAGGCCCGCGTTGACCGATTTCTGCGCCCTGGAAGAAAAGTGACCCCGCCGCCGGACCAGCCGGCGGCGGGGAAGGGTCGGATTACATGCCGACCGAGATCGAACCGTCGATGATGCCGGCCTTGATCGCATCGAGCTCGGCCTTGAGCTCGGCGGGAACGGCGTCTTCGAACGAATGGAACGGGGCGAGCGAAACGCCGTCGTTGGCGAGGTCACCGACGATCAAGCCACCCTCGAAGGTGTCGTCCATCGCCGCCTCGATCACTTGCTGCACGGTCGAGTCCATGCGCTTGAGCACCGACGTCAGGTAGACATGCGCCTTTTCCGAATCGGTCAGCGCCTGGTCGGCGTCGACACCGATAATCTTCAGCGCATCGGTGCCCAGTTCGTCGGCGAGCGCGGCGGAGCCGAGGCCCACCGGACCGGCCACCGGCATCACGATGTCGGCGCCTTCGTCGTAGAGGTTCTGGGCAAAGGCACGGCCGTCGTCGAGGCTTTCGAAGTTGCCGGTGAACAGGCCTTCCTTGCTCTCGAGGTTCCAGCCGAGCACGGTCACTTCGGTGCCCTTCTGTTCGTTGTAGTAGTTCGCACCGGCCACAAAGCCGTCCATGAACACGGTCACCGGCGGGATGTTGATGCCGCCGAAGGTGCCGAGCACGCCGGTTTCGGACATGCCGGCGGCGACATAGCCGGCGAGGAAGGCCGCCTGGTCGGTGGCGTAGACCTGGCCGAGCACGTTCGGGATGGTCGGGTCATAGGCAAAGTCGACGATCGAGAACTTCTGGTCGGGGTTGGCGGCGGCCGAGGCGGCCGTGGCGTCGCCCATCAGGAAGCCCACGGTGATGATCACGTCGCAGGCGCCGCCGAGCAGCGAGTTGAGGTTGGCCTCGTAGTCCGACTCGGCCTGGCTCTCGAGGAACCGGCCATCGATGCCGTGGGCCGCCATCGTATCTTCCACGCCCTTCCAGGCGGTCTGGTTGAAGCCGGCGTCGTCGATGCCGCCGGTGTCGGTCACCTGGCAAGCGGTGAAAGCCGAAGCGGCCGTTACCGAGCCCGCGACCATCGCGGCGGCAAGGCCGATCTTGGAAAGAAACGTCATGTGAACCTCCATGTCACGCCGCGCCGCCCTTCGGGCGCAGCTTTTGAAAGACCCGCATTCGGAGACCACCATGCCCCGCGGCAGCGATTCCCCCTGCGGCCATGTCGAAGCTTAGCATGGGGTTTTGCGATGGTGTTGATAGAAATCAACATTCCCGGCCGTTTTGACCCAGCGTTCAAAAAACCGACACAAACGTTGATGTCATGACCGTCGGCTGCGCGATAGAGGCCATCGACAGGGGTTGCGGGAGGGCGCATCGGCGACGCATCCTACCGCGCATGGACACTACCACCGCCGAGGCCAATGGATGGCTCGCCGAAAACTTCGCCGACTGGGTGCTCGCGCTGGAGCCACGGGTCGATTCGATGGCCTGCACCGGTGTGGTTCTGTCGATCCCGGTAACCGGGCGGATATCGCGGGTCGGCGGGATCGTTTCCGGTCAGGCGCTCGCCACGCTCGCCGACACGGCGATGGTGATCGCCTGCGCCCGGCATTTCCGCGCATTCCGCCCGGTCGCCACGATCAATCTCGATCTGCAATTCCTGCGCCCGGCGACGGGGCAGCGGATCAGCTGCGCGGCGACCCTGGTGCGCCCGGGTAAATCGTTGATCTTCGCCCGTGCGGTGCTGGCCGCCGAACCCTCCGGCAAGGACGTCGCCACGGCCACGGCGACGTTTGCCCTGCCCCCGCCCAACCAGGCTCCCGGCCCATAGCCTCCTGTTCCCTGTGGGAATCAGGTCGCTGCCAACGACGTAATTCACATTTTCTCATATGGTTGGCGGATTCTCCCGTGACCCATGAGTTACCGGCACGAAGCCATCACCCGCAAACAAAAAGACGGCCCCGCGAACGGGACCGTCTTCGAGGTACGGCCGGCTGGAGAGGGCCGACTATTCCTGGATCACGATGTAGGTGTCTTCCTTGCCCGTCGCGAACACGGTGTTGTACAACTCTTCCGCGTTGCCGATCTCGAGGCGGACGCAGCCATGCGAGGCACGGTTGCCGAGATTCCACGTGTCGAACGTGGCGTGGATCGCGTAGCCTTCGAAGAAAAAGATCGCCCAGGGCATCGGCGCGTTGCCGTATTGCCGCGAGCGGTGACTCGGGCTGAACCACGTCGGCTGGTAGGTGCCCACCGGCGTATCGTAGCCGTAGCCCCCGGTGGATACCGGCCAACTCGCCAACCGGCGGCTGCCCTGCATCACAGTCATTTCCTGGTCGGATTTGTCCACGCGGATCACGACCTGGTCGGATCGGCCCGATGTAGACAGACGTTCAGTCGCTTGCGCCCCTGTCGCAAGCAACACCACGGCCGCAACCGCGGGCGCAATGGCCTTCATAAAAATGTTCATTTTGGCAGACTTTTTTTTGTTGCAGACTTTAGTTACCCCGAGTCGTAAGGGTACAGCCGAATTCTAAAAAATCAACCAATAAGGCGAATTTTAGGCATCGGAAACAATACCGTTGTCCAGACGCAATTTCCGATCCATCCGCGCGGCGAGCTCGAGGTTGTGGGTGGCGATCAGCGCCGACAGGCCGGTTTCGCGCACCAGGTCCATCAACGCCGCGAAAACCGTGTCGGACGTTGCCGGATCAAGGTTGCCCGTGGGCTCGTCGGCGAGCAGGAGCGCGGGCGTGTTGGCGAGCGCCCGGCAAAAAGCCACGCGCTGCTGTTCGCCGCCCGAAAGCGCCGCCGGCCGGTGCGCGCCGCGCGCAGCCACGCCGACCTTGTCGAGCAGCATTTCGGCATGGCGGCGGGCCGCGCCCTGCCCCGCGCCGTTCACGAGCTGCGGCAGCATCACGTTTTCGAGCGCGGTGAATTCCGGCAACAAGTGGTGGAACTGGTAGACGAAGCCGACTTTTTCACGCCGAACGCCCGTCCGTATCCGGTCGGACGCCCGCGTCATGTCGGCGCCGGCGATGGCCACCTTTCCCGTATCGGGCGTGTCGAGCAGGCCTGCGATGTGGAGCAGGGTGGACTTGCCCGCCCCCGAGGGCGCAACCAGCGCCACCACCTCGCGCGGGCCGATCTCCAGCGACGCCCCGGTCAGCACCCGGACTTCGCCCGGGCGGCCGCGGTTGTAGACCTTCTCGACGTCGCACAGCGACAGCACCGGGTCACTCATAGCGCAGCGCCTCCACCGGGTTCATCCGCGCCGCCCGGCGGGCGGGGAGCAGGGTGATGCCGAACGAGAGGCCGAGCGACAACGCCACCGCAGAGGCCACGTCGGCGAGTTCCACTTTCGCGGGCAGTCGGTAGATGCCGCGCACCGACGGGTCCCACACGCCGCCGCCGGAAAGCGCGTCGACCAGGGCGAAGATCGGGTCGATGTAGATGGCGAACAGCACCCCCAGCACCACGCCCATCGCGGTGCCGACCAGGCCGGTCGAGGCGCCGACGAGGAAGAAGACCCTGAGCACAGAGCCCTCCGTCAGCCCCATCGTGCGCAGGATGCCGATATCGCGGCCCTTGTTCTTCACCAGCATGACGAGGCCGGAGATGATGTTCATCGAGGCGATCAGCACCAGCACGCTGAGGATGACGAACATCACGTTGTCTTCCATCTCGAGCGCCCTGAGGAAAGCGCCGGCCGAATCCTTCCAGGTCCAGGTCGAGGCATCGGGGCCCGCCGCCGCCACGAGGTCGGCAAGCAGTTTCCCGACCTCCTCAGGCTCTTCCACCATCACCTCGATCTCGTCGGCCCTGCCTTCCTTGTTGAAGAAGCGCTGCGCCTCGTCGAAGGGCAAATAGATCCGGGTCGTGTCGATATCCCAACGCCCGGCGGTGAAGATGTAGCTCACTTCGTAGGCGTTCACCCGCGGCGTGGTGCCGAAGGCGGTCTTGACCCCGTTGGGCGAAATGATCTTGACCTTGTCGCCAAGATGGACCCCGAGCTCGCGCGCCACCCCGGAGCCGATGGCGATCCCGTTCGGGAAGTCCGCGAGCCGGCCCAGCGCCGCGTCCGGGCTGGCGACCCGCGGGATCGTCGCAAGATCGGCCGGACGAATGCCGTAGATCTCGACCCCGGTATTGGCGGTTCCGTTGTTGGCCATGACCTGGCCCTTCACCAGCGGCGCCGCCCGTGTGACGCCGGGTACCGCGCGGATCCGCTCGGCCCAGTCGTCGTAGTCCGAGATCGTCCGGTCGAGGTTGCCGGCCGCATCGACCCGCGCCTGCGAATAGACGGTCACATGCGCGTTGGCGCCGAGGATCGTATCGACAAATTCCTCGCGGAACCCGGTGCGCACGGCGAGGGTGATGATCAGGGCCGCGACCGCCAGGGTGATGCCGACGAGGCTGATCCAGGTCATCACGCTGACGCCACCTTCGGCGCGGCGCGCGCGCAGATAACGCCAGGCGATCATCCACTCGAATCGGGAAAATGGGGCGGTCGATTTGGCCAAAATGCTGCCTCTTCAGGTTTCGCGGCACCCTGCGGCCGGGGGCGGGGAAGGTCAAGCGGGGGGCGTGCCCGGTGGCGGTCCTGTGATCCCGGCGCGCTCCCTGCCGAGGGGCCGGGCGAAG
>DQCI01000060.1:16238-17307 GCA_003545125.1 Paracoccaceae bacterium
CCTCAGCTCACCGCGCGGCGCAATTTTTCGACCAGCGCGGGATCGTGTTCGATGACCGCGGCCGCCTCGGAAAATGGCCCGAGCCGATCCACCGGCGCCCCGCGCGTCCACGGCAGGGCACGCCGGTCGGCCAGGGCCACACCGTATCGGCGGCGCAGGCCGCGCAGATCCGGGGTCTCGCGGTCGAGGGCGCGCGCGATTTCTGTTCTAAGACGGGGCTTGGTATAGAGCCCGGGATGCGCGGACTCCTCTTGGGCGATTTTGCCGATGAATGCCTTGGTGTCGGCGGTGAAGATCGCTTCCCGGCCGGCATGGTACCGGCGCCGGTAGTCCTGCAGCAAGATGATGCCCTCTGCGCTGAGAGAGATGTTGGCCTGAAGATCCTTGTGATCCAGCGCCGTGCTGTCCACGCCGACCAGATCGCAGATATCCGAGATCACCGACCCGTCCTTGAACCCGGCCCGGTCATATTTTCGCACCATGACCTTGCCCAGGGACGAGTACCTGTCGAGCTGCTTCAGCATATCGGGCGGCTCGAGCGCAAGCAGCTGTGCGCTGGCCTTGAACCACTGCTGCATCATCGAAACATAGAACTCGGACGGCGTCCGCAGGTAGGCGATGAATTCGAGCTCCGATCCCCGACCGAGGTATTGTTCGGCAAAGCTGGCGATCCGCTCGACATGGGCGGCCATCAGGAGAAATTCGCTCGAGATCAGCACGACCTCGGGCCGAGCCTGCCTGATCTGTCGCCGGACGCCGGCCCAGGCATCCGTGGATTGCGCGACGGCCGCGTCGAAATCGCTGCCGAACTTCGTCCCACGCGGCAAGTGTTCAACGAAGGGAAGCGACAGAAGCTTGTGGTGTTTTCGGCGCAGCGGCATCTGCGGATACAGCACCCCCCGGTCCAGGAGCCTGAGCCGGTTCTTGTGGAAGAACCGCTGGATCGCGGTGGTTCCGGTTTTCTGGCTGCCTATGTGGAAAACAACTCTGATGGTCCCCGGCCTCCGTGCTGCGCTGGACGCACATTATCCGCTGCGCACCGGGTTTCAAGACATGGCGACCGGCTGGC
>DQCI01000060.1:17427-20936 GCA_003545125.1 Paracoccaceae bacterium
TCGCGGATCCGCCAGACCCGGGCGAGGCGCTGCAGCGGTGCCGCACTCGCAAGGGCCTGGTAGTCGGCGTTGAGGCGTTCGTAGCGGTAGATGCGGGTCCGCATGTCGTCGGAGAACTGGTCGCCGAAACGGGTGCCCTGAAGTTCGGCCAACGCGTCCTCACGGGTGAGCCCGCCGACCCGCGCGGCGGTATCGAACGCGATCGTGACCGCCCGCAATTCGTCGGTCGCGCCGGACAGGCGCTGGACATATTGCTGGGAAAACTCGGGGAACTGCGAGCACGCCACCGCGCCCGCGATGCCGCCCGCCATTGCCAGGATCCGCATCTTTGCCTCGTGGTTTTTGTTTTTCCGCAAGGATAGGGCCCGGCGGCCACCGGTCAAGGGCCGGCCGGTCGCTCGCGGAAACCTGCCGGTCAGCCGGCGATGAGCAGGGCGAAGCCCGCCAAGAGCGGCATCGCCCCGGCGCCCGACAGGCCGGCAATCGTCTTGGTCCTGCGGTCGAGCGGCAGGCGCGCGAGAAGCCATGTCGCGCTTGGACCGACGAGGACGAAGGCGGTGAGCAGGCCAGGCATTTGGGACCAAGTGAGCAGGCTCGCGGCGAGGTGGAAGCCGACGTTGGCCAAGAGCGCGCCGCACAGCCCCGCCACCGCGATCTGCACCGGCCGGTTGAATTGCCTGGTTCGTCCGAGAAGCAGCAGGGCAGCCGCGGCCAACGTGAGCAACGCCGTGGCATTGGCGTACTGGGCGGTGTCGACCGGAACCCCGTGGGCCGCCGCCCATCCTGGCAGCCCGGCGATGAGCTCGGAGAGGGTGTGGGCAAAGAAAGCGAAGAAGGTGAGCGTGTAGGCGAACGCGGGCGCGGCGCCGGGCGGGGCGCAGGCCGAGCCGCGCGCGGTCATCCTGCCCGCCCCCGTCCCCGCGTCACATATGGCCCGCGTAGATCTCCGTGAGACGCGCCACCGCAGCTTCCGGTGCCAGCTCCTCGCTTTCGCCGGTGCGCCGCGACGTGAGCTCGATGACGCCGGTCTTGAGCCCGCGCGGCCCCACCGTGATCCGCCAGGGCAGCCCGATCAGGTCCATGGTGGCAAACTTCGCGCCCGCCCGTTCGCTCCGGTCGTCGTAGAGCGGCTCCAGCCCGGCGGCGGTGAGCGCCTTGTAGAGGCTCTCACAGGCGCCATCGGTCTCGGCGTCGCCCTGACGCAGGTTGACGATGCCCGCATGGAACGGGGTCACGCCTTCCGGCCAGATGATGCCGCCCTCGTCGTGATTGGCCTCGATGATCGCGCCGACCAGTCGCGACACGCCGATGCCGTGCGAGCCCATGTGAACCGGCACCTTGTTGCCGTCGCCGTCCTGCACCGTCGCGCCCATCGGCTCGCTATACTTGGTGCCGAAATAGAAGATCTGGCCGACCTCGATGCCGCGCGAGCTTTTGCGCCGGTCTTGCGGCACCTCGGCGAACGCCGCCGCGTCGTGGGTCTCGTCGGTGCGGGCATAGGGCGTGGTCCATTCGGTGCAGATCGCGGACACCTCGTCCCAATTGTCGAAATCGATCTCGCGGTCGCCCAGTTTCAGGTCGGTGATCGCGCTGTCGTAGAACACTTCCGACTCGCCGGTCTCGGCCAGCACCAGGAACTCGTGGGTGTTGTCGCCGCCGATGGGCCCGCTGTCCGCGCGCATCGGGATCGCCTGAAGCCCCATGCGCTCATAGGTGCGCAGATAGCTCACCATGTGGCGATTGTAGGCGTGCATCGCGCCCGCGTAGTCGACGTCGAAATTGTAGCCGTCCTTCATGAAGAACTCACGGCCCCGCATCACCCCGAAGCGCGGGCGGATCTCGTCGCGGAACTTCCACTGGATGTGGTAAAGCGTGAGCGGCAGGTCCTTGTAGGACGACACATGGGCCCGGAAGATGTCGGTGATCATCTCCTCGTTGGTGGGCCCGTAGAGCATGTCGCGCCCGTGCCGGTCGGTGATGCGCAGCATCTCCTCGCCGTAATCCTCGTAACGCCCCGATTCCCGCCAGAGATCGGCCGGTTGCAGCGTCGGCATCAACATCGGCACGTGGCCGGCGCGGATCTGCTCCTCATGAACGATGTTTTCGAGCTTGCGCAACACCTTGAAGCCGAGCGGCAGCCAGGAATAGATCCCCGCCTGCTGCTGCTTGATCATCCCCGCCCTCAGCATCAGCCGATGCGAGGCGATCTGCGCCTCGGCGGGGGTTTCCTTCAGAACGGGCAGGAAGTAGCGGGACAGGCGCATGGGGGCCTCGTGGCTGGTGTTTCGCGTCGACAGACTCCCTAGCCGAGCCGCCCGGTGCGGGCAAGGCTGCCACACGACTTCGCGGAGGAAATGCCCCACTGGGGCATTTCGAAAACGCCACTCACGCCCCGGCCAATGGTTCCAATCTGCGTCCGGCCTCCACCAGAACTGGATGCGCGACTACGATCCCACAACCGGACGATACATCCAGGCCGATCCGCTTGGGTTGGTGGACGGAGCAAGTGTGTATGGATACGCTCGGCAGAACCCGGGGCGTTATGTGGATCCAAGGGGGGAGCATACGACCGACGGGGGTAGTCTTGGTCAGGTCTTTCCGGGCCTCAAGCCGGGGGACACCCCAATGTCGGTTTTGGCCGAGTTCCTGATATCCTGTTTCAAAGGTCCGGACGAGAACCGGGATCCAGGAAAGGAGAAATGTGAACTCGTAAATTCCTATACAGCCACAGATCATGGTCGAACGGGTCAAGTATTCACCCATTGCACCTACCATTGTAAGCAGAGTGGTCGGATGGTCACTGAAGAGCTACCAGGGAAACGGATCTGTATTCCTGTGATTTGGATAGACAAAAGATGACTTGGAATGTGAACCCAAATCGACCCAATGAATTCGTCGCTCCCGATCGGGTTCACCTCTCGAACTCTGTGCGAAAGCATCTTGTTGAGCTTTCCGAGTGCATGGAACTCGAAGATGAGATGGTATTGGCGATTGTTTTTGCGCGTCAACAAAGGGAGTTTGATGTTGAAGGTCACCTTACGCGAGTCAAAGAGAACATCCTTGTGAATGGTGCGCACAATAAGGAAACGGTCCCTCGCGCGTGCCTTGGCCGCTTCGGGGCGATTGAGGTCTGCTTTGAGTTTCCAGGAATAGAAGACGACGAACGCTACGTTCTGTCGCTTGACTCGTCTGGGGCTCTCGAAATCTCGGTCGAGAAAACCGAAACAGGCTGATAGGTTTTTCGGGTTCGTTTTCTTGCCGCCGGCAATGTCACTTTCGACAACAGCACCGGCGCCGCCTACAGCTACACCTACAACGCCGCCAACCGGATGGAGAGCTTCGCGATCAATGGCGTGGTGCAGGCGGAATACGACTACGGCGCGCAGGGCCGCCAGGTCATCCGCCGGCTGACCCAGGACCAGAAGACGATCCACAATGTCTTCGATCTCGAAGGCAACCGCATCGCCGAATACGAGATCGACGATCTCACCAGCACCTCGACGCTCCTG
>DQCI01000233.1:0-1235 GCA_003545125.1 Paracoccaceae bacterium
GGGCACCGGCAATTGCCCGAGCCGGCCGAACTGGGCTCGCTGCGCCAGCGGCATCTGCAGGTAGATGAACATCGGCTCGACCGCGCGGTCGGTCTTGACGTCGCCGAGGATGTAGCCGCCCATCGCCATTTCGAGCTGGCGGTTGATGGTCTCGACCGAGACGCCCCGGCGCGAGGCCTTCTCGCGGTCGACCACGAAACGCCAGGAGGTGTAGGGGTCCTGGAGGTAGCTGTCGGCGTCGACCGTGATCTCGGCGTCTTCGAACATCCGGCGAATGTCGGCGGCAACCTGGCGCCTTGTCGCGTCGTCGGGCCCGTAGACCTCGGCCACCATCGTCTGTAGCACCGGCGGTCCGGGCGGCATCTCGATCACCTCGATCCGGGCGCCGAGCTCCTGGGCGATCGGGGTCAGCATCTCGCGGGTGACGACGGCAAGCTCCCCGGACGAGCGGTCGCGGTGGTGCTTGAGGCCGATCTCGACCTGGATATCGGCCATCCAGGAGCGGTTGCGCAGGTAGGAATGGCGCACCAACCCGTTGAAGTTGAACGGGCTCGCGGTGCCGACATAGCTTTGCAGCGCCACGACCTCGGGGATCAACATCAGCTCCTCGGCGAGTTGGGAGACCACGTTGGCGGTCACCGGCATCGGCGTGCCCTCGGGCATGTTCACCGCGACGTTGTACTCGGGCTTGTTGTCCTTCGGCAGCATCATCACGGTGACCGCCTGCAGATAGAACAGGGAGACTGAGAAAAGGAACACCAGGATGAGGCCGATGGCGAAGCCCCAGCCGACCGTCTTTTTGGTGATGAGCGGCACCAGCAGTTTGACGTAGAACCGGTTGAGCCAGAGCGTCTGCCTGTGCTCGCTCTCCTGGCTCTTTTCGAGCTTCTTCATCGACGGCCGGATCCGCTGGGCGAGCCAGGGGGTGAAGATGAAGGCGGCGAACAGCGAGAAGATCATCGCCACCGAGCCGAGCGCCGGGATCGGCTCCATGTAGGGGCCCATCATTCCGCGCACGTAGCCCATCGGCAACAGCGCCGCGATCACCGTGAGCGTCGCGAGGATGGTCGGGTTGCCGACCTCGCGCACCGCATCGACAGAGCACCCCTCGGAGCATTCGCCCTCTTCGAGCCACCTGCGGTAGATGTTCTCGACCACGACGATGGCGTCATCGACGAGAATGCCGATCGAGAAGATCAGCGCAAACAGCGACACCCGGTCGATCGTGTAGCCCA
>DQCI01000233.1:1355-2416 GCA_003545125.1 Paracoccaceae bacterium
CCCTGAAGCCGTTCGACGGAGGCGAGCACGGCATTGGCCACGCTCACGCCGTTGGAGCCGGACTTCTTGGCAACCGCGATGGTGACGGCGGGCGCGCCGAGCGGCGCCAGTTCGACGTCATCGGCGTGGGCCTCGTCGCCCTCTTCGCCCTCGCCGTGAGCGCCATAGGAGGGGCCGGTGTAGTAGTTCACCATCGAGGTCGCGTCGTCGGTGCCCTGGGTCACCAGCGCGACGTCGCGGATATAGGTGGGCTGGCCGAAGCTCACGCCGATCATCAGGTTTTCGATGTCGCGGGCGTTGCGCAGGAACGATCCGGTATAGAGGGTGAACGAGCTTTGCCCGGTCTCGACCATGCCGACGCCGCGCTCGCTGTTGGCGGCGGTGATCGTCTGGGCGATCTCGTCGAGGCCGATGCCGAAACCGGCGAGGCGCTCGGGGAAGACCTCGACCTTGATGGCGTCGGAGCGGCCGCCGACCACGAAGCTCTGCGACGTGTTCGGCACCTCCTTGAGGCGCTGCATCACGTCGAGGCCCAGCGCGCGCAGCGCGCCTTCGTCGACCTCGTGACTCCACAGCGTGAGCGTGACCATCGGCACGTCGTCGACGCCCTTGGGCTTGATCAGCGGCATGCTCACACCCGGCGGCATCTTGTCGAGGTTGGACTGGATCTTGTCGTTGAGTTTGACCAGCGACGGGTCCATCTCCTCGCCGACCTCGAACTGCACCGTCACCATCGCGCCGTTGCGTTCGGAGGTGGAATAGACGTGCTCGACGCCCGGGATCTCGCTCATCATCCGTTCCAGCGGGTCGGTGGCGAGCGAGGCCACCTGCTCGGCGGAGATGCCGGGATAAGAGAAGAATACGTCCACCATCGGCACCGAGATCTGCGGATCTTCCTGCCGGGGCGTAAGGATCAGCCCCATGATGCCGAGCCCGAGACAGGCGAGCAGCAACAGCGGCGACAGCGGTGAGTTGATGAAGGATTGCGCGAGGCGGCCGGCGAGCCCGAGATCTTGCCCGTCGCCGTTGCCGTCCCCATTGGCGCCATCGCCGTTGGCGCC
>DQCI01000233.1:2428-12709 GCA_003545125.1 Paracoccaceae bacterium
GCGCCGTTGCCGTTCTGTGTGGCGGTCTCGTCGGTCATATCAGCTCCAGGATCTCCCTTGTCTCACCTAATGCCCTGAAATCAGGGCAGAAGGCGGAGAAAGGATCACCGTCTCGCCACCGACGAGACCGGAGATAACGGAGATCGTGCCATTGGCGAGCGGATAGCCGACGCGCACGATGCGAAGCGAGGGTTTGCCGCCGTCGAGCAGGAAGACCGCCGGCAGGCTGCCGCGCCAGACCAGCGCTTCCATCGGCACGGAGGTCTGCCCCTGGGTCGGGACAGAGGCATCCGGCACGGTCACCTCGGCATACATGCCGGGACCGCCGGACGTGCCCACGGGCAGGTCGAACTTGACCGTGACGGTGTGGCGCTTGGGATCCGCGACCGGGTAGATCTGGGCCACCCGGGCCTCGATGGCGCCACCGCCACTGTCGAGCCGCGCCGGCACCAGCATGCCTTCCGAAAGGCCGGCCGCGAGCCGCACCGGCACATCGGCCTCGATGCGCAGGTAGTCGATGAAGGCGTAGTCGATCAGCGGCATGCCCGGCTGCACCGTGTCGCCGACCTCGATATGCTTGCGCATGATGATGCCGTCGAAAGCCGCCGCGGCCTGGAAATCTTGCAGCGTCGCGTCGATGGCTTCGAGGTTGGCCTGGGCGGCCGCGAGACCCGAGGACGCCTGATCGACGCCGACGCCCTGGGCATAGAGATCGGCCTGGCGTTCAAGCCCGCTGTCGGACTGGCCCATGACTTCGGAGAAGCCGCGGGTGAAGAACTGGTCGAAGGTGGCCGGGATGCCCATGCCGGGAAAGCCGGTGACCGAGTTCACGCGCGGCGAATAGAGCTCGCGCGAATACTGCATGTAGGAGTTGCGCAGCGCCGCCTCGGCCTGGGAGATCTGGCTGATCGCCGCCCGGCGCTGGGCCTGGACGTTGGCATCGTCGATCTTGACGAGGACCTCGCCGGTCTCGGCCCTGTGGCCCTCGACACCGGCCAAATAGGTGATCCGTCCGGGCACCTGGGCGGAGACGGTGATCTCCTTGTAGGGGATGACGGTTCCGCCGACGATGGCCGAGCCACCGACCTGCGACACCATGACGGGGGCTGTCCGGTAGCCCCCGGGCGATGTCGTCCCCGAATGGTCCTGCGAAACTGCTGCCGAGCCGGTGAGGACTGCCGCTGCGAATGCCGCCAGGACGGGTGCGATTCTCGTGATTCTCAGCATCCCTCCTCCTTTCAGTCAGGCCCAGATTGTTTTGGCGCTGAAGCCCCTGCGCCTTCTTTTGCGCAAGTATATTGGCGGCTCACGAAATTTCATTACCTTTTTGCGGCGCAATACGCAACAACTTATTTGAATTTGTGAATAGTACCGAGTGTCGCAGGCTGCTGGCCGATTGTTGACCCTACGGCAACAAAAAACCGCGCCGAAACTGGCGCGGTTGTAATTGTCAACTCACTAAATTGACGCAGCCAGTGCCTGCCCGGATCCGCGCCCCGTTTCGTGGCCCGTTTCGTGGCCCGATCCGCGCGCCTCCCGCTCCCGGACCCGGACCCCAAGCGCGACACCTGTCTCAGAACGGGAACATCATCGACATCGGGTTGGAAAACGCATTGCCCATGCGCCCCACATCCATGGTCATTCGGTTCATCGCCGCGTTCATGCCGTAGATAGACCCGGACATCGACGTGACGCCTTTCTCCATCCGGTCGATATCGCCGGCCATCAAACCGACGGCCTCGTCCATGGTTCCGATCTCGCCGGCCATGACCCCGATTGCTCCGTCCATCGAACCGATGGTCTCGGTCATTGTGTCCATCGTCATGGTGATCCGGACCATGGAATCCGTCATGGTGCCCATGTATTGGGCCATGACATGCGCGTCGGCAACGGCCCCTTTCAGGCTCTCGTTCATCTCGGTCATCGTGTCGGTCATGGTGTAGACCTGCCGGGCCATGCCGTACATCACCCAGGTGAACAGCGCCATCACCACCACGATCAGGAACGTGGTCACGACGATGAAGCCGCCGCTTGTTGCCCTACGGTACATACCACCTCCCTTTCGGCCTGCCGCCGAGACGTATAGCAAAAACACTATCTGTACCAGTCCCCTGTGGTCGCAGAGTCCGGGCACCCCGGGGCGGGCCAAAAAGCGTGCCTCTCCTTGCGGCCCGGCCCCGCCCTTCCCGGACGCGCCCGCGTCGCGGCCCAAAAGCGCGGCGCCAGGGCCCCAGCCGGGTCGCGCCCAGGTCGCGCCGGCCACCGGAAACGCTTGATCTTTGCGCGCGTCCGGCCCAAGTGTCATGCATCTGTCACGGCCGCCCGGCGGCCGGCTGTTCTGTATGACACCGGATGACGCCCGGGGGGGACCCATGTTCGACTTCGCCCGTATGCGCGATGAACTCGCGGACCACTACGATCTCGCGCCCGATCCGGCGCTCGCCAGCAAGATGTCCGACATCTACGAGACGATGGACCGGGTGGTGAACCCGGTCGACTGGGCCCGGCACGCGCCCTACGTCGCCGCGATCAACAAGCTCAAGAACGAGAAGAACGCGGTCATCCTCGCGCACAACTACATGACGCCCGAAATCTACCACGGCGTATCCGACTTTTTCGGCGACAGCCTTCAGCTCGCGATCGAGGCGACGAAGGCCGAAGAGGACATCATCGTCCAGTGCGGTGTGCACTTCATGGCGGAAACCTCGAAGATCCTGAACCCCGCGAAAACTGTGCTGATCCCGGACGTGGAAGCCGGCTGTTCGCTGGCCGAGAGCATCACCGCCGAAGGCATCGCCGAGATGCGGGCGAAGTATCCGGGCGCGCCGGTGGTCTCCTACGTCAACACCACCGCCGAGGTGAAGGCCGCCTCCGACATCTGTTGCACCTCGTCCAACGCCGCCGCTATCGTGCGCGCGCTGCCGGACAAGACCATCATCATGACCCCCGACCAGTACCTCGCCCAGAACGTCGCCAACGAGGTGCCTGAAAAGAACGTGGTCTGGTGGGAAGGCTCCTGCATCGTCCACGAGCAATACACCGCCCAGGACATCCGCGATTTCCGCGAGTGGCACCCGACGACCCGGATCATCACCCACCCCGAATGCCCGCCCGACGTGGTCGCCGAGAGCGATTTCTCGGGCTCCACAAGCGGCATCATCACCTATGTGCGGGACGAAATGCCCGAGCACGCGATGCTGGTGACCGAGTGCTCGATGGCGTCCAATATCGCCGACGAGCTGCCCGAGGTCGATTTCGTCGGCCCCTGCAACATGTGCCCGTACATGAAAAAGATCACGCTCGAGAAGATCCTGTGGTCGCTGCATGCCGGCGAGCAGGAAGTGCAGGTCGACCCCGAGGTCGCGAAAAAGGCCCGCCTGGCCGTGGAGCGGATGATCGACATGAGCCGCGAGCTTGGCATCTGACCCCTGCGAAGACCCGGTTCGAGGAACGCCCATGGCCCGAGAAATCGAAACCCAACGCATCGTGATCGTCGGTGCCGGCCTCGGCGCGCTCTATGCCGCGCTCGAACTGGCGCCGCGCCCGGTCTTGATGATCTCGCCCGAGACCCTCGGCGAAGGCGCCTCCTCGGCGTGGGCGCAGGGCGGCATTGCCGCCGCGATGGACGCCTCTGACAGCCCCGCGGCGCATGCGGCCGACACGGTGGCCGCGGGCGCGGGCACCGTCGACCCGGCGGTCGCCGCGATGGTCACCGAACACGCCCGAGACCTTATCGAAGACCTCACCGAGATCGGCACGCCTTTCGACCGCACCGCCGAGGGCGGCTACGTGATGAGCCTCGAAGCGGCGCATTCGATGCCCCGCGTGGTGCGGATACAGGGAGACCAGGCCGGCGCGCAGATCATGGAAACCCTGATTGCCGAGGTGAGGAACGCGCCTTCGGTGCAGGTCGCCGAGCGCACGCTGGCGACCGGGCTCGAGGTCGAGGACGGTCGGGTCACCGGTGTCTGGATCCGCGCGGCCGGCAAAGGCACCGGCCCGGTGCTGATCCGCACCCCGGCCGTCTTGCTGGCGGGCGGCGGCTCGGGCGGGCTGTTCGCGCTCACCACCAACCCGCCGCGCATTCGCGGCCAGGTCATCGGCCTCGCGGCCCGCGCCGGTGCGGTGATAGCGGATGCGGAGTTCGTCCAGTTCCACCCGACCGCGATGGACGTGGGCGAAGACCCCGCCCCGCTCGCCACCGAGGCCCTGCGCGGCGAAGGCGCCTGGCTCGTCAATGCAGACGGCCACCGGTTCATGCTCGACATCGACGACCGCGGCGAGCTTGCGCCGCGCGACATCGTCGCGCGCGGCATCTTCGCCGAAACGCAAGCCGGGCGGCGCCCGGCCCTCGACACCCGCGACGCCCTTGGGGCAGAGATCCTGACCCGTTTCCCGGCCGTGGCCGAAGCCTGTGCACGCACCGGGATTGATCCTGTAACACAGACTATCCCGGTCGCCTGTGCCGCGCATTACCACATGGGCGGGGTCGAGACCGGGATGGAAGGCAGCGCGAGCCTCGATCGTCTCTGGGTCTGCGGCGAGGCAGCCTCGACGGGCCTGCACGGCGCCAACCGGCTCGCCTCGAACGGGTTGCTGGAAGCGGTCGTCTACGCCCGCCTTGCGGCCCAGGACATCGCCCGCAAGGTGCCCAAAGCCCCCGCCGATGTCGCGCCGGTCGCGATCGACTTTCAGGGCGCGGGCACGGATGTCTATTCCTCCAGCTCGATGCAGGCCCTGCGCGATGTCATGACCAACAAGGTCGGCGTGCTGCGCGACGAGGCGGGGCTGCGCCTGGCGCTGGCGGAGATCGCCACGCTGGAAGCCGCCGAGGCGGGCTCGATCACCTTCGCCAACATGTGCGCGACCGCAACCCTGATCACCGCCGCCGCGCTGGTGCGCCGCGAATCGCGCGGCGGCCATTACCGCACCGACTACCCGCAGACCGACCCGACCCAGGCCGAACGCAGCCGGATGACGCTTGCCCAGGCCCTGGAGATCCGCGCCTCCGTCGTGAAGGAGCTGTCATGAGCTTCGCCACCCTGCCCGACCTGGTACTGGACCCGATGATCCGTGCGGCGCTGATGGAAGACCTCGGCCAAAACGGCGACATCACGACGCGATCTGTGATCCCTGCCGACGCGCGCTACACCGCGCGGCTCAATGCCCGCGCAAACGGCAGGGTGTCGGGCATGCAGATCGCGCGCATCGCCTTTCACCTCGTCGATCCCGCGTTGAAGGTCGCGACCCTGGTGGCGGACGGCGCGGCCTGCGCCAAGGGCCAGACGCTGATGACCATCGAGGGGTCCGCCGCCTCGATCCTGTCGGCGGAACGGGTGGCGCTCAACTTCGCCGGGCGCCTATCGGGCATCGCCAGCCTGACAGCACTGTTCGTGGCCGAAACCGCGGGCACCGCCACCCGCGTCACCTGCACCCGCAAGACCACGCCGGGACTGCGCACGGTCGAGAAGCTCGCGGTGCTGCATGGCGGCGGCTTCAACCACCGCTTCAGCCTGTCGGATGCGATCCTGATCAAGGACAACCACATCGCCGCCGCGGGCGGCGTGCGCGCGGTGCTGGAGGCGACCAAGGCGGTGGCAAGCCACATGGTCAAGGTCGAGATCGAGGTCGACCGGCTCGACCAGCTGACCGAGGTGCTGAAGGTCGGTGGCGCCGATGTGGTGCTGCTCGACAACATGGACACCCCGACCCTGCGCGAGGCGGTGGCGATGGCGAGCGGCGCGGTCACGCTCGAGGCCTCCGGCAACATGGTGCTGGACCGGATCGCCGAGGTCGCCGCGACCGGGGTCGACTACATCTCCTCGGGCGCGCTCACCCATTCGGCGAAGACCCTCGACCTCGGGCTCGACTTCTGAGCCTGCGCCAACTCTTGCCGGAAACACGTGGAAGGGATCGATTGCCGGATCCGGCGGGCGGGCGCGGCGACCCGCGCGAGGCCCGCGGCGCGGCATCGTTCGTGCGCGCACCTTCCCCTTCCTAGTTTCCTAGGAAACCGGCCTCTGTTTCCTAGGAAACCGGTCAGCGTTGGACACGTGAAAGCCTCATGATTGCAATGCCTTGACCATACCGCGCCCGAAACCCGCCGGTTACCGGGCATCCAGCCCCAGTGACCTCACGCCACGCTTTTGTGATCCCGAATTTCTCCCGCCACGTCTAAACTAAGCCCCCGAAATCGGAGTGCTCATGATCCGCCTGATCGCAATCCTCACCACTTGTCTTCTCACAAGCGCCGCCACCGCCCAGGGTTTCAACACCGCCCCGCCGAACGCCCCGCGCCAGCAACCCGCCTTCGCGGGCCAGACCCGGGCGCCGGTCATCGCCGACACCACCCCCCTCGCCCGCGAGACAGTCGCCACACGGCTCGAGCACCCCTGGGGCATGGACCAGCTCCCCGACGGACGCTGGCTGGTCACCGAACGCCCCGGGCGGATGCGGCTGATCTCGCCCGAGGGGGACCGGTCGGCGCCGATCGACGGGCTGCCGGAGGTCTTCGCAGGCGGCCAGGGCGGGCTGCTCGATGTCACAATCCGCGACGATTTCGCCGAGACGCGCCGGGTCTGGTGGAGCTACGCCGAGCCGCGCGGCGGCGCCACCAACGCCACCGCCGTGGCAACCGGCGTGCTGTCGCCCGATGGCGCACGCATGGACGAGGTCGACGTGATCTTCCGCCAGCAACCGGCCTGGGCCTCGTCCGCGCATTTCGGCTCCCGGCTGGTCTTCGACCGCGACGGCGCGCTGTTCGTCACCACCGGCGAACGCTCGGGCCGTGAACCCCGCGAACTCGCGCAGGATGTCTCGACCCATCTCGGCAAGGTCGTGCGGATCGACCCGATGGGCGGACCCGCCGCCGGCAACCCGCAAATCCCGGGCGGGCGGCCCGAGATCTGGTCCTGGGGCCATCGCAACATGCAGGGCGCCGCCCTCGGCCCCGACGGCGCGCTCTGGACCGTCGAACACGGACCGCGCGGCGGCGACGAACTCAACCGGCCGCAGGCGGGGCGCAACTACGGCTGGCCCATCATCAGCTATGGCCAGGAGTATTCCGGCCAAGCGGTCGGCGCGGGCCGCACCGCTGCACAGGGTATGGAACAGCCGCTCTACTACTGGGACCCGGTGATCGCGCCGAGCGGTATGGTGTTTTACCAAGGCGAGATGTTCCCCGACTGGCACGGCAGCCTGCTTGTCGGCGGCCTCGCAAGTCAGGTCCTCGTGCGGCTCGACCTCGACGGCACGTCAGTGACCGGCGAGGCGCGCTACCTCCAGGGGATGGGCCGGGTGCGCGATGTGGATGTGGCCGCCGACGGTGCGGTGATGATCCTGACCGATGCGCGCAGCGGGGCGCTGATCCGCCTCACCCCGACCGACTGAGCCGCCGGCCGAACCCGCGACGCGCGGCGCTGTTCCCCGAGCCCCTCGGCGCCAAGAGGCTTGACAGGCGCGGCGGCAGCCCGGGATATGGGGCCGACAAAAGGGAGAGGAGGATCGCTCCATGAGATTGATTGGTGGGCTATTGGCGTTGGTGGGGCTTGTCGCCATCATCGCGGTTGGCGGTGCCGCCTGGAGTTTCCGGGGTTTCGACCCGAAAGCCGCGGGCGTCTACTGGGACATCGCCAAAAGTCTGGCCGAGACCGGCAATGCGGTCGAGGCGACGGTGTGGAAGCGCAAGGTCGACGAAGGGCTGACCTTCGAAGAGGTCGACGAGTCGATCCAGTCGGTCGCCGCGACCGAAAACATCCGCGATGTCGGCCAACTGCCGCTCGGCGACCAGGTCGCCCTGATGCAGGACAGCGAATGGCGCAAGCTGCAGATCTACCTCTACTGCAACCCGCTGACGGCCGCGAAAATGGTCGAGTTTTCCGAGGCCTATTCGGCCTGGCTGCCGTGCCGGGTGTCGCTGGTGGAAGACGAAGAGGGCCAGCTCTGGCTCTACTCGCTCAACATGGACATGATGATCTACGGCGGCAAACCGCTGCCCGCCGAGCTCAAGGAAGAGGCGCTGCACGTCAAGGACGTGATCCTGGCGATCCTCGACGGCGCGGCGGAAGGCAGCTTCTGAACCGGCCCTGAACCTGTTGCGATTTGCCCGGCCGGTTGACTGGTCGGGCGATCCGCGACGGGGCCGGGTCGCATCGGCGCGGCACGTTGCGCCGCACCTGCGCAGCCCCAGCCCCAGCGCCAAGGCCACCTGCGTATCTCATTGTTTCGAAGACACAAAAGCGGTTTTCGTCGGCGCGACGTTGCGGTGCGGGATTGCGCAGAACCAGGCCCCCTGGGCCGACGACCGGCCCCCGGACGCTCAGCATCGAACAACCCGAAAACCGTCTTCCGCGACCCGCCCAGCGTCACGCATGGTCCTGGCAAGGCGCGGCACTCCGGCCACGCGGATCGGAACGCGCCGCGACGCGCCCTTGCCGGGGGCGCCCTTGCCGGGGGCGTCGCAGTCGGTCCGTAGGAGGCGGCCCGTTTCCGGCGGCGCCGCGATCAGTACCCCGCCAAGGCATCGGCGATGATCCCGTCGAGCAGGTCGCCGACCACATCCATCGCCCCCGCCGGGTAAGCGCGCCGGCCGACGATGATCTCGCCCGGCGCATCGGGGCGCTCGGCCACGAAGATCGCGTAAGGACAATGCTGAAGGTTCATCGGGTCGGCCTCCATCACCTGGCGGCTGACAACGGCCGAGCAGAAATTGAACACCTGCGCGTTGGTGAACAGCACCTCGGTGCCGCCCACGTCCGCGCGGGTGCGTTCCAGCATCGCGCCCACCTTGTTGACCGCGTCGATCACCAGACCGGCATCGGTAATCGCGGATTCGATGTCGAACTGCACATCGTCGAAGGCGCCGCTGACACTGGTGGTCACGGGCCCCTCCGCCAGCGCGGGGGCCGCGAGGGTCAGGGCCAGGGCGGCGGCGGCTATCTGGAATTTCATGATCTTCCTCCCTTTTGAGATCAGGCCTACATGTCCGGCGTCGGGGCCGGGTCAGCTGTCGGGCTCCCGAGCGTCTTCGATGAGTTCGCCGAGCAGGAACCAGAAGAAATCCTCCCCCGGGTACCCTTCCAATCGTCCGGCCTCCGCACCGTCGTCGAGCAGGACGAAGGTCGGGGTCAAGGTTACCGGCCGCGCCAGCGCGACCCCCCCGGGAAGGGCGTCGTCGATGTCGACCGTTGTCAGCGGCGCAGCCGTGGCTTCTTCGGTTACCGGGTAGATCGGGCCGATTTCGGCCTTCCAGCGCGCGCAGTAGACGCAGCCGGGCTGGTCGAACATCAGCAGCCGCAGTTCGCCCGCCGCGACCGGGGAGGCGAGGCCCGTGCCGGCGACAAGAAGCAACACATTCACAAACCAGAATGCTGCGCGTGCGAAGTTTTCTTTCATTGACGGGCCCAATATTGAACTTATTGAATATTAGAATAGGTGCGCCCCAGCGACAAGGACAAGAAATGGGACTCGACATCACTTTCGGCGGCGCGGCGCTTGCGGGGCTGCTTTCGTTCTTTTCACCCTGCATCCTGCCGATGGTGCCGTTCTATTTGTCCTACATGGCCGGGCTGTCCATGCAGGAGCTGCACGGCCAAAGCGGCGGGCCGACAATTCCGCGCGCGGCGCAGATCCGGCTGATCCTCTCGGCCATCGCCTTCGCGCTCGGGGTGACGACGATTTTCGTGCTGCTGGGCCTCGGGGCCACCGCCGCCGGCGCCGCCTTCGCCCAGTGGAAGACCCCGCTGTCCTACGTGGCGGCGGCGATCCTCACCGTGTTCGGGCTGCATTTCCTCGGGGTCATCCGCGTTCCCTTCCTTTACCGCGAGGCGCGTGTCGAGGCGAAGACCGATCCCTCGACCATGGTCGGGGCTTACGTGATGGGCCTGGCTTTCGGCTTCGGATGGACGCCCTGCGTCGGCCCGGCGTTGGCGGCGATCCTGTTCGTCGCCTCGGGCACCGGCGATCTCTTGCACGGCGGGTTGCTGCTGCTCGTCTACGGCCTCGCCATGACCCTGCCCTTCGTCGTCGCCGCCATGCTCGCGCGCCCCTTTCTCGGCTGGGTCGCGCGCAACCGCCGGCTTATGGGCTATGTCGAAAAGGCGATGGGCGTCATGCTGATCGTCTTCGCGCTGCTCATCGTCACCAACTCCGTCAACCTCATCGCCCAATGGCTCATCGACAACTTCAGCTGGGGCTCCGTGCTCCGCTGAGCCGACCCCGACCAAAAGGGATTTGCCCATGACACTCTTGCGAACTCTGCTCGGCCTCGCCGCCCTCACCCTC
>DQCI01000233.1:12754-15345 GCA_003545125.1 Paracoccaceae bacterium
CCCGACTGGCTCAACGAAACCTTCCTCGACATCGGCGAGGACCTCGCCGAGGCAACCGCCCAGGGCAAGCGCCTGGTGCTGATGGTGGAACAGCTCGGCTGCATCTACTGCACCAAGATGCACGAGAAGATCCTGCCCGACGAGCGCATCGACGCGCTGATCCGCGAGAGCTTCTACCCGGTGCAGATCAACCTCTACGGCGATCTCGACGTGACCGATCTCGACGGCGAGGTGATGACCGAAAAGGACATGGCGCGACGCTGGAACGTGATCTTCACGCCCACGTTGATCTTTTTGCCGGAAGAATCGGACGGGTCCGGAACCGTCATCGACGCCGCCGTCGCGGTGATGCCGGGGGCTTTCGAACGCCAGACGACACTGGCGATGTTCACCTGGATCCGCGACAAGGCGTATGACAGCGAGCCGAATTTCCAACGGTATTTCGCCGATAACTTCTATAATCAGAACTGAATCCGAAAAACATGCCGCAGCGCAGCGCAACAATGTTGCTTGGCGGCGTAGAAAACATTTGCTCTTATTCAGATATGACTGATAGGTTCCGACTCGTGCGCTGCCCCAAGTAGGCAAAACGTCGCACACCAAGCGGCAGAAAGCCGCAGAGTAATTGAGAGCGTTAGGGAGGGCTCCAATGAGAAAACTGTTCGTGCTTTGCGCGGCAGCGACGATGGCATTTCCGTCCGTGCTGAGCGCCGATATGGCCCCAAGGGATGTGGTCTTCGGTGAGCTTGGCCAAGTGCCGACGCCCTTGACCGACGTTCCCGGCGATGCGGAGGCGGGCTTCACGGCCGCGACCACCCGGGGCATCGGCAACTGCGTTGCCTGCCACGTTGCAAAAGGCTGGGAAGACAAGCCTTTCCCCGGCAATGTCGGCCCGGAACTGACCGGTATCGCAAACGTCTATGACGAAGCCCAGCTTCGCGGCATCCTGGTGAACTCGAAGAAGAGCTTCCCGGGCACCGTGATGCCGGCGTTCTACAACCTCGACGACATCATCCGCCATGGTGAAGCCTACACCGGCAAAGCGGCGAAGTCGCTCGACGTGACGATCATGACCGCGCAACAGGTCGAAGACATCGTGGCGCTGCTCAAGACATTCACGGAACCGCTTCCGAAGTGAGCCGGCCCGAGACCAGACTACGAATGAGAGGTAAGAAATCCATGACCTATACGAGACGAGATGCCCTGGCCGTCGGCGCAAGCGGGATTGCGCTTCTGGCGTCAACCCGCGTTGCTTTCGCCGTAACCGGTGAAGAGGCGATCGCGGAATTCACCGGTGGTGCCGCCGCCGGCGAGGGTGGCATCACCATCAAAGCGCCTGAGATTGCCGAAAACGGCAACGTCGTGCCGGTCGAAGTCGATGCCCCCGGCGCCGCCGAGATCATGCTTGTGGCCCCCGCCAACCCGTCGGCGCGTCTTGCGAGCATAAAATTCGGTCCGAAGTCCGGCGCCCAGCGGATCTCGACCCGGATCCGGCTCGCCAAGACCCAGGACGTCACCGCCATTGCGCGGATGGCGGACGGCAGCTTCATCATGACCAGCCAGCCGGTCAAAGTGACCGTCGGCGGCTGCGGCGGCTGACCCGAAACATCAAACGCCTCCCCGCGCCTCGACGCCGCGGGACAGCACTTACGAAAATTCTGGAGCACCTAAATGGCAGACGCAAAACCCCGCGTGAAGGTTCCGAAGACGGCCACCGCCGGCGAGCCCATCACCATCAAGACCCTGATCAGCCACGTGATGGAATCGGGCCTACGCAAAGACAAGAAAACCGGCGAGCTGATCCCGCAACAGATCATCAACCGCTTCACCTGCGACTTCAACGGCGAGAATGTCGTCGACATGACGCTGTCGGGCGGTGTTTCGGCCAATCCCTATGTGGAGTTCGATGCGATGATCGACGCCGCCGGGGAGTTCAAATTCACCTGGTACGACGATGACGGCTCGGTCTACGAAGCCTCGAAGTCGATCGAACTGGCATAAGACCGGTCACCACAACTCAAATCAGGGAGGAGACGCGATGAGAATTCGCGCGAAGACAACGGCGGGCCTCGCGACGGCCGCGGCTCTCATGCTCGGAACCTCGGCCTTCGCCGAACCCGATATGGATGCCCGTCTGGTCGTCAACGAAGAGCTCGAAATCACCACCATCACCGCCGCCCCCGATCACCTCGAGGGTGCGCTCGAACAGGTGATCTCGGGTTGGCACTACCGCGGCGAAACGACCCGTGCCATGCAGGCCGACGATTTCGAGAACCCGGCCATGGCCTTCGTCGACGAGGGCCTCGCGACCTGGGACACGGTCGACGGCACGGAAGGCGAAAGCTGCGCCTCCTGTCACGGTGACATCGAGGAAAGCATGAAGGGCGTGCGCGCCGTCATGCCGAAAATCAACGCCGAAAACGGCGAGCTCTGGTCGATGGAAGACTACGTCAACGACTGCCGCACCAACCGGATGGGCGCCGAGGCCTGGAACTGGGACAAGGGCCCGATGAAGACCATGACCGCTGCCATCGCGCTGCAATCGCGCGGGATGCCGGTCGACGTCGCCATCGACGGCGCTGCCGCCCCCT
>DQCI01000233.1:15495-24250 GCA_003545125.1 Paracoccaceae bacterium
GGCTGCGTGCGTGACACCCGGGCCGAGAGCTATGCCAAGGGCGGACCGGAATTCCATGCGCTGGAACTCTACGTCGCTTCGCGCGGCAACGGGCTGTCGGTCGAGGCGCCCTCGATCCGCAACTGACGATATCGGCGGCGGCCTCCCGCACGGGGGCCGCCGTCCCCACCCAGCATCCCACACATCACAGATCTTCGAGAGGGGCAGCGATGATTTCCCGCCGCGATTTCCTTCAGGCCGGCATGGCCGCATCCGCCGTGCTGGGCACCGGCGCTACCGGCGCCTGGGCGCAGATCGCGGCCGGGCAGAAACTCACCCAGGACCAGCTCCTCGAGTTCGACACGTTCGGCAATGTCACCCTCGTGCATGTCACCGACATCCACGGCCAGCTGAAGCCGGTCTGGTTCCGCGAGCCCGAGATCAACCTCGGCGTCGGCGAGGTGAACGGTCTGCCGCCGCATGTGACCGGGGCGGATTTCCTCAAGCTCTACAACATCGAGGCCGGCAGCCCCCGCGCCTATGCGCTGACCAACCAGGATTTCACCGCGCTCGCCCGCGAGTATGGCCGCATGGGCGGGCTCGACCGGGTGGCGACCGTGGTGAAGTCGATCCGCGCCGCCCGACCCGACGCGCTTCTGCTCGACGGCGGTGACACCTGGCACGGCTCCTACACGGTGATGAAGACCGCGGCCCAGGACATGGTCGATGCGATGAACATGCTCGGACCCGACGCGATGACCTCGCATTGGGAGTTTACCTTGGGGCTCGACCGGGTGACCGAGATCGTCGACAGCCTGCCCTTCCCGTTCCTCGGCGCCAACATCTTCGACAACGAGTGGGACGAGCCGGCCTATGAGCCTTACAAGATGTTCGAACGCGGCGGCGCCAAGGTCGCGGTGATCGGCCAGGCCTTCCCCTACCTGCCCATCGCGAACCCCTCGTGGATGTTCCCGGGGCTGAGTTTCGGCGTGCGAGAAGAGCGGATGGCGGAAGTGGTGCAGGAGGTGAAGGACGCGGGCGCCGATCTGGTCGTGGTGCTCAGCCACAACGGGTTCGACGTCGACCGCAAGATGGCGGCACAGGTGCCGGGGATCGACGTGATCCTCACAGGTCACACCCATGACGCACTGCCCGAGCCTGTCTTGGTGGGGGAAACCCTGCTGATCGCCTCGGGGTCGAACGGCAAGTTCGTCACCCGGCTCGATCTCGACGTGCGCGACGGCCAACTCATGGGCTTCCGCCACAAGCTGATCCCGATCTTCGCCGATGCGATCGCGCCCGACGCGGAGATGGCGGCACATATCGACGAGACCCGGGCGCCCTTCAAGGCGGAGCTCGAGGAAGTGCTCGGCCACACGTCAAGCACGCTCTACCGGCGCGGCAATTTCAACGGCACCTGGGACGATCTGATCTGCAACGCGCTGATCGACGAGCGCGAGGCGGATATCGCGTTGTCGCCCGGCTTCCGCTGGGGCCCGAGCCTGGTGGCGGGCGACCCGATCACCCGCGAAGACCTCTACAACGCCACCGCGATGACCTACCCCAGTGCCTACCGCTCGGAAATGACCGGCGAACAGCTCAGGGAGATTCTCGAGGACGTGGCCGACAACCTGTTCAACCCGAACCCCTACTACCAGCAGGGCGGCGACATGGTCCGCGTCGGCGGCATGGGATACCGGATCGACATCGCCAAACCTCAGGGCGAGCGCTTGACGAACATGACCTTGCTCAAAAACGGCGAGGCCATCGATCCGGGCAAGACCTACGTTGTCGCGGGCTGGGCTTCGGTCAACGAGGCCACAGAAGGGCCGCCGATCTTCGACCTGGTCGAGGGCTGGATCAAGAAGCAGGGCACGGTCAAGATCGACCCGAACCAGACCGTCGAGGTGATCGGGGGCTGAGGCCTGACGAGGCCGAGAGGATTTGCCGGGCGGGTCCAGTACCCGCCCGTTTCTTTCATGTTCGCCGGGCAGTTTTTTCCAGCGTCTGGTTTCCTAGGAAACGGGGGCCAGTTTCCTAGGAAACCGACCCCCCGGAAGATGTCGAAGTGCAGCTATTTCAAAGGGTTGCGACCATCCCTGCGTTAACCTTCCGTTACCTCGTTAACCTTGACTGGTCGCCGAAAACCCGCTCGGACCGATATCCGATCCGCGACACGCGCCGTCGTGAGACGAGGCGTGGAGGCACCGGCCTCCCCCCCTTACCCGCCACGGGTTTGAGCAGGAACCCCGCCGCGAGCGGCGCGCATGCCCCGGCCCCAGGGTCGGGGTCGCGCCGTTATCCCACCGGACCCCGCTCCAGAAACTCCAGCACCATCGCCGCCGTCCAGGTGAATTCCGGCCCGCCGCAGGGCGTGCCGGTGATGGGGTCGAAGTATTCCGAGAACCCGCCGACCTCGATGAGCTTCAAACTGTCTTCAACAATCCGCGCCGCGGTCCGGGTATGCCCGTCACGCTCGAGCCCGTCGGCGACCATGTAGTTCACGATCAACCAGGTCGGCCCGCGCCAGTAGCGCTCGCCGTCATAGCCCGGCGCATCCGGGTCGTGGCTCGGGATCAGGTAATTGACCCGTTTGCCCAACGCGTCGATATGCGCGGCGATGGCGGCGGCCCGGTTCGGCGCGATCGGCGCAAAGGCCGGAATGAGCCCGCCCACCGAGGGGCTGTCGATCAGCGCCTTCGTCACCCGGTCGAAGCAGAGGTATTGCTGGCGGCTGTCGCTCCAGAGCGTCTCAAGCGCGTCGAGCCCTTGCTCTGCCTGGGCACGCTGGTCGAGCGACAGCGCCGTGTCGCCCAGTTCCTCGGCGAGATCGGCGAGATCCATGCAGGAGCGCAGAAGGATCGCGTTGAATCCGGGATCGACGATCCGGAACGGCGAGGCGTCGTGCAGCTTGGTGTTGTCCCAGGCGAGGCCGCGGAACAGCTGCACCAGCCAGATGTAGCGCTTGTACTGCTCCTGGGTCGGCCGGTGCGCGGGGTCTGCGTGCTGAATGTCGCGCCGCTGAAACGCCCCCACGCCCTCGGTCGGCACCCGCTCGAAGGCGTCGTCCCAATCGATGGAGTTGTCGCGCCCGGTCTCCCAGGGATGGATGACCGCCACAAGCCCGGTGCCGTGCGGGTCGCGGGCGCGGTAGAACCAGTCGTGCCAGCGGGCGATCTTCGGCAAGAGCGCCAAGGCCCGCGCCCGCGCCATCTCCTTGTCCGTCGCCCGGTCGAAAAGCCTGCGCACCGCAAAGCCGGTCACCGGCGGCTGGGTCAGACCCGAGGTCGGCACCGGGCGCCTGGTGTCATAGACCTCGGGCCCCGGGAAATACCCCTCGTCCTCCTTGTGGAAGATGATATGCGGCACCATGCCGTCCTCCCACTGGTGGTCGAACAGCGTCTCGATCTCTGTCCAGGCCCGGTCCTCGTCGATGTGGAAGAGCCCGAGCGCGGAAAGTGCTGAATCCCAGTTCCACTGGAACGGATAGAGCCCGTGGGTGGGTACGGTGTAGGCGCCGAGATCGTTCATGCGGAGTATCTCTTTCGCCCGGGCGATCACGGCGTCGGTCATGTTCTGCTCTCCTGTCCCTCAGTTGACGGCGAGCGTGGTGTCGGGGTCGAACCAGCGCACCCGGTCGGGGAGCGGTGCGAGCGTCAGCACGTCGCCCCGGTTCACCACCAGATCGCTGTCGAGCACCGCGCGGAAGAGATGGCCGTCGACCGCGCCGGTCACCAGCAGATGCGCGCCCAAGGGCTCGACGACGCGGACATTGAGCGAAAGCCCCTGCTCCGCCCCGCGCACATCTTCAGGCCGGATGGCAAACTCGAGCTTACCCTTTTCGGTCGCCGGCCCGTCGAACACCTGGCCCGCCACGGTCCACTTGCCGTCCCCCGCCGGGGTTGCGTCGATGAAATTCATCGGCGGGTTGCCGATGAAGCTGGCGATGAAGCGTTCGGCCGGGTTGCGGTAGACCTCGACCGGCGTCGCGGCTTGCGCGATCCGGCCCTCGTGCATGACCGATATCCGGTCGGCGAGCGACATCGCCTCGACCTGGTCGTGGGTCACGTAGATCGCGGTGGTGCTGCTTTCGGCCAGCACGCCCTTGAGTTCGGCCCGCATCTCGAGGCGCAGGAGCGCGTCGAGGTTGGACAGCGGCTCGTCCATCAAGATCACGTCCGGTTCCATCGCGAGCGCGCGCGCCACGGCGACGCGCTGGCGCTGACCGCCCGAGAGCTCGCCCGAATAGCGCTTCAACAGTTCGCCGATCTGCATGAGCTCGGCGGTCCGTGCGACCCGCCGCTCGACGTCGGCCTGCGGCAGTTTCTGCATCCGCAGCCCGAAGCCGATGTTCTCGAACACCGTGAGGTGCGGGAACACCGCGTAGTTCTGGAACACCATCGAAATACCCCGGTCCTTGGGCGCGAGGTGGTCGATCCGGCGCCCGCCGATCCACACCTCGCCCTCGGTCGCGGTCTCGAGCCCGGCGATGATGCGCAGCAGCGTGGACTTGCCGCAGCCCGAGGCGCCGAGCAGCACCATGAATTCCTGGTCGCTGATGGTGAGGTTGATGTCCTGCAATGCCTGGTAGGTCCCGAAGCGCTTGGCGACGTTCTTGATGAGAATTTCGGCCATGTCTGGCTCCTTGTCTGGCAACCGCTCAGCGGTTGGCGATGCCCCACATCGCGAAGAGGTATTTTCGCACGGCGAAGATGAAGATCAGCGCCGGGACGACGAGGATGAAGCCGCCCGCGAACTTGAGATGCAGCGGTGAGGTATCGAGGTTCTGCAACAGGAAAGCCGTGAGTGTGCGGTTCTCGATCGTGAGCACGGCGGCTGCGAAGACCTCGTTCCAGGAGATCACGAAGGCGAAGATCGCCGAAGCCGCGATACCGGGCAGGATCAGCGGCAGGATCACCTTGGTGAATGCGGTGACCCGGGTGCAGCCGAGCGTCCAGGCCGCCTCTTCCAGTTCCATCGGAATGCCGGAGAACAGCGAATAGGTGATCAGAACCGCGAACGGGATCGCCAGCGTGGTGTGCACCAGCGCGAGGCCGAACACGGTATCGTCGAGCCCGGTACGGATGAACATCACCGCGAGCGGCAGCGCCAGCAGCGGCAGCGGAAAGGCGCGGGTGAGCAGGATCAGCAACCTGAACAGGTACTTGCCCGGGAAGTGGAAGCGCGACAGCGCGTAGCCCGCGGGCGCCGAGATGGTGATCGAGATCACCATGGTGATCGCGGCCACCACCGCCGAGTTCCACAGCGCCCCCAGCATGCCTTCGAAGCCTGCGAAGAACTGGAGGCTCCCCATGTCGAACTCAGGGATGAAGCTCTTGGGGAAGCTGTTCACCGCGTCGGGCGAGGACAGGGTGTTGATGAGCAGAAAGTAGAGCGGAACGAGAACCCAGGCCACGAGGAACACCACACCGGCGACGTAGAGAAAGCGACCGGCAGAGCGGGTATCGCGCGGGGTTTGGGCGGCAACATCACTCATATCGTGGCTCCTTTCGGAACGCGCAGGGCGCGCAGGATGAGTAGGGTGAAGCCGATCGAGATCACCAGGATGATCAGCGCAATCGCCGCGGCAGCACCACTGTTGAGCAGGTCAAACTGGTATTCGTAGACCGACCCCATGAGCACCGGGAACAGCGTGCCCCCAAGCGCTTGCACGACGGCGAAGATCTCGAAGGCGAGGATCACCCGCAGGATCAGCGCGGTCTGCAACGACGGGCGCAGCATCGGCAGCGTGATCCGCAGGAACCGCTTCCAGGGCGAGGCGCCGAACACCTCGGCGGCTTCGTAGTATTCTTTCGGGATCAGCCCCATGCCGGCCACCAGGATGACCAGCATGATCGCGGTCGCGCGCCAGATCTCGGCCAGCGCGATGGCGAGGAAGACGATACCAGGGTTCTGGTAGGTCAGAAAGTTTACGGGTCTGTCGACCATGCCGAGCCCGTGCATCATCGAGTTGAGGAAGCCCGATTGTTCGAAGATCGCCAGCCAGATGATGCCGGCGGCGAGATCGGAGATCCCGAGCGGTATGGTCCAGATGTAGAGCACGATGTCGCGCCCGGTCTTCATCTTGGTGACCATCGTCGCCATTGTGAGCGCCAGAATCACCTGAACCGGCACCACCGCGAGCGCGAGCAGCAGGGTGTTCTTCATCGAGATCGGGAATTTCCAGTAGCCGACGACCTCTTGAAAGTTCGCGAGCGACCAGCTGCCATCGACACTGAAAGCCTGTTGGGCCACCAGGACAAACGGATAGATGAAAAACACGCACAGAAACAATGTGACCGGCAGGATCATGACATAGGGCAAATACCGCGCGTTCATGGAACCGCTCCCTTCGGGTAGGTCTCGAATTTCAAGGCGGGCCGGATGTTCAGGGCGGGCCAGGATGCCCGGGCCGCACAGGGCCCGGGCGAACGGGCGGGTCCGAGACCCGCCCGAGCAAGGTCAGGCCTTATTCGACCGGGCAGGCGCCTTCGGACGGCGCATCGGGCGCCCAGCAGGGCGCACCGGACTCTTCCATGATCGCGGCCAGCGTCTTTTTCTGGTCGTCCAGCACGGTGCGGATGTCCTGACCGGCGAGCACGATGCGCTCGAAGGTGTCGGAATAGACGCGGCTGAAGTCACCGCCCTTGTCGCCGAGACCGGCGGGCAGCAGGCCAGGGTTGGCATCCGGCGAAGCCGACATGATCGCAACGGCGTTACCCGCAGCCTGGACCGAGGGCGGCAGATCGCTGGGCAGCTCGACATCGACAACCGGGAAGAAGTTGGTCGCTTTCAGCGTGGCGATCTGGGTCGCCGGGTCGAGCATGTACTGCACGAGCGCCTTGGCCGCTTCCATGTCGGGTGCGGTCTTCGGGATCGCCACACCGGCGAGCACCGGCATGAAGCCGCGGCCGGTCGGGCCGGCGGGTGCGGGGAAGGCCACGAAGTCGTCCGGACGTTCATTGAACGCCGCGGCGAGACGCGAGGTGTGGTCGAAGGCAATCCACGCGTCGCCGTTCAGGAGCTGTTCCTGCAGGAAGGCAAAGTTGGTCGAGGCCGGGTTGGTATGCGCCCAGAGCTCTTTCATCTTCTCCCAGGCCACCACGGCGTCGTCGGAGGCGAAGGTGCGGACCACGCCGTTGGTGTAGGACGGGTAGAGATAGCCCTGGAAGAACCGGTGCTTGAGGCCCTTCGGACCGGCCGGGAAGCCGAATTTGGGCTCGCCGACGGCTTCATGCACGTTCGCCGTCCACTCGATCAGCTGGTCATAGCTCAGCGCGTTGATGTCGGCGCCGTCGGGCAGGTATTGCAGCGCTTCCTTGTTGGCGGCCATGATGTAGCTCGCCTGCATCCAGGGGATGTACTGCATCGCATCGGTGCCGAGCTTGGCGAGGTCGTTGAACGTGCCCGAGGCCGCCATCACGCCGAGATCGTCGAGGTCCACGAGGTCATCGGGGTTCATCGCCGAGAAATCGCCGTGCAGCCCGCCGAGCACCGCGATGGTGCCGGTGCCGGCTTCGAGTTCGGCCTGCAGACGGGTGATCCAGGGACCGGCGTCATTGGGCTGGTAGTCGACCGCTTCGCTGTGGCCGGAGAGCACCTGATCGCGCATCGCCTGGCTTTCCTCGACCGGCTTGGCCTGGGTCGACCAGAACAGCACGTCAGCCTGCGCGGCGGTCGCGGCAACGACGATGGCAAGGCCCGACGCGGCGCCGGCCAGTTTCATTTTGAGTGTCATATGTTCCTCCCAGAACGCTGAACTATCTGCGCGGCGCACCGCGCCCACACCGCTCACGGCGGCGCTTCCTCCGTACCGACTCGGGCCGGATCACGAGAAGATGTCAGAATGGTGATATAACGTTGTACCACCTGTCAAGAATTTTTCTCGCCAGTTTCCCTTCGTTTCGCAGACAATGAAATTGCCCTGTTGCGAAAACCGCCAAACCGGCACAGATTTGATATATCGTTGTATCGCCAATTGCCCGGAGCCCATGGCCGACAAACCCAAACTCGAAACCGTCGCGAAGGAGGCCGGTGTATCCACCGCCACCGTCAGCCAGGTCATGCGCGGGACCGGGCGGATTTCGGATCAGACCCGCAAGAAGGTGATGGCGGCCGCGGCAAAGCTCCACTATGTGCCCGACGGGCGCGCCGCCGCGATGCGCTCGGGCGAGCGGCGCGAGATCGGGCTGGTGATCCACGCGATCGCCAACCCGTTCAATGCCGAGGCGATCAGCGGTGTCAGCGATCTGCTCGAAAGCGAGGGCTACCTGGTGTCGATCCTCGACAGCCAGGACGATGCGACCCGCGAGCGGCGCAACCTCGAGGCCTTCATCCGGTCCTCTCGCGGCGGGTTGCTCTGGGTGCCGGCCAATGACACGCCGCAGGCGACCTACGACCTCCTGGCCGCCCACCACATGCCCACCGTGACCTTCCTGCGCCCTGCCCGCTCCGGCAGCTTCGACCACGTCGGCATCCGCAACGCCCGCGCGACGGCGGAAGCAACCCGCTACCTCGCCGATCTCGGCCACCGGAACATTGCCTATTTCGGCGGCGCGACCCATTCGGTCGTCCGGGCCGAACGGATCGCCGGTTACCGCCGGGCGATGGAGGAAGGCGGGCTCGGCCCGGCCCTCATCTGGGAATCCGGCAACGACAAGATTTCCGGCCGCGACGCGATGCAGGCGCTGCGGCTGGCCCATCCGGATGTCACCGCGGTGGTCTGCAACGGCGACATGGTGGCGCTCGGCGCGTCGCTCGCCGTCGCCGACCAAGG
>DQCI01000233.1:24329-25816 GCA_003545125.1 Paracoccaceae bacterium
CCGCCCTCGACCACCCTGTTCCCGGCCACTCTCGTCGTGCGCGGCACCACCGGCCCGCCTGCTACCTGACGCCCGCGCCCATCCCGATGCCCACCGCAAACGAAGCCCGGCGCCGTCGACGGAGGTGGCAGGGTCCAGCGACTGTGCGGACGTCGGCCCCCTCCTGCGGGGTCGCAATACGTGCAACGCCGCCCGCGCCCAGGTCTGATCCGCGGTGATCTGATCCGTGGTGACCCGATCCGTGGATTTCCGGCGTTTCACCACGTCCTGTCACGCAGCGCAGTTCGGGATACGCTCCGGCCCGCTGTCCAGGCTCCCGGGCCCCGTCCCTGCGCCCTTGTTGCAGTATCCGATTTCACTTAACGGTTGCGACCGCGGCCCGGCCATTGGTATCGGACCTACATAGCTTGCGAAGGGGCTGCGTGATGGAGAACGCCTACCAATCCTACGAGAGAGTGCGTCGGTCAATCGCCCGCGGGGCCAGGCCGCAGAATATACAGGACCTGACGCGCTTCATTCCGGATCCTGACGGAAAATCCAATGAGGAATTGACGCAGATCCTGTTGGGAACGNNCGATGTTCTTTATGATTTCCTGAAAGGCGGTTTCGAGCGTATCCTTGAAGCCACCGCGCAACAGGGTAAACAAAGGAACGGCCAATTGGCCTGGGGCTCGGGATTCAGCGGCCGGGCCGCCCAGGTTGCCTATGAAAATACAGGTCAAACCCGTTTCCTCGATCTCTATATCAGCTTCTTCGAAGAGCTCCAGGCCTTCCGGGACGACGTGCTCGGCCGATATGACGACTACCACAACCGGGTCATGACATCCTGGGGGGTCGCCGGCGAAGCTGTGACCACCAATGCCGGCGTCGGTATCTGGTGCAGCCATATTACGCATTATTCAGTCCTTATCCAGCCGGCGACGGCCATGGCGCGCCTGGTCCACGAGAATACAGGCCTGAGCGCCTACAAGGGGTTCGCGGACCGGGTCGTCGACGATTTCGCAGTCGCCTACCGGGAATTCGACATAGATGTCAGGTACCTGCCGGGAACCGATGAGATCTGGTATTGGCGCCCGACGAAATTCCAATACGAGGCCACCAATCACCTGCACCTGCAAGGCGAAGCCTTGTTGAACATCTATACGATCACCAAGGACGAGTTCTACGCCGACCGGATCCGGTCTTTTATTACTACGTTCGAAAAAAGCGCGCGCATTGACGCCAACGGCATGGTGGCCTGGGATTATCACCCGTATTTCGCGCAGTCGGGGTCCAAAAACAACAGGCGGCAGAAATCCGAACTTGTCTGGAAAGCCTCGTTCACGGTCCCGTTTGTCTATGCGGCAAAGCAAGCGGGCTTTTCGGTCGACCAGGACATCCTTGATGCAACGACCAAAACCATTCGCGAGCACGTCGTTGCGAATAACGACTACGCGCGCAACTTTCATCCGGACGGTTCGGTGCCCTTCCTGGAAAGGAAGGTAAAA
>DQCI01000123.1:0-5253 GCA_003545125.1 Paracoccaceae bacterium
TCGAAAAGGCTCTCCTGACGGGCACCGTTTTTGTGGACCGCCCGAAATCGGTCCCGCCGCCTCCGCCTTCAACGACGGGCACAACTCCGAGCCGCGGCCGGCCGTCCCTTGCGCTTCCCTCGCGGGGCAAAGCGTCCCGATAGTCGATATTCCTTTGCCTCGGCCTGGTGCGAATTGGCTCGTATCCCGCGCGCCGCGCTCCGTGCGCATACGGACCGAAGGGCGGTATCCGTCGCTCAATGAGGCCGGACCCGGCTTCAGAACCAGTTGAACGACGGCGGCGGCGGAAACCGCACCACCTTGCGTTTCTTCGATATCCACGGCGCTGGAAGGGACCAAGAAAAACCTTCATCGCCGCGGGCAACAAAGGCCCCCCAAGACACAAGGGGGCCCAGATCGGAGAACTGCAGTGCTCACCAATATCGTCCCCCTCGCCCTCGCCGCCGCCCTCGGCTTCGGCCCGGCCGCCACCGCGCTCAACGATACTGGCACCATCGCCAGCGTGAATACGGGGAGCGACACCGTCACCCTCACCGACGGTATCACCTTCGCTTTCGATGACGAGGATTGCGTCGACCGCCTGAGCGCGTTCAAACCGGGCGATGCGGTCGCGATCTCCTATGACCATGTCGGCACGTCGCTGGAAGGCGGCGCGATCTCGCCGGTGAACGCAACCTACCTCGGCGATCAGCTGTCGGAATACCCGAACCACGGGCTCGACAACCTGGACTGAACGCCGAGCACCCGCGCGGTGCCGCCAAGGGTCCGCGCCAACGCTAAAAAACAAGGAGGCCCCGCGCCTCCCTCTGCCGTTTTGCCGGGCCACGCGGCCAAGCTCGCCCGCCCATCGCCGCGGCGGCCGGTGTCTTGCCCGCAGCCCGCGTGACGCCTGCGCACAACCGTTCTCCCGGCGTGGCCAGCCCCTGCAGGTCGCACACGCCAACAGGCGGGGCCGTGAGGTGCGGCCCCGTTCGGGGGCGCGACTGCAAAGCGAGCGGGGGCTGGCCTCATCCCTATGTTCGTTATCATTCCCTACTTTATGAACAACACGGCCGACAAAACCGCACCCGATACGGATCATGTTTACCGGCGCCGATGGAGAGAACAGAAACCAAAAAACGCCTTCCACCAACGGTGGCAACGAAACGCCCCCCAAAAGGGCCACCTGGTTTTGGATATCCCGCGGGGGGGCCACAGGGGAGGAATTGAGATGCTCAACAAGCTCGTTCCCATCACACTCATCACAGCATTCGGCTTCGGCATCGGCACTGCTGTTCTTGCGGAAACCACCGTTGGCACCGTCGCAGGAGTCAGCGCGGTGTGCGACACAATCACGCTGACGGACGGGACCACCTTCGCCTTTGACGATGAGGCCTACGCCGACCGGCTGGGTTGCTTCGAACCGGGCGACGAAGTTTCGATCACTTGGCGCCATGTGGGCGACAAGATGGAGGCTATCGCGATCTCGCCGGTGAGCGCGGCCTGCGTCAAGCACCCCGGTGAGCGCCTGCATGAATGCACCCGCATGGAAGATTGAGCGCGGCGCGGACAAGCCGGCGCTCTTTCACGGGTGATTATGGGAAAGTCAGACCGTCGCGGTCTTTGCGGTGAAAGAAAGATCGCGTGAACGAACCCGGCGGGGGGGGCAAGCCTCCCCCCTTCAGGGCGCGTTGCCCACGCTGTTGAAGCCCTGCCGGGGTCTACGTTTGAGACCCGCGTTTTGGCAGCAGGCCTTCAAGCCCATTGCCGTGCCCCGGGGGCGTGGCTATATCGCCGCCATGCAGAACGCCGCCCAGAACCGCCCCGAATTGCCGCCGGAGATCGCCCGGCGCCGGACTTTCGCGATCATCTCGCACCCTGACGCCGGAAAGACCACGCTGACGGAGAAGTTTCTGCTCTACGGCGGTGCGATCCAGATGGCAGGACAGGTGCGCGCCAAGGGCGAGGCCCGCCGAACCCGGTCGGACTTCATGAAGATGGAGCAGGACCGGGGGATCTCGGTCTCGGCCTCGGCGATGTCTTTCGATTTCGAGACCTACCGCTTCAACCTCGTCGATACGCCGGGCCACTCCGATTTCTCGGAGGACACCTACCGCACACTCACCGCAGTCGATGCGGCGGTCATGGTGATCGACGGGGCCAAGGGGGTCGAAAGCCAGACCCGGAAGCTGTTCGAGGTCTGCCGGATGCGGGATCTTCCGATCCTCACCTTCTGCAACAAGATGGACCGCGAGGCGCGCGATACCTTCGAGATCATCGACGAGATCCAGGAGATGCTGGCGATCCACGTCAGCCCGGCCTCCTGGCCGATCGGTATGGGGCGCGACTTTCTCGGCTGCTACGACATGGTGCACGACCGGCTGGAACTGATGGACCGGGCCGACCGCAACCGGGTGGCTGAGAGCATCAAAATCGAGGGGTTGGACGATCCCAAGCTCGCCGAACATGTGCCCGCGCACCTGCTCGAGCAACTGAAGGAAGAGGTCGAGATGGCGCGTGCGCTTCTGCCCGCGCTCGACGCGGCCGAGGTGGCGCAGGGGATGATGACCCCGATCTGGTTCGGCTCGGCGATCAACTCCTTCGGCGTCAAGGAGTTGATGGACGGTATCGCCACCTACGCCCCCGAGCCGCAGCCGCAGCGCGCCGAGCCCCGGCAGATCTTGCCCGAGGAGAAACAGGTTTCGGGCTTCGTGTTCAAGGTCCAGGCCAACATGGACGCCAAGCACCGCGACCGCGTGGCTTTCGTGCGCATGGCGTCGGGGCATTTCAAGCGCGGCATGAAGCTTACCCATGTGCGCACGAAAAAGCCGATGGCGATCACCAACCCGGTGATGTTCCTGGCGTCCGACCGGGAGCTGGCCGAAGAAGCCTGGGCCGGCGACATCATCGGCATTCCCAACCACGGGCAGCTCAGGATCGGCGACACGCTGACCGAGGGCGAGGCGATCCGGGTGACCGGCATTCCCTCGTTTGCGCCGGAACTGCTCCAGGGCGTGCGCGCGGGCGATCCGATGAAGGCCAAGCACCTCGAAAAGGCGCTGATGCAGTTTGCCGAGGAAGGGGCCGCCAAGGTGTTCAAACCCGACATCGGCGCGGGCTTNNGGGCGCGCTGCAATTCGAGGTGCTTGCGAGCCGGATCGAGCTCGAATACGGGCTGCCGGTGCGGTTCGAAGCCTCGCAATTCACCTCCGCGCGCTGGGTCTCGGGGCCAAAAGCGGAACTCGACAGGTTCATAGCCGCCAACACCCAGCACATCGCCCATGACAACGACGGCGACCCGGTTTATCTCACGCGGTTGAAATGGGACATCGACCGGGCGGAGCGGGACTATCCGGAGCTGACGCTGTCGGCGACCAAGGAGATGCACGGGGCATGAACCCAATACCTGCTTGACCTGGAGCGCGCTCCAGCCCCGAGAATGGCCCGACAACGGGTTTCATCGAGTCGGGAACGTGCATGTACATCAAGGAATTCTCCGCCAGGTCAGGGTTTTCTTCCGATACCTTGCGGTACTACGAAAAAATCGGCCTGATCGCGCCACCAATGCGCGACGGCGGCGGCCGTCGTGTCTATTCGAAAGCCGACCTCACCTGGACCGAATTCCTGGGACGGCTGAAGGCGACCGGTATGGGGATATCCGAAATGGGGCGTTACGCTCGGTTGCGCGCGGAGGGGGATCAGACCGCCACCGAGCGGCAGCAATTACTCAAAGCGCATCGCAAGAAAGTGCGGGCACAAATCGCAATACTAAACGAAAACCTCGCGGCTCTCGACAAGAAAATCGACACCTATTCGGCCATGATCGAAGCGGGAAAAGGAGAACGGAATGGCTCATGAAAGCAGACTAGAGCGCGGAAAGCGGCTCCTCGCCGAGATCGACGGCGAAGCTGGACAGGCGGTCATCGACAGCCTTGATGGCATCGCGCCGGATTTCGCCGAATTGCTCTTCGAATTCCCGTTCGGAGACGTTTACGCTCGTCCCGGGTTGGGCCTGCGCGAGCGCGAAATCGCGACGATTTCCGCTCTCACTGCGATGGGCAATGCGCGGCCTCAACTCGAAGTTCATATTCAGGCCGGTCTCAATGTTGGTCTCACCCGACACGAGATCACGGAGGTGTTGATCCAGATGAGCGTGTATGCCGGATTCCCTGCCGCGCTGAATGGGGTGGCTGCGGCGAAAGCCGTGTTTTCGCGACAATGACCACGATCCCCCGTGCCCTCGTGGCCGAAGCGCTCGGGGTGGACGAGCGCACCCTGCCCCCGGGCGATCTGCCGCTCGACCGGCTGGCCGCGCGCTTCCTCGCCTATCTCGCCGCCGGTGACGAAGACAACCCGCCGCCCGCCGATCACCCGGACGCGTGGACCTTTGCCTTGTTCGACGCGCTCACACGTGAGCATCCAAGCCACGGCCTCGCCGCCACCCGGGCCGCCCTCGCGGCTTGCGAAAGCCCCGAAGAGGTGGCCGGTATCGCCGCCGGTCCGCTCGAAGACCTGATCGCGTTGCACGGCGCCATACTTATCGACGAGATCGAAGCGCTTGCCGCCCGTGCCCCGCGCTTTGCCTACGCCCTCACCGGGGTCTGGCCGCAGGGCAATGCGGGCAGCTTGCTCTGGGCCCGTATCGAGGCGGCGCGGCGAGACGTGCCGGGCCTCGACGACGCAGCACCCGTGCCACCCCCGGACGGGCTCGGCTGACCGCGTCGCCTCAGAACAGGAACAAATCTTCCGTCACATCCGCGAGCGCGACGCCGCGCAATTCGATCAGGATGTCGGCTTCTTCGATGTTCCCCGACGACCACTGGACGGTCGCGTCGCCGTCGGCGTCCTCCCCGAGGGTGAGCGCGCCGAAAGCGGTATCGACTTCACGGAAATCGAAAACGTCCTGGGCGACGTCGAAATCCTCGACGATGTCGTGGCTGGCCACGCGCACGTAGTCGCCACGCGCACCTGCGTCGCCGCGCTCATAGATNNCCGCCGAAGATCTCGTCTGCCGCCTCCGTCCCGAACAGAACCTCGTTGTAGATCGACGGCCGAAACGGGTCGCCGATGTCCCGGTCTTCGGCGATGCTCTCAAAGGCGCCGTCGCGGAACTTGAAGCTGAGGGGCTCCCAGTAGGCCCCGTTGAAGACGAGGTTTTCGATGAAAAAGCGGTTGTGGCTGTCATGGAACATGTCGACAACCGTGATCGACGCGGCACCCCCATCGGCGGTGATCACCATGTCGCGCCCGTCGCGGGCAAAGCTCACCGCGGCA
>DQCI01000123.1:5268-8774 GCA_003545125.1 Paracoccaceae bacterium
GGCTCGCCGCGGTCGAACTGGTAAAGATCGCCCTGCTTGCCGCCCACCAGCCGGTCGTCGCCCCGCCCGCCGTTCAGCGTGTCCGCGCCGGTGTCGCCCCAGATCCGGTCGTTGCCGGCATCGCCGGTCACGTAGTCGGCGCCATCGCCGCCCCTGATCTTGTCGTGGCCGGCCTCGCCGTGGATCCGGTCGTTGCCGTCATTTCCCTTGATCACATCTTTCTGCGGGCCGCCGTAGACCCGGTCGTTGCCACTGCCCGCAACGATCTTGTCCTTTCCGTCTCCGCCAAAGGCGGTATCGTCGCCGGTTCCCAGCTTCAGCACGTCGTTTCCGCCATTGCCGAACACGATATCGTTGCCCGCTTTCGCGAAGAAGGTGTTGTCGATGTCGGCGCCTGCCATGATATCCGCCGCGCCACTGCCGATATCGCCGGTTGCAAGTTGGTAGGCCAGGCCAGCGGCGGTGATGCTCTCCACGCCCGCGTCGCCGTAGTGGTCGACGATCCGGATATTGTACTCCGGCTTGGCCGGATCGCGGAACCGGTAGGGTTTGGACGGCAGATGCAGCACGAGATCGTCGCCCTCGCGGGTCGTCGACGCCCAGGCCGAATACCCGAGGCTCGCCGACTGGTAGAGCGCGCCCGCGTTCAAGATCCGGTCGACAGCGCCGTCGGAGCCTCGATCGTCGATGATGAAGTTTTTGATCGTCCCGCCGGTGATGTTGAAGAGGTCATAGGTGTCGGCGCCACGACGCCCGATCATAACATCCCATTCGGTGACATCCGAGGTGCCACTCGACGTCAGTGTATCGTCGCCCCCGGTGCCGACCAACCGATCTGCCTCTGCCGTTCCCGTCACCAATGCCATTGGCCAATATCCTCAGAGCAATCCACGTGTCACCAGACACGCGGTCACACATAAACCGCGCCGTCCATGGGATCGGCGTTTATTCGGGGCATCTACAACTTGGGTTCATCATGGATGACGGGTGCAACATCGGCCGAGGACCCCGCGCCGACCCGCAGGCGACAGCCCGCTCACAAGCCCTGGTCATGGCCGCCCTGTCTTTCGTCGCGGTGGACCCGGCCGGGGCCGGTGCCCGTCTTCGGCAAGACCGCACGCCGCCCGGCTTCCCTTGACCTGTACGCGCCCGCCCGGTAAAGCCCGATGCATCTAGACGTACCGGCAATCCGGCCGGACGGGCCGCGCGACTCCTGCGGCCAGATTCGCCGCAACCGCATCGAAAGGCCCGCCTTGACCAAATTCACCGATCTGAACCTGAGCGCGAAAGTCCTCAAAGCCGTCGAAGAAGCCGGCTATACCCAGCCGACGCCGATCCAGGAAGGCGCGATCCCGCCGGCGCTCGAAGGCAAGGACGTGCTCGGAATCGCCCAGACCGGCACCGGCAAGACCGCCTCGTTCACGCTGCCGATGATCTGCATGCTCGCACGCGGCCGCGCCCGCGCCCGGATGCCGCGCTCGCTGGTGCTCTGCCCGACCCGCGAACTCGCCGCGCAGGTGGCCGAGAACTTCGACACCTACGCCAAGCACGTGAAGCTGACCAAGGCGCTTCTCATCGGCGGTGTCAGCTTCAAGGAACAGGATGCGCTGATCGACCGTGGGGTCGACGTGCTGATCGCCACGCCCGGCCGCCTGCTCGACCATTTCGAGCGCGGCAAACTGCTGCTGACCGGCGTGCAAATCATGGTGGTCGATGAGGCCGACCGGATGCTCGACATGGGCTTCATCCCCGATATCGAACGGATCTTCGGCCTGGTACCCTTCACCCGGCAGACGCTGTTCTTCTCGGCCACCATGGCGCCCGAGATCGAGCGCATCACCAACACCTTCCTGCACAGCCCCGCCCGCATCGAGGTGGCCCGCCAGGCCACAACATCGGAGACGATCGAACAGGCGGTGGTGAAGTTCAAGCCTTCACGCCGTGACCGCGCGGCGACCGAAAAACGCAATGTTCTGCGCGCCCTCATCGACGGCGAGGGCGAGGCCTGCACCAACGCGATCATCTTCTGCAATCGCAAGACCGACGTCGACATCGTCGCGAAGTCGCTCAAGAAATACGGGTATAACGCCGAGCCGATTCACGGTGATCTCGACCAGTCGAGACGCATGGAAGTGCTGCAGGGCTTTCGCGACGGCAATATCCGGTTTCTGTGTGCATCGGATGTGGCGGCGCGCGGGCTCGACATCCCCAACGTGAGCCATATCTTCAATTTCGACGTGCCCGGCCATGCCGAAGATTACGTCCACCGGATCGGTCGCACCGGCCGTGCCGGGCGTTGGGGCAAGGCCTTCATGATCTGCGAACCGCGCGACGAGAAGAACCTCGACGCGGTCGAACGGCTCATCGAGAAGGAAATCCCCCGTGTCGACAACCCGCTGAAAGCGGGCAAGGCGAAGGTCGCGGATCAGGCACCAACCGCCCCCCCTGCGGCCGACGAAACGCCAAAGGATCTGCCGAAGGCCACGCGCAGTGCGTCGCGCAGCCGTGCGAAGGCCAAGCCCGAGGCGCCGGTTTCGGAAACCGTGGATGCACCCGCGAAACCTGCCTCCCGCTCGCGTGGGTCCGGGCGCAAGGGGCGCGGCAACGACGTTGTCGGCATGGGCGATCACATGCCCCAGTTCATCGCCCAGAGTTTCGACGAGCGCCGCGGCTGAACGCACCCGCCTGCGGGCAGGCCCCCTCCGGCATTTACCAAAACGTGTCAGTTTAGAGGTTTCTTCACCTCTGTCGGCGTATATGGCTGTGAGGTTTCAGAGCTCGGAAGGACCCATGAGATGAGCGAGACACCACATGACCGCCGCAGCGTCGCGCGCACGCCCGGCCCACAAGCTTTCGCAGTGCTGGTTGATGACGAGAGCTTCCCGGCCGTACTCACCGACATTTCCGTCGCGGGGCTGCAGGCGCGGGTCGATGCGGTGACTTTCGACGAGATTCGCGAGAGGATCGACGGGGTGCGCTTCGGCGACATGCCCCCGCTGTCGATCACCTTGCACTGGGGCCTGTTTGACGGCAGATTCGGCGCCTCTTTCAAGGATGACCTGATGGCGCGTCCAATCGTCGAGCGCATCATCGCGGCCGATGGCGGGTTGTCCGAGGTCGCGCCGGGCTGATCCCGGAGGCCGGACGCGCGCTGAACCTGACCGAAACCACTCGCTTCGAACAACCTGCGCCTTGAGGGACCCCGGACGCGTCAGGCGCGGCGCCACCTCCGACCCCGTCAACCCGTCTTGCGGCGCGGCCCGCGCAAGTACATGTTCCGCGCCGGTGCCGCAACGGCGCGCGGGCGGTTGCGGTGGGCCGCGGCGAACCCATGCTGTCAGGCAGGTTCGACCTTTCCCTCCAGCTTGCGCGGGTTGGCACCGCGCCCCGCGGCGCAAATCATCTGGCATACCCAATATCTCGCAACTGCGCGCCGTTCCCGGTGCGGTGCTGGGAAATGGTGGGGATGACGGCCGGGTGATCGCCGCTCTGCTTCCCAACGCGGT
>DQCI01000123.1:8814-9386 GCA_003545125.1 Paracoccaceae bacterium
CGACGCCGCGTGCGTCCTCGCCGGTTCCGACACCGTCCGGTCGGGCAACACAGCCTGCAAAATCCGCAAGACCGGCTTCATCGCCGCGCTCACGACGATCTCACCCGGGGACGGCCAATACTACCCTGCCGCGGTTGTCTCGACAGACCCGGGTCGGCCGGCAGGGAGCTCGGTTGCCATGCCTGACACGGCGTAGATCAGTTGCTGTTGGCGCGACACGCCGGCCTTCTCGAAGCTGCGCTTCAAATAGGTGCGCACGGTATTGTCGGACAGCTTGAGGACCCGCGAGACCTCCTTGATCGGCAGGCCCCACACCAGCCGCTCGACAACCCTGGCCTCCGCCGGAGTGAGTGAATTGACGCGTTTCAGGCTCTGGCTGCCGGGGCAACGGGCCGCGAAGGGCTCCAGGACCGCAAACAGCACACGTCCGTCCTCTGAATCGACCGTGGACTCACGCACCGGGATGGCGCGCAGCACGCAGCGGTCGTGGCCGCCCGTCGAGGTCAGACTCTCGGTCGCCGGGGGACCCTTTCGACCGCTGGTGGGATTGCCACGCGTGTGAACCTCGTCGA
>DQCI01000129.1:0-9668 GCA_003545125.1 Paracoccaceae bacterium
CCGAGGAGCAGGCGCTGACCGAACAGCGCGCGACGATGGAGCCCGAGGGCTTCCGGGAACTCGCCAGCGCGTTCGACGACAAGGTCCAGGCGCTGCGCGCCGAGCGCGAGGCGGCGGAAGCCGATCTCCTGGCCCAGATCGAGGCCGCGCAGCTCGCGTTCTTCAACCGCATCGGCCCGGTGCTCGGGCAGCTTGTGCGCGACCGCGGCGCGGTGCTGATCGTCGACCGCCGGGCGGTGTTGCTGGCGGCGACCGATATCGATGCCACCTCCGCCGCCATCGAACGGATCGACGCCGTCCTCGGCGATGGCGGCGACCTGGGGGGCCGTGCCGGCGTGGAGCAGAGACCGACAACCGACACCCCGGCGCCGGTCGAAGACACAACCGGCGCGGGTGCCATCGGGGTCGACACGATCCCCGCACCGCAGCCCCCTGCCGAAGATCCCGACGNNGCCCGCAAGAGTGAACGACCGCCCGCGCGCCGCTCCTGCGCCCGCGCGCCTGACCCTGCGAAGGAGCCCCCCAATGACTGACATGACCGACATGACCGAGGTGCCGAGCACCGCCGATATCGACCTCATCAAACGCTGCATCCCGCACCGCTACCCGTTCCTGTTCATCGACCGGGTCGAACAGGTTGTCGCCAACAAAAGCGCGGTCGGCATCAAGATGGTCACCGTCAACGAGCCGCATTTTCAGGGCCACTTCCCGTCGGCCCCGATCATGCCCGGCGTCACCATCGTCGAGGCGATGGCCCAGACCTCGGCGGTGATGGTCGCGCTCTCGCTCGACCTCGTCGGCAAAGACGCGCTGGTCTATTTCATGGGGATCGACGGCGTGAAATTCCGCCGCAAGGTGGTGCCCGGCGACGTGCTGCGGATGGAAATCACCACCCTGCGCGGCGGCCCCGGATCCAAGGTCTGGAAGTTTTCCGGCAAGGCAACCGTCGACGGCCAGGTCGCGTGCCAGGCCGAGTTCTCGGCGATGATTGATCTGAGCGGCGGCAAGGCCTAGGGGCAAAGCCGCTTCAAAGCGGCTTTCGAAGCGGTTTTGAAACCGCTTCCCCCCGCTCGCGGCACGCGTGTCGCGCAGGGCTCAGGGTTCAGCGTTCAGGGTTCAGGGCCAGGCCGCGCGGATGTCGCGCGCCAGGTCCTGCGCCGACAGGGCCGCCGCGCCGCCACCGGCGTCCGCCTTGACGTAGCCCACCAGCCCGAAGGGCAGATCTCCCGTCAGGGCGCCCGCCACGATCCTATCGATCAGGATCGTCTCGCGCCCCGGGAGCGGCACCGGGGTTCGCGGCAGCGGCGCGGCGGGGTAGATCTCGCCGATCAGCTCGGCGCAGAACAGCTCCGAACCGTCGTTCGCGTCGAAACGCATGTCGAACGGCACCCCCATACGGTCGAGCCCCCGGCCCAGCGCCGTGATGCGGTCCATACCCAGGGGGCGCAACGCCACCACCGCGTCGGTGTTCAGCACCACATCACCGGTCGTGAGCCGCACCCCGCCGTCGACCGCTTCGAGATAACTGGCGCCCGCTGCGATCTGCTCGCGATAGGGCACCAGCGCAGGAAGCTGCCAGAGCCCGGCGGCGCGCAGTTGCGCCTCGGTGCCGATGTAGACCGCGCCATGGGTGAATTGCCCCGGGATCAGCTGGCCCGAGACCCGGTTGCGGTTTTGAACGAAGACCACATCCATCGGCCGGAGCGCTGCTTCGACCAGCGCGCGGGCCTCCGGCACCGCTTCCAGGTGACCGCGCCTTAGCTGGATCAAACCGACCTGACGCATGAGTTCGACATTGGCATCGGCCAGTTCGATCGCCCACGTGGGGTAATCGCCGGTCCCGTTGCAGCACCCCGACACGATCTCCCTCGGCGGCCGGGACGTGTCCTGCCCGTCCGTCACGACCGGCGCCGCTGCGCAACCGGCAAGGCTCAGCGCCACCGCGAGCCGTTCGCCGCGCCACCACGGTCTGCGTTTCAATCTACGTCGAACGCGCATGTCTTCTGTCTCCCAACCGGTACAGCACCGCCGATCCGGTCCCCGGCCCGTCCCCGGTGCGCCGCGCGGTCACACCCTGTCGCTCTTCCCTAACCCGGGATCTGCCGTATGTCACGCGTGCGGGACCGACCGTTCAGCCCCGCGCAGGCGATCATCTCGTCGACCGCTGCCGGCATACCGGGGTGCGCCGCGATCGCGTCGGCGATTGGCCCACGGTCGATCGTCGGCAAGTCCTCGATCCGCGAAAACACCGCGCTGCGCGTCGCTTCTGTCGGGCTTTCGAACACCGCGAGTTCGAGGCCCATGGCGGCGATCTGGTCGGTCATTCGGTCCGTCGCGGCGCGACAAGGAAAACCGGTTCGGCCGCTTACGCCGCGGCTTCCAGCATCGCCCGGAGCGACGCCTCGATCTGGCCGCCGCAATAGAGCGGCTCCGGCCAGTCCGCGCGCAGGCGCGCAATTTCGGCGCGCGCGGCGACCCGGTCGACCAGGGCGACCAGTGTCGGGGCGTTGTGTTGGAGCAGCGGGCGCAGCCCCGGCAGCTTGTCCACCATCGTGTGCCAGAGCGCGGCAAGGGTGAGATCGGCCAAGCTGGGGGTATCGACGCCAAACAGGAAGCCCTGATCCGGCGTCACACCGTTCGCCACCGCGACGCTTTCGTGAACTGACATCCACCGCGGTAGCCGGTCACCGGTAAACGCCGCCCAGGCCATCCGGTCCCACATCTGCGCGCCGTGGTAACGGGTGATCTCGTAGAGCACGTCCATCGCGTCGCAGATCAGCCGTAGGGTCTCGTTGGGCGCCGCGATCAGCCCGTGCTTTCCCCCGAGATACATCAGGATCGCGGGAGTCTGGCTGAGGTGGCGGCCGGTGGCGTGGTCTGTGAGAAGCGGTTGCGCGAGGAAGGGGTACTCCGTTTCTGCGGGGTCGGTCATCGCTTCGTCCCAGGACGCGCCTGCCTGCGCGAGCGCGAAACGGATGAAATGGCCGCGGAACGGGATCGGCCAATAATGGAGCGTGTAGTCTGTCATCGCCTGTGTCCCTGCTATGGCGCGCATGTGAGGCTAGACCGGTTCGGCCGCCGATTGAAGCGCGGACGCGCCCGGCCCCGATCCCCGGCCCCGAACCTTGGCCCCGATCTCGCGCCCGGGCCCCTGGCCCCGATCGCCGGTCCCGGCCCGCCGAGAGGACGCGCCTTTCGGCGCGGCGCCTGCGGCGAGCGGGGGGCGCGCCTGCGGCGCGCTGGGACCCCGGCCGCCGGAGTGCCCGGGTGGGCGAAGTGGTCGTTAGCGCCACCGTCGAGGAAATCAATCTCTTGACCCCTGTCCGAGTTTGCCCACCCCATCGCCCATTCCCGCGCCGGGCCTCAGCGTCCTGCCCAGATCCAGCCGCCGCCGAACACCCGCGAGCCCTCAGGGGCATAGAACACGCAGGCCTGACCAGGGCTCACCCCTTCCTCCGGGGTCAGCAGATCCACCTGTGCCTCCGTCTCCGAGACCGGCCGCACGATCGCTTCGCGCGGCGGACGGGTCGAGCGGACTTTGACGCTCAGGTGCCATGCGTCGCGCGACGTGAACGGCGCATCGCCCAGCCAGTTGATCTCGCGCACAGGCACGGTACGGGTCGCCAGCATCTCTTTCGGGCCGACGACCACCTGGCGCGCCTCGACATCGAGCCGCACCACATAGAGTGGCTCCGAGAGCCCGCCGATCCCGAGCCCGCGGCGCTGGCCGATCGTGTAGTGGATCACCCCCTCGTGGCTGCCCAGCACCCGCCCGTCGGCATCGACGATCTCGCCCGGTTCCGCTGCCCCGGGACGCAGCTTCTCGATCACGCCGGCATAATTCCCGTCGGGCACGAAGCAGATGTCCTGACTGTCGGGCTTGTCGGCGACCTCGAGGCCGAACCGGCGGGCCAGCGCCCGGGTCTCGGCCTTGGTTTCGAGATGCCCGAGCGGGAAGCGCAGGAAGGCGAGCTGGTCCGGCGTCGTCGAGAACAGGAAATAGGACTGGTCGCGCACCGGGTCGGCGGCGCGGTGCAATTCGGGGCCCTGCGCGCCTTTGAAGCGCTGGATGTAATGCCCGGTCGCCATGCAGTCGGCGTCGAGATCGCGGGCGGTCTCGAGCAGATCCTTGAACTTCACCCGCTCGTTGCAGCGGATGCAGGGCACCGGGGTGGCGCCGCCGAGATAGCTGTCGGCGAACTCTTCGATCACTGCCTCGCGGAAGATGTTCTCATAATCCAGAACGTAATGCGGAAAGCCCATTTCCTCTGCGACCCGGCGGGCATCGTGGATGTCGACCCCGGCGCAACAGGCGTTTTTCTTCGCCAGCGCGGCCCCGTGATCATAAAGTTGCAGGGTCACGCCGATCACGTCGTATCCCTCCTCCTTCAGCATCGCGGCCACCACCGAGCTGTCGACGCCGCCCGACATGGCGACCACCACACGGGTCTCGGCCGGGGGCTTCGCGAGCCCCAGGGAATTGAGCTGGATATCGGCTGTCGAGACGGTCATTGGAGCCTCCGGAACGGGTCGAACCCGGCAATATAGGAAAATTGGAGATAACAACAAGCCCAGGCTTCACCTCTCCTTAAGCGGTTTTGGTCAATCTGGTCCTCGAGACGAAGAGGTATCGCCATGTATCTGAAGAAAGTGGACGGACCGCGTGCCGTGCGGTTGCCGGACGGTTCGATCATGACCCGGGCGGACCTGCCGCCGGCCAAGACACGCCGCTGGGTGGCCAGCCGCAAAGCGGCGGTGGTCCGGGGCGTCATCCATGGCCTCATCCCCCTGGCCGACGCGCTCGCGACCTATGGATTGTCGGAAGAAGAGTTCATGGAGTGGAAAACCGCGGTGGACCGTCACGGAGAAGCCGCACTCAAGGCCACTCAATTGCAGAGATATAGACAACCTTGAGGTGTTTTCGCTAAAAGTTCTGCAACGGTAACGGGCCGTTAACTATTTACGCCCAAGGTGTTTACCAACAGAACGGATGAAAGCGGAGACAGACCCATGCGCATTCTGCTGGTTGAAGACGACCCCACCACGTCGCGCTCGATCGAGCTCATGCTCACCCACGCGAACCTCAACGTCTATTCCACCGATCTCGGGGAAGAGGGTGTCGATCTCGCCAAGCTCTATGACTACGATCTGATCCTCCTGGATCTCGGCCTGCCGGACATGAACGGTCACGAGGTGTTGCGCCAGCTCCGCATGGCCAGGATCGACACGCCGATCCTGATCCTCACCGGCTCCGACGACACCGAGGACAAGCTCAAGGGTTTCGGGTTTGGCGCCGACGACTACATGACCAAGCCCTTCCACCGCGAAGAACTGGTGGCCCGGATCCACGCGATCATCCGTCGCTCGAAGGGGCATGCGCAATCTGTGATCGCCACCGGCAAGGTCGCGGTCAACCTGGATTCGAAATCGGTCGAAGTGGATGGCAAGCAGGTGCACCTGACCGGCAAGGAATACCAGATGCTGGAGCTGCTGTCCTTGCGCAAGGGCACGACGCTTACCAAGGAGATGTTCCTCAACCATCTCTACGGCGGCATGGACGAGCCCGAACTCAAAATCATCGACGTCTTCATTTGCAAGCTGCGCAAGAAGCTGGCAACGGCGACGGGCGGCGACAATTACATCGAGACGGTCTGGGGCCGCGGCTATGTGCTGCGCGATCCGGAGCCCGACGAGATGATCGGCCCTCTGGCGATGGGCGCCTGACCACCGCGCCACTTCCCCCTGGCTGAACGCTCGATCCTTCCCTTCCCGACCGGCGCCGCTGTGAACGGCGCCGGTTATTCCCTTTGTGCGAGGGTTTTCGCGCGGGGTCGCGGGCCCCGGCCGGGGCGCTGCAGGATGCTCGGAATGCCTCTCCGGTGCGACGATCCCCAGGGGTTCCCTGTGCCAAGAAAGCAGGGCGCCCGCGCCGGGGGATCACCGTCCGCCGCGGGTTCCTTCTGGACGCAAGGCGGGTCGCGGCCTACACAAAAGAGACCATGAACGCCCCGGGGGAGGCTGCATGTCTCAGGACCAATTCGCCGAAATCGCCGTCGAAGACCTCGATGAGGCGCAGGCCGCGGCGGAGCTCGAACGCCTTGCGGCTCTCATCCACGCCGCGGACGAAGCCTATCACGGTGCCGACGCGCCCGAGATTTCGGACGCGGCGTATGACGCGGCGAAACGGCGCAACGCGGAGATCGAGGTGCTATTCCCGGCGTTGAAACGTGCCGACAGCCCGTCGGACGCGGTCGGCGCGCCGGTCAGGGAGGGGTTTGCCAAGGCCACCCATGCGGTGCGGATGCTGTCGCTCGCCAACGTGTTCGACGCCGACGAGCTCGGCGAGTTCGACGCGGGCCTGCGCAATTTCCTCGGGTTGGGCCGGGACGCCCCGCTGACCTATACCGCTGAGCCCAAGATCGACGGGCTGTCGCTGAGCTTGCGGTACGAGAACGGCTGGCTGGTCCAGGCCGCGACCCGGGGCGACGGCGCGGTCGGCGAGAATGTCACCGCCAACGCCCGCACCCTTGCCGAGATCCCGCAAACGATTGCCGACGCGCCGGACCTGCTCGAGGTGCGCGGCGAGGTCTACATGGGCCACGAAGATTTCGCGGCTCTCAACGCCCGGCAGGCGACGGCGGGGCAGAAACCCTTCGCCAACCCGCGCAACGCCGCCGCCGGCAGCCTGCGCCAGCTCGACCCGGGCATCACCGCGGCGCGGCCGCTGAGGTTCTTCGCCTACGCCTGGGGCGCGCTTTCGGCCCCGCTCGCCGAGACCCAGTTCGCGGCCATCGAACGGCTTGCCGCTTTCGGGTTCGCCACCAATCCGCTGACCCGGCGTTGCGAAACCCGCGCCGACCTCCTCGACCATTACGCAGCGATCGAAGCGCAACGGGCGACCTTGCCCTATGACATCGACGGGGTCGTCTACAAGGTCGACGACCTCGCGCTCCAGGCCCGTCTGGGCTTCCGGTCGACCACGCCGCGGTGGGCCATCGCCCACAAGTTTCCCGCCGAGAAGGCCTGGACCTGGCTCGAGGGGATCGACATCCAGGTCGGCCGCACCGGCGCGCTCTCACCCGTTGCGCGGCTGCACCCGGTGACCGTGGGCGGCGTGGTCGTCTCCAACGCGACGCTGCACAACGAGGACTACATCGCCGGGCGCGATTCCAAGGGCGCGCCGATCAGGGGTGGCAAGGACATCCGCATCGGCGATTGGGTCGAGGTCTACCGTGCCGGTGACGTGATCCCGAAAGTTGCGGACGTCGATTTGTCGAAGCGTCCGGCCGGTGCCACGGCCTATGCCTTCCCCGAAACCTGTCCCGATTGCGGCTCGGAGGCGGTGCGCGAGGAGGGCGATTCGGTGCGCCGCTGCACCGGCGGGCTGATCTGCCCGGCCCAGGCAGTGGAGAAGCTGAAGCATTTCGTCTCCCGCGGCGCGTTCGACATCGAGGGGCTTGGGGCGAAACAGGTCGAGATGTTCTACGCCGACGAGATCCTGCCGATCCGCGAGCCCGCCGACATCTTCACCCTTTCCGCGCGGGATGCGCAGACCCTCGCCAAGCTCGCGAACCGCGAGGGCTGGGGCGAGAAATCGGCCAGCAACCTCTTTGCCGCCATCGAGGAGCGACGCAAGATCGAGCTCCGGCGCCTGATTTTTGCGCTCGGCATCCGCCATGTGGGCGAGGTGGTCGCGGGCGATCTCGCGCGCCACTACCACAGCTGGGATGCGTTTATCGAAGCTGTCGACACCGCGGTGCCGGCGGGGCTCCGGCATCTCGAGACCGAAGCCGCGGTGCGGGCCGAACGGGCGGCGGCGGCGCAAGAGGGCCGGCGGGCCCGCATTTCGGACACCGAAAAGGCGGCCTGGGCGGCGGAGCCGGCGGTGCCCGAGGCGGCGCGCGCGGCCTGGGACGAGCTGGTCGGCATCGACGGGATCGGCGCGGCGGTGGCCTCGGCGCTTGTCGCGGCCTTCCACCAGCCCGCCGAACGTGCCTCGATCGAGCGGCTCGCGCGCCAGCTCGAGGTGATCCCGGCCGAACAGACCGGCGATGCCGACAGCCCGGTCGCTGGCAAGACGCTCGTCTTCACCGGCGCGCTCGAAAAAATGACCCGGGCCGAGGCCAAGGTGCGGGCCGAGGCGTTGGGGGCCAAGGTGGCGGGATCGGTGTCGTCGAAGACCGATCTGTTGATCGCCGGCCCCGGGGCCGGGTCGAAGGCGAAAAAGGCGGCGGAGCTTGGCGTCGAGACCATCGACGAGGACGGTTGGCTCGCCTTGATCGGGGAGGGCCAGGCNNGTTTCCACTGTTTTCCAACCTCGACTCGCTGGGCGGGGTCGGTCCGAAAACCGCGAAGGCTTTTGAAGCACTCGACATCGAACTGCCGCGCGATCTCCTGTTTTCACTACCTTACGCCGGGGTCGACCGGCGGTTTCGCGCTTCGATCCAGGAGGTCGTGCCTCCGGCGACGGTGACGGTCGAGGTCGAAGTCGGCCAGCACCGCGCGCCGCGCTCGAAATCCGCCCCCTACCGGGTCGACGTGCGCGACACGCTGACCACCTTCCAGCTGGTCTTCTTCCATGCCAACACCGATTGGCTGCAGCGCCAGCTTCCCACCGGCCAGAAACGGCTGGTGTCCGGCAAGCTGGAACTGTTCGATGGCATTGCCCAGATGGTGCATCCCGACTACATCCTGCGCCCGGGCCAGGCCGAGCAGATCCCCGATTTCGAGCCGACCTACCACCTCGCAGCGGGGATCACCCAGAAGCTGATGCTGCGCGCCATCGGCGAGGTGCTGATGCGGATCCAGCCGCTGACCGAATGGATCGATCCGCCGCTCATCGACCGCGAACACTGGCCGGCCTGGCATGACGCGGTGCGCGAGGCCCATGCGCCCGAGGGGCAGGACGACATCGGCCCGCAGGCGCCCGCCCGCCGCCGGCTGGCCTATGACGAGTTCTTCGCGCATCAACTGACCCTGGCGCTGGCCCGTGCCAAGATGCGGCGCGGCAAAGGGCGGGCGAGCCGCGGCGACGGGCACCTGCGTGCCCGGGTGCTGGCGGCCCTTCCGTACCGCCCGACCGCGGCCCAGGCCCGGGCGATGGAAGAGATCGCCACGGATCTGGGGGCGGGGCTGCGGATGAACCGGCTGTTGCAGGGCGATGTCGGCGCCGGCAAGACACTGGTGGCTTTCATGTCGCTGCTGATCGCGGTCGAAGCGGGCGGGCAGGGGGTGATGATGGCGCCCACCGATATCCTCGCGCGCCAGCATCTCGCCTCGCTCGCGCCCCTTGCGGCCAGCGCCAAGGTGGTGGTCGAGCTGCTCACCGGGCGCGACAAGGGGGCCGAACGGCGCGCCAAGCTCGACGCGTTGAAGCGCGGCGACATCCACATCCTCGTCGGCACCCACGCGGTGTTCCAGGAGGACGTCGAATACCACGACCTGCGTCTCGCCATTGCCGATGAGCAGCACCGGTTCGGGGTGAACGAGCGCATGAAGCTGGGTGCCAAGGGTCAGGTGACGGATGTGCTGGTGATGACGGCCACACCGATCCCGCGCTCGCTGGCGCTGGCGCAATACGGCGACATGGATGTGAGCGTGCTCGACGAAAAGCCGCCGGGGCGCAAGCCCATCACCACCGCGCTGGTCTCGACCGAACGCATGCAGGC
>DQCI01000129.1:9816-10370 GCA_003545125.1 Paracoccaceae bacterium
TGGTGGCGACGACGGCGATCGAAGTCGGCGTCGACGTGCCCAATGCGAGTATCATGGTGATCGAACGGGCCGAGCATTTCGGCCTCGCTCAGCTGCACCAGCTGCGCGGCCGGGTGGGGCGCGGCGAGGCGGCCTCGACCTGTCTCTTGATGTACCAGCCGCCGCTGACCGAGAGTGCCGAACGCCGGCTCTCGGTGCTGCGCGAAACCGAGGACGGGTTCCGCATCGCCGAGGAAGACCTGGCCATGCGCGGCGCGGGGGATCTCATCGGAACCGCGCAATCGGGCCTGCCGAAGTTCCGCGTGGGCGATCTCGAGGCTCAAGCCGGGCTGATGGCGGTGGCCCAGAGCGATGCGCGCAAGCTCCTGCGCGAGGATCCGGGGCTTGAAAGCCCGCGCGGCGAGGCCGCACGGCTCTTGCTGTGGCTCATGCGCCAGGACGAAGCAATTCGTCTGATCTCAGTGGGTTAGCCCGACGCCGGGGGCAAGGTTCGCGATCCCAATGTGCCGGTTTCGGAAACAGATGTTCAAAAAGTTCGCTTTTGTTCTCAAAAT
>DQCI01000284.1 GCA_003545125.1 Paracoccaceae bacterium
GGCGACGACAGGATGATGAGAAGCCCGCGCCGGGTCGTCTGGTCCATGGTGCCCCCTACTCGACGTTCTGAACCTGTTCGCGCATCTGGTCGACCACCGCCTTGATGTCGAGCCCGATCCGGGTGAGCTCCTGGAACTGCGACTTGGCGCAGAGTGTATTGGCCTCGCGGTTGAACTCCTGCATCAGGAAATCAAGCTTGCGCCCGCAGGGCCCGCCCTCGGCGATCAGGTTGCGGGCCTGGGCGACATGGGCGCCGAGCCGGTCGATCTCCTCGCGCACATCCGTTTTGACCGCGATCATGGCAAGCTCCTGGGCGACGCGGTCGGGCTCGGCGCCATCACTGTTGTCGAGCACCCGGGCGAGCGCCGTGCGCAGCGCCTCGCCTTGCGCCTCGCGGCGGGCCTCGATCGCCGTGCCGGCCTCGGCCACCAGCGCCTCGACGGCGGCGAGCTGGTCTGCGAGCACCCCGGCCAGCGCCGCGCCCTCGTGGGCGCGCATCGCGTCGAACCCCGCGAGCAACTCCGGCAGGCCGGCGACCAGACGAGCGACCAGCGGCGCGAGGTTTTCGTCATGCGCGCTGGCTTCCAGCACGCCGCGCATCGCCGCCACGTCGACCGTGCTCGGCCTGGAGAGCGCGACCCCGCGGGCCTGGGCGGCGTGGTCGATCTCGGCGAGCACGGCGAGCACGCTGTCGAGTGCCACGGCGTTGATCTGGACCGCCCCTTCCGCCGCCTCGCGCCCGATCTTGAGCCCTAGGGTGACGTTGCCGCGGCTGATGCGGGCGGCGATCAGTTTGCGCGCCTCGATCTCCACGCCTTCGATCCAGTCGGGGAGTTTGAGCCGCAGATCGAAGCCGCGGCCATTGACAGCGCGGATGTCCCAGGTCCAGCTCCAGGGGCCTTCCTGGCCTTTGAGCGTGGCGAAGCCGGTCATCGAATGCAGCATGGCAACCATTAACCCTTTTTTAAGATTTCGCCCCAATAACGGCAGTAATGTGGCAGAATTGGGCAGCGATCAGGACATCGACCTGTCGTTAGCAGACGCCAACCCCCGGGGCAACAACGACGGGGCGCGGGCGGGGACCGGGGCTGTTGTACAACCGTGGGGGCGGAAAATGACGAGTGATCAAGTGAAGAATACCAATGTCGTGTCGATCGGCAAAATGCGGGCACGGGCGCTGTTTCCGGCGCTCGGCCGGGTCGAGGCTTACTGGGAGGGCCTGCGCGACGGCCGGTTGATGCCAGCGCGCGCCGAGGTCGATCCGCGCGGCATCGCCGATGTGCTGGAACACGCTTTCATACTTGAGAAGGTCGCGCCGGGCATCGCCCGGATCCGGCTTGCGGGCATGAAGCTCAACGACCTGATGGCGATGGAAGTGCGCGGCATGCCGATCACGGCGATGTTCCTGCCAGAGGCGCGCCGCGAGTTGCAGAAGGTGACCGAACAGGTGCTGGAGACGCCCGCCGTGGTGCGATTGACGCTCGGGTCCGACACCGGCTTCACCCGGCCGCCGCTCGACGGGCAGATGATGCTCCTGCCGCTGCGGGACGCGCATGGCAACGCGACCCGTATCCTGGGCGTGCTGGAGACCCGGGGCCGGATCGGACGTGGCCCGCGCCGCTTCATGATCCGCGACATCGAAACCAAGGTGATCGCCAACGACCCGCTGACCCGGGCGCGCCCGGATATCGGCGGCTTCCAGCGCCTGCCGGAACCGGGCCCGGCGCTGAGGCCGGTGGCGGCCGAGGGCGCAACCGACCGAAATTCGGGCCTGGGCGGGTTCGCGCCGCGTACCGCCGAATTCGCCCGCCGGCTTGCGGCGCGGGCGGCACGGACGCAGGACACGCCCGTCCCTGCGGACGACGGGCGGCAACCCGGCCACCTGCGGCTGGTGTATGACGCCGAAGAGGTCTGAGACATCGCCATCGCGGCGGACTGTGAAACCCTGGGTCTTCGCCCGGGGTTTCTTTTGTTTTTAGTGCATTGAAGCACAGACCTCACGGGGAACTTCAACTTTCGCGGAGGGTCGAGGGAGACACCGCCGGACCCATGGACAGGACACAGGCACACAGGGGTCCGCCGCCGCCGAAACTGAAAAACCCCGACCATTTCGGCCGGGGTTCTCCATGAAATCAGGGACTTGTGGGGAAAGGTTCAGCCGTTCGCCACTTTTTCTGCCAGCGGCTTGTCGCCGCCGGCAAGTTCCTCGGCCACGAGGAAGGCAAGCTCGAGCGCCTGGGTCGCGTTGAGCCGCGGGTCGCAGGCCGTGTGGTAGCGGTCGGAGAGATTCTCGTCCGACACCGCTTTGACGCCACCGGTGCATTCGGTCACGTCCTTGCCGGTCATCTCGAAATGCACCCCGCCCGGATGTGTCCCCTCGGCGCGGTGGACGGCAAAGAACTCCTGCACCTCTTTGAGCACCCGGTCGAAGGGCCGGGTCTTGTAGCCCGACGCCGCCTTGATCGTGTTGCCGTGCATCGGGTCGCAGGACCAGACCACCTCGGCGCCCATCTCGCGCACCACGTTGATGAGCCGCGGCAGATGCTTTTCCACCTCGCCCGCGCCGAACCGCGCGATCAGCGTGAGCCGGCCGGCCTCGTTCTCGGGGTTGAGCTTGTCGATCAACACCTTGAGGTCTTCCTCGGTCGTCGAGGGGCCGCATTTGAGCCCGATCGGGTTGATGACCCCGCGGGCGAACTCGACATGTGCGCCGTCCGGCTGCCGGGTGCGGTCGCCGATCCAGAGCATGTGGCCGGAGCCCGCGACGACCTGGCCGGTGGTCGAGTCGACCCGGGTCAACGCCTCTTCGTATTCGAGCAGCAGGCTCTCGTGGCTGACGTAGAAGTCCACTGTCCTGAGCGCATACGCAGTTTCGCCGGTGACCCCGGCAGCGCGCATGAAATCGAGCGTCTCGGAAATCCGCTCGGCCATCGCGCGGTAGGCCTCGGCCTCGTCGGTCTCGGTGAATCCGAGGGTCCAGCCGTGCACCTGCTGGACATCGGCGTAGCCGCCGGTCGAGAAGGCGCGCAAGAGGTTCAGCGAGGCCGCGGCCTGGGTGTAGGCGCGCAACATCTTCTCGGGGTCGGGCTCACGCGCTTCGGCGGTCGGCGAGATGTCGTTGATGATGTCGCCGCGGTAGCTCGGCAACTCGAGATCGCCGATCTTTTCATATGGCGCCGAGCGCGGCTTGGCGAACTGGCCGGCCATCCGGCCGACCTTCACCACCGGCAGCTTGGCGCCGTAGGTCAGCACCATCGCCATCTGCAACATCACCTTGAAGGTGTCGCGGATGGTGTCGGCAGAGAATTCGGCGAAGCTTTCGGCGCAGTCGCCGCCCTGGAGCAGGAAACCGTCACCGCGCGCGACATTGCCCAGTTCGGCCTTGAGACGGCGCGCTTCACCGGCAAAGACCAGCGGCGGATACTTGGCCAGCCGAGTCTCGACCGCCTGCAACGCAGCGGCGTCGCGATAGTCGGGCATCTGCACCCGCGGTTTCGTACGCCAGGAAGATTTCGTCCAATCCGTCATCGCTGTCTCCATCCTTTTGGCCCCGTCCCCCTTGACCCCCGTCCATGGGCGGGCAGCTGATCCGGCTGATATAGAGACGTATCGCCGCAGGTGCAAAAGAAAATCCCTGCAATTCTGGTGGTGCGCCGACGGATCTTGCGTCGGCGCACCAAAGCTGCTGTGGTCGAGGTATTCGAACACCCCGGGACCAGGCATGACACGCGCGCCGAAAGACATCTCCGAGACCCACGCGACCGGCGCCCGGGCGGATGCGCCCACGCGGCGCTTCGTGTTCGTGCTGCTCGAGGGTTTCACATTGTTGAGCTTCGCCGGGGCGGTCGACTCGCTCAGGTTGGTCAACCGGCAGCTCGGGCGGACCGCCTACAGCTGGATGCTGGTCGGCGAAGGCGGCGCAAGTGGCGGCGAAGGTAGCGGCGAAGGTGGCGGCAAGGTCACCTGTTCGGCGGGAACCGAGATCACGCTCGATGGCGGGCTCGAGGCGTTGCGGCATTCCGACACGGTGATCGTCTGCGGCGGTGAGGACGTCGCCAAGCAGACTTCGAAACCGCTGCTGTCCTGGCTGCGGCGCGAGGCGCGCCGGGGCGCTGCGATGGGGGCGTTCTGCACCGGGGCGCACGTGCTCGCCGAGGCCGGCCTGCTCGACGGCAAGCGCGCTACGATCCACTGGGAGAACCATGACGGGTTTTCCGAGGCGTTCGAAGACGTGCAGCTGTCGCGCGCGGTCTATGTGATCGACGGCAACCGGATGACCACGGCGGGAGGCACCGCCTCGATCGATCTGATGTTGGCGCTGATCAGCCGCGATTTCGGCACCGACGTGGCGGCTGCGGTGGCCGATCAGCAGATCTACACCACGATCCGCACCGAGCGCGACACCCAACGGCTCTCGGTGCCGACACGGATCGGCGTGCGCCATCCGAAGCTTGCCCAGGTGATCCAGGCGATGGAGGCCAATATCGAGGAGCCGGAGAGCCCAGCGAAGCTCGCCGCCGCGGTCGGGCTCTCGACCCGGCAGCTCGAACGGCTGTTCCGGCGCTACCTGAACCGGTCGCCGAAGCGCTATTACATGGAGCTGCGGCTCCAGAAAGCGCGCAACCTGTTGATGCAGACCGACATGAGCGTCATCAATGTCGGCCTCGCTTGCGGCTTCACCTCGCCCTCGCATTTCTCCAAGTGCTACCGGGCGCATTACGAGACCACGCCCTACCGAGAACGCGGCACGCAAAGCGCCGGGAGCGGCGGCGGACCGGGGGCAAGCCGGGGCGGATGATCCGGACCGCGCGCCTCACCCTGCGCCCGCCGCGCGACGACGACCTCGACGCGCTGCACGCCATTTTCTCGGACCCGCGCGCCATGCGCTATTGGTCGCACGCCGCGCATGCGGACATTGACCGGACCCGCAAGACTCTCGCGGGCATGATCGCGTCCGATGCCGACACCGGGCTCGAATTTGTCATCGAATGCGACGGTGCCGTCATCGGCAAGGCGGGGATGTGGCGGATGGGCGAGATCGGCTACATCCTGCACCCCGACCGCTGGGGCGGCGGGTTTGCCACCGAGGCCGTCGGCGCGGTGGTCGCGGCTGCCTTCGCTCGGCACCCGGACCTCGACGCGCTCACCGCCGAGATCGACCCGCGCAACACCGGCTCGGCCGCGCTGCTCGCCCGGCTCGGGTTCCGCGAGGTCGAGCGGGTGGAAAACGCGGTGGAAATCGGCGGCAAATGGTTCGACAGCGGCTTCTGGCGGCTCGACCGCCCGTCTGACCCCCTCGAAAATGCCCCCGGCGCCCCCCCGCTCCCCGGACCAAGTGCCGCAGGGTGACGGTTTTCTTTCGCTAACCCGGCCTTTTCTTTTCGGAAAGAACCGCTAGGGTGGCGGCCGGAACAACATTGTCCAACTGGGAGTACCTACATGAAAAAGCTGCTTCTCGCCTCCGCGGCGACGGCCCTCGTGACCTCGGCCGCCTCGGCTGAAGAGATCAAGCTCGGCGTTCTTCTCGCCTTCACCGGCCCGCTCGAAAGCCTCGCCCCGGATATTGCGGAAGGAACCGAGCTTGCCATAACCGAAGCGACGGCCAACGGCAAATTCCTCGACGGCACCACCATCGCACCGGTTCGTGCGGACTCGACCTGCATTGACGCCGCCGCTGCCACCGCCGCGGCCGAACGCCTGATCACGGCGGACGGGGTCTCCGGCATCGTCGGCGCCATGTGCTCGGGCGCGACCGGCGCCGTGCTCGCCAACGTCGCGATGCCGAATGGCATGGTGATGATCTCGCCGTCGGCCACTTCGCCGGCGCTGTCGACCGTCGAAGACAACGGGTTGTTCTTCCGCACCGCGCCGTCCGACGCGCGCCAGGGCGAAGTCATGGCCGCGATGATGAAGGACCGCGGCTACAACGACATCGCCGTGACCTACACCAACAACGACTATGGCAAAGGTCTGGCCGACAGCTTCGCGGCCGCCTGGGAAGCCCAGGGCGGCACGATCACCATCAACACCGCCCATGAAGACGGCAAGGCCGACTATTCGGCCGAAGTGGGCGCGCTGGCGTCCGCCGGCGGCGACATCCTCGTGGTCGCGGGCTACGTCGACCAGGGTGGCTCCGGCATCATCCAGGCGGCGCTCGACACCGGCGCCTTCGACACCTTCAACCTGCCCGACGGCATGGTCTCCTCGACCCTCGAAGAGCGCTTCGGCGCCGATCTCGACGGCTCCTTCGGACAGATCCCGGGCTCGCCCGCGGCCGAGAAATTCGCCGAACTCGTGGGCGACAGGTTCGATTCGACCTCCGTTTACGCCGACACCGGCTACGACGCCGCCGCGCTCATCATGATGGCGATGCAGGCCGCCGGCTCCACCGATCCGATGGTCTACAAAGACAAGATCATGGATGTCGCCAACGCCCCGGGTGAAGAGATCTTCCCCGGTGAGCTCGAAAAGGCGATGGAGATCCTCGCCGCCGGCGGTGATGTCGACTACGTCGGCGCATCGGCTGTCGAGCTGGTCGGCGCGGGCGAAAGCGCCGGCTCCTACCGCGTGATCGAGATCCAGGGCGGCAAGGTCGTCGACGTCGAGTACCGCTAAGCCGCGGATACCGGCTTGCAAACAGGAGGCAGCCCGGCGTACTTCCGGGCTGCTTTCACACGCCGCGCCTGTGCAGCGCGTTAGACCCGCGCCGAACGGCGACAACACCAGCGCCAACCGGCGCCCGAATATACTGCGCAGCTGGCGCGCAACAAGAACCGCGCCGCGAGGCGCGAGGGGGACGCATGATCGTCGTCGAGGACGTTCACAAGCATTTTGGCGGATTCCACGCTGTCGATGGCGCCTCTCTCACCATCGACGAAGGCTCGATCACCGGGCTGATCGGCCCGAACGGCGCCGGCAAGACCAC
>DQCI01000205.1:0-2709 GCA_003545125.1 Paracoccaceae bacterium
CCCTGGACATGGTCTTCGCCGCCCTTTCCGACCCGACGCGGCGGGCGATCCTCGGCATGCTTCTCGAGGACGACATGGCGGTGACGGATGTCGCCGAGCCGTTCGAGATTTCGCTGGCTGCGATCTCGAAACACCTCGCGATCCTCTCGCGCGCGGGCCTCATCAGCCAGGAAAAGCGCGGCCGGGTGAAGTGGTGCAAGCTGGAACCGGCGGCGTTGAAGGGCGCGAGCGTCTGGATGCAGGCCTTCGGCCAGTTCGAACCGGTCGACCTCGATGCCTTCGAGCGGTTTCTTGCGCGCGAGCTGGACGGCGACCCGGGGGTGCCGGGCTGAAGCCCGGCCTACGATTGCAATCGGTCTCGCGCGCATTTCCGGGCGGATCGAAGCGGGGCCGGAAGACAGGCCAAAGGCGTGTCTTCCCCGCAGAGGCGGTCCCCACTTTTGCTGAAGTGCGCCTAACCCTGCAATTCGGCGAGGATCTCTTCGATGACGTCGAAGCCCGAGCCCCAGCCGCGGCCGAACCCGTCCATCGCGCCCTGGAACACCGCGATCTCTTCGGCGCTGGCGTCGTGCGGGGTCCAGGTGAGGCGCACGCTGGTCCCGTCGCCGTCGTCGGCGAAATCGACCTCGGCCAGAAGCGCTTTCGGCCAGCCTGGCATCCGCGGGTTTTGGATCGCTTCCCAGTCTGCGTCGGTGGTGAAATGCTCCCAGACCAGCCGGGCCTCGGGGGTGACCTCGGTGTAGTCCATCCGCTCGAACATCGCGTTTTCGCCAAAGCGCATCTCGGTGCGCCAGACGCCACCGGGCCGAATGTCCAACTCGTGGATCACGGTCTCGACCCCCGGCCCGTACCAGCGCGACAGCAGGTCCTTGTCGGTAAAGGTGCGCCAGACCAGGGCGCGGGGCGCGGCGAAGGTACGTTCGATCACGAAAGCGGTGTCAGTCATCGGAAATATCCTTTTGCAAAGTCTGGAGGAGGGCGTCGAGCGCATCGAGACGGCTGTCCCAATGCGCCCGGAAGGTTTCGAGATACCGCACCGCCTCGGCCATCGGCGCCGCGTTGAGCCGGGCGGGGCGGCGCTGACGGTCGATGCCACGCGAGACCAGCCCGGCCTGCTCCAGCACCTTGAGATGTTTCGAGACCGCCGGCTGGCTCATCGCGAAGGGCGCGGCGAGTTCCCCGACCGAGGCCTCGCCGTCCGACAGCCGCGCCAGGATCGCGCGCCGGGTCGGATCGGCAAGGGCGAAGAAAACGGCGTCGAGTTGGGGTGCGTAACCAGTCTGTTCCATAACTTAATGGTTACATAACCCTACGAAGCCGTCAAGCCTTTGCGCGACCGCCCGCGTTTGGCAGACTGGCCGTATGACAGCCAACACCCTTTTGCGATTTGCGCTCCTCGTCTGGGCGCTGGCCTTCGCGGCTTCGTTCGCCGTGTTCGTCCTGGTGCCCGCCACCGGCGACAGCTTCACGCGCGGCCTCAACCGGGTGATGGGGTTCCTCGGCTGGCAGGCCGTGGCGGCGGTGCTGGCGGTCGCGGTCTGGACCATCGGCAACCGCCTCGACCGGGGCGGCATGGGCCGCCGGATCAGCCGCGTGCCCGCCGCACTCGCCGGCCTGCTCGCGGCAGGCATCGTCGCGCTCTTCGCCGACGCGTATCTGGCCCATCCGGCCGCGCCGCCGGCGCCACCGCCCAAAGCGACCACCGTCCCGCCGCAGACCGGGTGACACCCCGCCTGCCACTTCCTTGGTCTGAAAATGCCTCGGGGGGTGTCACGCCGGAAGCGTGCTTTGGGCACGACGGGGCAGAGCCCCCCGGTCTGACATCGCAACCGGCGCCAGGCTCAGGCCCGGTGCGCCCCGTCTGCGAGCCCCTTCACGAAAACCAGCACGTCCGCCACGCTGTCGCCCCTGCCGATCCGGTCGACGATGGCGGAGCCCACGACCGTGCCGTCGGCCACTCCGGCGATCGCTTCGGCCGTCCCGGGCGTTTTCACGCCGAACCCGACGATCACCGGCAGATCGGTCGATGCCTTGATCCGGGTCACCTCGGGGGCGACGGCCTTGGCCTCGGCCTCGGCGGCCCCGGTGATGCCGGTGATCGAGACGTAGTAGAGGAAACCGGAGGTGTTTGTGAGCACCTTCGGCAGGCGTTTGGCATCGGTCGTGGGGGTCGCGAGGCGGATGAAGTTGAGCCCGGCCGCCTGCGCGGGGATGCAGAGCTCTTCGTCTTCCTCGGGGGGCAGGTCGACCACGATCAGCCCGTCGATCCCGGCGGATTTCGCGTCTTCGAGGAAGCGGGCGACCCCGCGGTTGTGGATCGGGTTGTAGTACCCCATCAGCACGATTGGCGTGGTCGGGTCGGTCTCGCGGAAGGCCGTGGCCATGTCGAGGGTCTTCTGCAGGGTCTGGCCCGCTTCGAGCGCGCGCTGGCCGGCCAGCTGGATGGTCGGCCCGTCGGCCATCGGGTCGGTGAAGGGAATGCCAAGCTCGATCACGTCGACCCCGGCCGCCGGCAGGCCCTTCACGATCTCGAGCGAAGTGGCGTAGTCTGGATCGCCCGCCATGACATAGGCGACGAAGGCCTTCTTCCCGTCCGCCTTGAGCGCGGCGAATTTCTCGTCGATGCGTGTCATGTTCTGTCCCTTTTCCCGGTCGGACAGGGTTTGCGACAGAGGGCGGGGAAAATCAAGCGGTGCGGCTTTGCCGCGC
>DQCI01000205.1:2761-11604 GCA_003545125.1 Paracoccaceae bacterium
GGGGACCCACGGCATTTCTGGCCCAGAGACGCAGGGGCAGGGACGCTCCGGCGCCGCGCCTGAACTCGGCATGCATCCCCCGGTCCAGGGCCGCCTCGGGCGGGGTCGGGGCCCCCGGCATGTCGCCGAACCGCTGCATCGTCATCATTTCGCCGTCCGCCTCGGTGTGGACGGTGGAGGCCTCCTCAAGCCTGCCGCCGAAATTGAGACACGGGGGTGAGGTTGACCCTCAGGCGTCGGGCGCCGGGCCGTCGGTCATCACCATCCAGCGGATGCCGAAGCGGTCGGTGAAGGCCGAGAACAACGAGGTCCAGAACGCCCCGTCAAGCGGCTGCCGGATCTCGCCGCCTTCGGACAGGGCTTCATAGACCCGCCGGGTCTCGTCGTCGGTCGGCATCGACACCGCAACGTTGCAGCCCTCCATGGCCTTGGTTCCGCCGGAAGGATCGTCGCTGGCATGAAGCCAGCCGTCGCCGATGGGCAGGGCGCAATGCATCACGAGATCGGCGGGCACGCCGGGCATCTGGGCGCGCACGTCCTCGGGCATGTCGGAGAAATTCATGTACTCGGGGGTGGTGCCAAAGACCTCGGCGTAGAAATCCATGGCTTCACGGCAGGTGTTTTTGAAGAAGACATAGGCAATCGGTTGCATGGGAATCCTCCTGTTCGAGGTTCGAGCGTACCATGGAGGGCGTTGCGGTAGCCCGGGTTTTTCCATAGACAGCGCGCGAATGTGATGATGGAGGGCTCGGCATGGGCTTCAAGGTCGGGATCGTGGGGCTGCCGAACGTCGGCAAGTCGACGCTGTTCAATGCGCTCACCAAGACCGCTGCGGCGCAGGCGGCGAACTTTCCGTTCTGCACCATCGAGCCCAACGTCGGCGACGTGGTGATGCCGGACGCGCGGCTCGATACCCTGGCGAAGATCGCCGGGAGCAAGGAGATCATCCCGACCCGGATGTCGTTCGTCGATATCGCCGGGCTGGTGAAGGGCGCGTCGAAGGGCGAGGGGCTGGGCAACCAGTTTCTGGCCACCATCCGCGAGGTCGATGCCATCGCCCATGTGCTGCGCTGCTTCGAAGACGGCGACGTGACCCATGTCGAGGGCCGGGTCGACCCGGTGGCCGACGCCGAGGTGATCGAGACCGAGCTGATGATCGCCGACATGGAATCGATCGAGAAACGCCTCCAGGGCCTCGTGCGCAAGGTGCGCGGCGGCGACAAGGAAGCGCTGCAGCAGGAGCGGCTCCTGAAGGCGGCGCTGGCGGTTCTGGAAGAGGGCGAGCCGGCGCGCACGGTCGAGGTGTCGGACGAGGACAAGCCGGCCTGGAAGGCGCTGCAACTGCTCACCACCAAGAAGGTGCTCTATGTCTGCAACGTCGGCGAGGACGAGGCCGCGGAGGGCAATGCGCATTCGGCGGCGGTCGCGAAAATGGCCGCGGAACAGGGCGCGGCGGCGGTGGTGATCTCGGCCCGGATCGAGGAGGAGATCAGCCAGCTCGCGGGCGACGAACAGACGATGTTCCTCGAAGAGTTGGGGCTGCACGAAGCCGGGCTCGACCGGTTGATCAAGGCGGGCTACCAGCTCCTGCATCTCGAGACCTTCTTCACCGTCGGCCCGAAGGAAGCGCGCGCCTGGACGATCCGCGAGGGCACGCTGGCGCCGCAGGCGGCCGGCGTGATCCATGGCGATTTCGAGAAGGGCTTCATTCGCGCCGAAACCATCGCCTACGACGATTTCGTCGCCGCGGGCGGCGAGGCGGGGGCGAAGGACGCCGGCAAGATGCGGGCCGAGGGCAAGACCTACATGGTCAAGGACGGCGACGTCCTGCACTTCCTGCATTCGGGATGATTTCGGCCCGTCCGGAGCCTGTCCCGAGGACTTCGCGACGGGTGGGCGAACTCGGACAGGGGGTCAGGTGATTGATTTCATTATAGATAGCGCTAACTGACACTTTGCGGGCGAAGGGGCGGGCGAAGCCGGTTTCGGTGTGACTTTTGCGCTCTGTGCCGCCGGGTGTCCGAGCAGGCCGGGGGCAAGCCCCTTACCGGATGCGGTGTTGTTCGGCCCCGAGGTCTGGCGGCATCACCGGCTCTGAGATGTCCGCTTGCAGCCCTTCACCTACCTGCGCTTTCGCTCTGCCTTCGGCGCATCTGACCGATAAGGTTTTCGTATTCGTCGCGCACATCTTCATCGACCAAGACGCCTTGGTTGCCGCCGTACAATCTATCATTCTGGTCTTTGCGAGGTCCGGATATCCAATAGAAATCGCCACTCTCTGTTTCGAAATAGTTCGCCTTGAGGCCAGCACCTTTGAGGCTTTGAAAGCGTAGCCCAGTGTAATAGAGTGTTTTCCCCGATTTCGAGAAGAATACGCGACCGATTACAGCATCCCCCTCAAGTCCTTCGGACTTTGCTTCGATGTACATGATCCGCGACCGTGAAAGCCGATACTCTTTCGGAAGCGGCATGTCTTGATCAAGTTTGTCTCGCCAATGATCAGCATGCCGCATCACACGTCTCCGGTTCCGTCATTCATTGATTGGGTGAATATCAAGAATCGCGAACGACAGCAAAGTCCTGCACATCTGACATTCGAGTAGACCGCGACCGCGCAGGGTATTGCGCGGGGGCCGCCCGGCGAGCGCCTATTCCAACCGCGCCTCGTGCCTGACGTTGCAACAACATCCGGCGACGGGCTTGAGCCCCCCGGGACCCGGTTCGCGAATTCAGGTCGGGATGACGGCGGGCCGGTGTAGTCGCGTGGCGATGTGCGTTCGCCGCCAGCTCCCCGGACCCGCGGGATTGTCCGACATCTTTCGTCAAATCCTCGTTAAGAGGCATGGTTCTGCCCGAAACCGGTGCCGCAAAGTTCCACGAGGTTGTTGTTCTGTTCTCCTCGGGAACGGGAAAAGCGACGAGGGGAACGGGCCATGGCGAGCGTCAAGGTTCCGCACGGGGAGACCGTGCGGGGTGGGGAGATTTTTGCCCATCATTTCGGGGTCAACTACATCAGCGTGAAAGACGAAGCCGAGGGCGGCGGGGCGCTGCCGGCCTATGCGAACGCGGTCAACGACCTTGCCGGCAGCGGCGGCATCACCATCCGGTTTCCGGGCGGCGGCGTGGCCGAGGACAAGGTGAACCCCGATGCCTACACGGTGCTCGACGACGGTGCGGTGGTGCCGGGCACGCCGACCTACGCGTTTCTGCTCGACGCGGCGGCGAACGGCTGGGCGGTGTCGATCGTGCTGCCGACCTGGCGGTATCTCGATCAGGACACGATGGAGATGGACACCGAACGGGCCGCGGCCGAGGTGACGGAATATGCGCGCAGCCTGTTCGAGGTGGCGGATGCGCTGGGCGTGACCATCGACGGGTTCGAGATCGGCAATGAGTTCGATCTGCTGGCGGAGAAGACCAACGGCAGCGCCTGGCTGACTGGCGAGGAATGCCAGGTGTGGTCGGAGGCCTATGCCGATGTCGCGGCCACGATCACCGCGGCGCTCGATGCCGAGGTCGACGCGGCCGGGTTCGGGGCGGGTGATGCGCCCTGGATCGGGGTGCAGGCGCTCTGGACCTGGGTGCCGGAATACTGGCGCAAGCCTGCCGATTTCCGCGACGCGATGGAGCACGCCTTCGACGCGGCCGGCGTGACCGGCGCGGTGGACGCGATCATCACCCATATCTATCCCTGGCTGGAGCTCGAAGAAAACCCGCTCGACTGGCTGGAAGGCGACACCGAGATCATCGACAACCTCGAAAGCCTGGATGCGGTCTTTGGCGGCGGGCTCGACTGGATCGTGAGCGAATGGGAAGTGTCCTTCGGATCGGGCGATGCGGTGGAGCTCTTGAAGGATCACTACGACGGGATCAAGCAGCTCGAACCGGTGGTGTCGCTGTTCAGCCAGATGGTCGCGGCCGGGATCGACCACATGAACCTCTGGCCGGTGCGCAACGGCGCGTTCACGTCGCTGGAGACGCTGGACGGGGCCGAGAAGCCGATCAGCTATCTGTTCGACATGATGTCGGACCAGCTGGTGGGCACCAAGGTGCTCGACCTCAACGGCACGGACGCCGGCACCATGTGGGAGGTCGGCGACGACGTGCATGTCTACGGGTTCGAGGGCGAGGGCCGCACATTGCTCTATCTCGGCTCGCGCAGCGACGAGGCGCAGGCGGTCGACCTCAGTCTCGCCGCCTTTCGCGGCGACGGCGCGTTGCCCACGATCTCGGTGAGCCGGATTTTTGTCGATGACCCCGACGCCAGGGGCTTCCAGCAAGGCACGCATGTGGAAACGGAGGACTATGCCTTCCGCTGGTTCCAGGACAATGCGGGCGAGGTGCTCACCTTCTCACCCTACGAGATGATCGTGATCGAGGTGATCTACGAGGCGGACAAGGGCGAGGTCGAAATCGGCACGGCGGGCGACGATTTCCTTTACGGATCCACAGGGGCCGACCGGTTGACCGGGGCGGCGGGCGACGACTGGATACACGGCCGGCTCGGGGCCGACCGGCTGTACGGCGGCGACGGCGACGACAGCATCTTTGGCGGCAGCCAGGGCGACACCATCGTTGCGGGCGCCGGAAACGACCTCGTCGATGGCGGCGCGGGTCAGGACATCGTCGATCTCGGCGCCGGCGCGGATGTGTTTCGCGACGACGGCCAGGGAGGGTACTACGGCAACGACGTCATTGATGGCGGCGACGGCGACGACCGGCTTGAGATCGGTGACGGCGACGACGTGGTGACCGGCGGTACGGGCGCGGATCGCTTCGTGTTCGGGTCGGTGTCGGCCAGGATCGGCGAGGATACGATCACCGATTTCACGCTCGGCGAAGACAGTCTGGAAATCAGTGGTGCGGTGTTCACGACGCTGGAGGCACTGGTCGCCCGGTTCGACGTCTATTCGGACGGGACCGACACCATCGTGAAGGCGGACGAGCTGGGGTGGATCACCCTCGAAGGCATCGACGCCACCGGGATCGAGGGGGTTGCCGCTGCGCCGGAGTTGATCGTGGTGGAAGGGTCGAGGAAGGCCGACACCGATCTCGGCGGCACGCCGTTCGATGCCAAGCTCGTCGGCCGGCGCGGCGCCGACGACCTCTATGGGCGCGCGGGCGATGACATCCTGCGCGGCGGTAAAGGACACGACTGGCTGTTCGGCGGCGCGGGCGATGACCATCTGTTCGATGGCCGCGGCAAGGACGTGATGATCGGTGGCGACGGAGCCGATGTTTTCGTAATGACCGACGACGGTCAGACCGATCGGATCCGCGATTTCGAACAAGGGCTCGACAGCATCGATCTGTCGAATTGGGAGGCGGAGGGGATCGGCGATCTCGACATTTCGGTCCGCGGCGCGGCCTGGCTCNNCGGGCGGCGACGAGCTGCTCCTGGTCCAGGTGGACGACAGCGCGGGCTTTGCCTTCACCGTGGACGATTTCCTGTTCTGAACGAAAAAGGGCCGCCGAAATCGGCGGCCCTTGAAGCCTGTGTGGCGCGGGATCAGATGCCTGCGGCGGTGTCGATGACATCGAACCCGGTCGCGACGATGTTGAAGATCCGCTGGGCCGAGCGCACCGGGTTTTCGGAGACGAAGACCACGTCGTTCGGGCGCAGCTCGAACTTCGTCGCCAGCACCAGGCTCGCGGCGTTGGACGCATCGAGGTGCCAGGCGATCACGCCGGGCCCGTTGGAGTTGGCGCGGACCACGTAGAGCTGCGACAGGGTGCCCATTTCGCTCGGCACGCCTGCGGCTTCGGTGAACAGCGCATCGGCGAGCGAGGCGGTGCGTTCGAACGGCAGGGTGAAGCGGCTCTGCACGCCGACCTCGCCGGCGACATAGACGTAGTCGCGAGTCACCGCATCGAGATCGACTTTGGACAGGAAGTTCGACCGACGCTCGGTGAGCTCACCGCGGCGCAGGGCCACTTCGGACGTCAGCTCGGTGAGGGCCGCCGCACGCTGGGTCTGGCGGAAGGTCGCGAGCTGGATCTGCTGGGCGAAGTAAGCCGCGGCCTTGTCGAGGTCGTAGGCGGTATCGACAAAGACCGAGTCGCCGTTTTTCATCGGCATCATCTGGATCTTAGGATCCGAGAGATAGACCGACATCGGCACCTGGTAGATCGAGCCGTCGCGGTAGATCCGGATCGAGGCGTAGTCCTGATCGGTCAGGTTCACGCCACCGGCGGCGGTGATCACCCCCGACAGTGTCGGCGTATTCAGCGTGACCGGGACGGCCACGGCCGTGGTCACCGCACCGCCGACGTTGATGTGCTGCGAGTTGAACTCGGAGATCTCCAGCGAGAAGGTCGGGTCGAGCTGGTTGCCGACGAGCGCCTGGAAGATCTCGGCCTCGCCCTCTTCGAGGGTCAGACCGGCGATGCGGATCCGGCCGACTTCCGGGATCGCGATCGCACCGTCATCCTGGACGGTGTAGCCCTGGCGCTGCGATTGCGCGGCGAGCAGGCCGGTGAGCGCCTCGACGGTGTCGGCTGAGTTCGGGGTCGACAGCAGCAGAACGTCGCCCACGCCGATCATGTAGGGCCCGGGGGTATACGGATCCGGCAGGCGGGTCGGCAGCTCGCCAGGACGGGATTCGGGCGAATAGGCCGGTGCGGGCAGCGCACCTGCACCCATCGGTGCGCCACCGACGCCAGCAGAATAGCTGAAAATGGTGGGCAATGTTCGCGGGCGATACGGCGAAGCGTTCGCGGTGGAAATGGTTTCGTTGGTCACGGCCACGATGTTGACCTCGCCAGCAGCCGAATCACCCGATTTTATCGTCGGTGTGATTCCGCATGCCGCGAGCGATGCAACGACCGCCAAAGCAGCAAAAAGGCGCATGTTCTGTCCCCTAAGTCATGGGCACGGCGTGCCCGCCGCGACCTCCTGTGTCGGGGCTTTATACCAACTGGGTTTGTGCCGAGGAACCGCGAAATGGGCCTTAAGTTGGGCAGCATGGCAAAAATGCTGCACTTTAGGGCGATTCCGCGGCCTGTCCGGCCCCCTACCCGGTGAGCCGTTCTGTCGCGCCTGCACGCCGCGCCGGTTGTGGCGCTCAATCGGGCACCGAAAGCGCCGTCAGCCCGGCGGGTTCGATGATCGCCGCGGAGAGCCGTCCGGTCGCGTAAGCGCCGGTGTCGACGCCGATCCGGCCGTCATTGGCCTCGACCGCATCGACGATGGTATGGCCATGCACCACCCACTGCCCGTCACGCCGCGCCCGCCGCAGGAAATCGGGGTGCCCCCAGGTGAGAGTATGCGCGGATTGCTCGACGAGCGGCAGGGCCGGGTCGGCACCGGCATGGACCACATGGACGTTGCCGGTGGTGTAGAGCGTCGGCAAGTCCCACAGCCAGTCGATCAGCGTCGGGCCGAGTGCCTCGGCCAGCTTGTCGCGCACGCGCTCCGCCTGCGCTTCTGACATCGTTTCGGTCGCGCCGCCAATCCCGAAACTGGCGAGCGTCTGCAACCCGCCGTAGCGCAGCCAGCGCGCCGCCATGGTGGTCGGCGCATCGAGAAAATTCAGCATCATCTGCTCATGGTTGCCGCGCAGGATCACGACGCCTGTGTCGAGGCGGCGCTGAAGGCCGAAGGCGATCGAAAGCACGCTGGCGCTGTTCTCGCCCCTGTCGATCAGGTCGCCGACGAAGATCAGCCGGTCGGGCGGCGGATCGAGCGCGCCGAGGCGGTTGAGGAGGGAGAGGAGCAACCGGTCGCATCCATGAACGTCGCCGATGACGGCGACCCGCTCGGACGGCGCCAACACGGCATCGAAGGCGGGCCGGGCGGTCGCGCCATCGCCGCCGCCGAGGATTTGGGTCAGCCAGGACATCGCGCAGAGGAATAGTCGCTCCGCGGCGCGCGTTTCAAGCGCCTCGGCAAGTACCTCGGGCGAAAACGACCAGAGTTGACGTTAGGTAACGCCTCACGCGCCCCGGCGCATGAACACGGTCACGAGCGTGAGCCAGAAGATCCGGGCTTCGAGCGCGAAGGACGCGTTGCGTATGTAGGCGAGGTCGGCCGTGGCCTTGGCACGGGTTGCGTCGAGCCCCGCGGCATATCCGAGCGTCACTTGCGCAAGGCCGGAGATGCCCGGGCGGATGAGGTGGCGATGGCGGTATTCGGGGATCTGGGCCAGGAACTCGCGGGCGTGCTCGAAATAGTCGGGCCGCGGACCGATCAGGCTCATCTCGCCGCGCAGGACATTGAGGATCTGCGGCAGCTCGTCGATCCGGGTCTTGCGCATCATCCGGCCGAGCGCGTTGATCCGGTGGGCCTCGATCGGATCGTCGACCGAACGTGTGATCGCCGGGGACGGGTTCATCGAGCGGAACTTGATCGCCGTGAACGGGACCAGATCCTGCCCCATGCGTTTCTGATGAAAAAACACCGGTCCGCGGTTGAAACGGGGATTGAGTAGCAACAGAGCCAGCGCGATGAGGGCAAGGGCGGGCAGCAGCAGAAGGCTGACGACGACGTCGGTGATGCGTTTCGCGCGCCAGAAAATGGCGGACCCACCGACAGCGCCAGAAATACTCTTGGATGAATGCGAGACGTCGTACACGTCTACCGGATTTTGAATGCTCACCGTTCCCTCACAGCGCGAACCAACAGTAACGCCAACGGAATAACTGCGACCCAAAACGTTATCGCCCGCAGATTGAGTTCGCGGACGAGAACACCCTAACGAAGTCTTTACTAACGGAAAAGGCCGAGGTTGAGAAGAAAGGGTTTTGTAGATCATCTTGTCGATGTGTCCATAGCTGCACACATTAGAAATGCTCACAGGAATTTGTCGGAAATTTGATACAATTCATCCGTTTCTATGGCCTCA
>DQCI01000205.1:11718-11984 GCA_003545125.1 Paracoccaceae bacterium
CGGCGCGGGGGCTGATCCCCGTCCTGCAATTCCTGATTCGCACCCAGGTCGTGCGCCGCCGGGCCCGTAAGGTTGGCCGGGCACGCTCGGATGGGCTTGTTAGGTGGGGCGTGGTCCGGGAACGGGTCGCGCAAGGGCGGTATCCGGCGCGGCGGCGGAGCGCCTGAATGCCCATGTGTTGGCTTTACGGACGCGGGCGGCAGGTCATTGCCGCGCACCGGAGTGCGACCGGCCCGGCCGGATGCCGTCGATCCGGGCCGCCGCCA
>DQCI01000205.1:12011-14456 GCA_003545125.1 Paracoccaceae bacterium
TTGCCCGCGGGGCCGTGCCGTCTTTGTCACGCGTCGTCCGACCCTGCCCCCTCGAAGTTCCGCACGCCGGTCAACAGGCGGTCAAACTGTTGCCACGAATGCCGAACACATTGTTCCCGGGCGCGAAACCCGGGCTTCGGCGTTGTCGGAGGGCAGGTGGCGTGTTAGCGCACTGGCGTCCCCGGACCGGCCGCGAGCCGACCGGGACCAATGAGGTATTCCTCCGCGGCGTCGCCTCGGAGGCAAGAGGAGTGAACCGATGGGCGGGCTTGCCGCCGCGCCGGGCCGGGCGGACCCGGGCAGGCTGGCACGGATGAACGGCGAGGCGTTCCATCGGGTTTTCTGACAGGACATGAGACGATGATTACACCGGTATTGTTGGCGGGCGGCTCAGGAACGCGGCTCTGGCCGCTGTCGCGGAAATCCTATCCCAAGCAGTTCGTGCCGCTGATCGGCGACGCGACGCCGTTCCAGGCCTCGGTGCTCAGAATGGTCGGCGCCGGGTATGCGCCGCCGCTGGTGCTGACCAATTCGGATTTCCGCTTCATCGTCGGCGAGCAGCTGACCACGGCCGGGGTCGAGCCCGGCGCGATCCTGATCGAACCGGAAGGGCGCAACACCGGCCCCGCGGTGCTCGCCGCCGCATTGTGGCTCGACCGCGCGGGCGCCGATGACGATGCGTTGATGCTGGTGGCACCCTCCGACCACCTTGTGCCGGATCAGGCGGCGTTCCGCGCCGCCGTCGAACTTGGCGTGCCGGCGGCCCGGGCGGGCAAGCTGGTGACCTTCGGGATCGCGCCGGACCATGCGGAGACCGGCTTTGGCTATCTCGAGCTTGCCGAGGCCTACGGCGCCGGCGAGCCGCATGTGATGGACCTCATCCGTTTCGTCGAGAAGCCCGATAGCGAAGCCGCGCAAGCGATGGTCGCGGGTGGGAAGCACCTTTGGAACGCCGGTATCTTCCTGTTCTCGGTCAAGACGATCATCGACGCCTTCATGCGCCACGCGCCCGACCTTGTCGAACCCGTCGCCCGGGCAATCGAAGGCGGCCGGCCCGACCTCGATTTCCACCGGCTCGATCCGGAAGCCTGGACCGCGGCCGGGGATATTTCGATCGACTATGCGGTGATGGAGCGGGCCGACAACCTCGTGGTGGTGCCCTATTCCGCTGGCTGGTCGGATCTTGGCGGCTGGGACGCGATCTGGCGCGAGTCCGCGCCCGATGAGAACGGCGTCGCACTTTCCGGCAACGCCACCGCGATCGAGTGTCACAACACGCTTTTGCGGTCGGAAGGCAAAAACCTCGAAATCGTCGGGCTCGGGCTCGAGAACGTCATCGCCGTCGCGATGGGAGATGCGGTGCTGGTGGCCGACATGGAGCGGGCCCAGGATGTGAAACAGGCCGTTGCGGCGCTCAAGGAAAAGGGCGCTCACCAGGCCACCGCCTTCCCGAAGGATCACCGGCCCTGGGGTTGGTTCGAAAGCCTGGTGCTGGCCAATCGCTTCCAGGTGAAGCGTATCGTGGTGAAACCTGGCGCTGCGCTCAGCCTGCAATCGCACCATCACCGCGCCGAACACTGGATCGTGGTGTCGGGCACCGCAGAGGTGACCATCGACGAGAAGGTCCAGCTGGTGAGCGAAAACCAATCGGTCTATATCCCGCTCGGCGCCGTGCACCGCATGGCCAACCCGGGCAAGGTGCCGATGGTGCTGATCGAGGTCCAGACCGGGTCCTATCTCGGCGAAGACGACATCATCCGCTATGAGGACGTGTACGCCCGTGACTGAGCCGACGACGCCCCACAAGACCGTGACTGAACTCACCTGTTTCAAGGCCTATGACATCCGCGGACGTCTCGGCGACAATCTCGACGAAGACATCGCGCGGGTGATCGGCCAGGGCTTCGCCGTTGCGCTGGGCGCGAAGCGGGTCGTGCTTGGGCGCGACATCCGTGCGAGTTCCGAAAGCCTGGCCGCCGCGGTGGCCGAGGGGCTGGTCGCGCAGGGTGTGGAGGTACTCGACCTCGGGCTTTCGGGCACCGAGGAGATGTATTTCGCCACCACGCATCTCAAAGCCGATGGCGGTATCTGCGTGACCGCCTCGCACAACCCCCTCGACTATAATGGAATGAAGATGGTCAAGGCCGGGTCTGCGCCGCTGGATCCGGCGACGGAGCTGGGCCGGGTGAAAGAGCTTGCCGAGGCGGGCGGGTTCACGCCGGCCGCAGTTCGCGGTCGGGTGGTCGCGGCCGACGGCGCGCGCGAGGCATATGTCGCGCGGGTGATGTCTTTCGTCGATGTGTCGGCGCTGAAGCCGCTGAAGATCCTGGTCAACGCCGGCAACGGCGCGGCAGGGCCCACGTTTGACGCGCTGTTCGCAGCGCTCGAAGCCGCCGGCGCGCCGCTCGACGTGGTGCGCCTGCACCACGCCCCCGACGGCAGCTT
>DQCI01000205.1:14598-15264 GCA_003545125.1 Paracoccaceae bacterium
CGTGGTCGGGCTGCTGGCCGAGGCGTTCCTGGCCAAGGAGCCCGGCGCGAAGATCGTGCACGATCCGCGGGTGGTGTGGAACACCCATGACGTGGTCGGGCGCGCCGGCGGCGAGGCCGTGCAATCGCGCACCGGGCATGCCTTCATCAAGCAGGTGATGCGCGAAACGCAGGCGGTCTACGGCGGCGAAATGTCCGCGCACCATTACTTCCGCGATTTCGTGGCCTGCGATTCAGGCATGATCCCCTGGCTCCTGGTGGTCGAACTCATGGGCCGCAAAGGGGCGGCGCTCTCGGCATTGGTCGATGCCCGCAGGCAGGCCTTCCCCTCGTCAGGCGAGATCAACTTCCGGGTCGATGACGTGACTGCGGCCGTGGCCCGGGTGGAGGCGGCTTTTGCAGCCAGCGCGGTGAGCCGGGACGACACCGACGGGCTGTCGCTGGCCTATCCCGACTGGCGTCTCAACCTGCGCGCCTCCAACACCGAACCGCTCCTGCGCCTCAACGTCGAGGCGCGCGGCGACGAAGGCCTGGTGGCGGCGAAGGTGGCGCAGATCCGGACCCTGATCGCTGGCTGAGACCGTTCGGCGCGCAGGCCGCTCTTGCCGCCGTGCACTCAGATGGCCTGGACGCGGTCGAAGCCGCCTGTACCGAGGCGCTGTCGCAC
>DQCI01000330.1 GCA_003545125.1 Paracoccaceae bacterium
CTTCGTCTCCGCCACCTTCTTGTTCTAATGTGTTGATAAATATGGTATTTTAGATGAGATATATTTATCGACCCTAACCTTCTCCCTAACTCCCCGTAGCGGTTTGGATGCCGCCCGCCGTAGCGGGCGTCCCAGGACCGGTCATTCATGATAGTCCCTTTGGCGCAGTTCGATACCGGTCGTTCGCTGCACCCGCCCCCGACGTCTCAGTTGCGGACCTTTCAGGCATTCAGCGGTCGACAACCCAGGATCGTTCCGAAAACGGCGGGAAGCGCGGACATCCTGCGAAGCCACGAACTGTCTTGGCTGGCAAAATGCTGCTTCAGCAGTGGTCCGGCTCATACCAACAAATTGGATGCATTTGCATCCAATTTTCTTTTCCGCTGGGGCCCGTGGTTCTTCGATTTCCGGCGTTTGTCGGCCACCTGTCGACGAACCTCGCCGACGGTCATGAATGTCCGAACTGGTCGCCCATGAAGCGTGGCGCCAAGTATCGGCGCGGGTCCGAAGATGTCGCCGATCTCGCGCAGCGTCTTGGGGTCCAATCCGGCGGTTGCCATCGGCCCGAACAACAGCGATTCCGACAGGCAGCCATTCGCGTGCACGATTTCGTGCCGATTGCAGGAAAAATGGACCCATGTGACCTCGCGTTTTCCACTTTTGCACCGGATCCCCGGTAGCCCGGTCAGAGATTTCGTGGGCAGAAGGACCTCGGACGCGAACAGACCGGGCAAACGTGAGGTGTCCCCGCCTACACCCGATGTTTCAGCGATACGATCACGGCTTCATCAAGCTTCCCCGCGCCAAGTGCGCCTGCACTGATCAGGACCGGGTTGGCGTCGGTATCCTCCGCTCCCAAGGGTTTGACGTCTTGGTGGACCCAGCGGATCAGCTGTGTGCCACGGTCGAGCGTCATCGCCCGGTGGCCCGGCTTCAGCCGCTCAACCGGGACCTCGCCACAGTCCGTCAGGATTCTCGTGCCGGCCGCAAAGCAGACAAATCTGGTCTCTTGGCGACTAGCGACCAATATCCCAGAAGAGATCGGGTATCGGCGTCCAATCTTGACCCCCTGGAACTGAACTGGCCCGGCGCGCGCAGTCCCGATGTAATCCAGCGGCGGCGGGCCAGCTTGGGGCCGTGGTCATTTTGCTTGGTTCTTGGATCGTCGGCAATCATTTCCGGTTTCGATGATCTCGCAGTGATGGGGTAGCCGGTAGATCACCGGGAGTTTGGGTCAGCAACCGGCTCGGATTGGCGGAGTGGATTGGCGTCCGGAGGCTTTTAGTTTGATTTCGACAACCTCGCGTGGCCGGTTCGCTTGAGATGGCCCCATCTGGTCATATTGCCGGTCGCGGCACGGAACATGGCCCGCAAGGCCGAAAAGTACATGAGTTGACGGTAGAAGAAACGCTGGACCGGGAACAGTAACAACAGCCCCAGGCTTTCGCTGCGGTCGAGGCGCATCGCCACAAGGATCAGGACGACGTCCATCAACGGAAGCAAAGCATAGCCGAATAGCAGGTGCGGGCGCACGTCGACGACCCGCTCGGGCCGGCCGACGACAGAGTCCACGGCGAGGTCGAGCAGTGTCCCGATCAGGATGAGGTCGACGAGTGGCGCCAGTATCGAAAACCCGAAACCGACGACCAAAAGGTCCGGTAGTGCCACCCATCCGACGAAGAGGCGTTGGCGCGCCGCGCCGGCAATATGCTTGAAAGCGGTTTGCAGCATACCGAACGACCAGCGCAAACGCTGGCCTAGGAATTGCCGGACGGTCTCGGGCGCTTCGGTAACCGCGTATGCCCTATCCTCGTAGACCACGCGGTACCCGGCTCGGATCACCGACACTGTCAAGTCGGCGTCTTCGGTCACTGTGTCGGCCGAGTATAGCCCTGCTTCGCGTACGGCGCGTGTGCGCCAGGCGCCAATTGCGCCTGGAACAACCAGTATTGAGTTCAGACGCTCGAAGGCGCGTCGATCGATGCTCTGCGCAGTTAGGTACTCGAGGGCCTGCAACTTGGTGAGCAGGCCGCGCCGATTGCCGACGCGCACCCGCCCCGCCACTGCACCCACCGCGGGATCTGCGAAATGTTGGGAAAGCAAAGTGATGGCGTTCCGGGCCAGCATGCTATCTGCATCAATCGCCACGACGATTTCGGTGTCGATCCCGCCGTAGGACCCATAAGCGGCGTCGAGAGCCACCGGTTTGCCCTTGTTTGGCTCGTGAAACACCAAGATGCCCGGCACGCGCGCCGCATGTGCTCTGACACGCTCGAATGTGTGATCGGTCGAACCGTCGTCCACCACGATCACGCGAATGCTGGGGTAATCCGAAGCGAAAACCGAGTCGATGCACCGGATGATTGTGAGTTCCTCGTTGAAGGCCGGTATGACCACGGTCACGGGCGGGGCAAAGATGCCGGCTTTTGGATCATGCCGCCGGCGCCCGAGCGCAAGCATGACGATCACCAAGGATCGTACGACGCCGACCGCGATCAAGACCCAGAAGAGCCCGATCAGCAGGCCGGACATGGCGCGCAGAAGGCCGAAAGAAACCTGGTCCAAAAGGGCAAAGGAGCCGCCTGCCACTGGCATGGCCTGATCCCGGCTGATCCCAAGCATTGCAGCGAGGTCGGCGATCTCATACCCGTCCGCCCGCAACCGATCGATCAACGGCCCCAGGGCGTCAACCGTCGCCTGCCGGTCCCCGCCGCCATCATGAAGAACGATGACGTTGCCGCCGCTCCGTTCCAACGTCTTCATCACGAAGTCGACGATTTCCTGCGCGTCGAGCGCAAGCCAGTCTGGCGGTACCACGTCGCTACCGACAATCACGTACCCCGCATTTTCGAGCACTTCCATCGGGGCCGCGTCCTCGCCCGTCATCGGCCCTTCGCTGCGCCCGTACGGCGTACGGAAAAGCAACGTTCCACGCCCTGTCACAACCTCGAGCAGCCGCTGTAGGGCGTTGACCTCGAACAGCGTGCGAAGGAGGGGTTTGTCTCCGATCTCGGGGTGCAGGAAGGTGTGGGATCCGACCAGGTGGCCCTCCGTCAACATCCGCCGCACTATCTCTGGGGATTGCAGAACATGCGCGCCGACAACGAAAAAAGTGGCTGTCACGTCGCGCTCACTTAGGACATCGAGGATCGCGGCGGTGTGTGTCGGATCGGGGCCGTCGTCGAAGGTGATCGCCACCGTATCCGGTGCGGGCTGACCGTAGCGCAGTATCCCCCACGGCTCGGGCAAAGGCGCGAACCCCTGATTGCTGACTAGGCCGCTTTCCGGGTCGATGCTGACCAAACGTTTCCCGATCACCGCAGACCTGGTCAGACGCTGGAAGGGGCCGCTGCCCTCATAACCAACAAAATCGGAGAAATCGACTTCCGCGATGAACCGGGCCGCGTTTTCCGGGTTCAGCAACTGAACAGAGAGAATTGGCCAGACGGAAGGGTCCTCGAAACCAAGCGACCACAAGCCGACCTGACGCAGTTCGAGTTCGGAAAGGACCGCCAACTGGTTGTAGAGGCTTGCCGCATCCAGGCTCCAGATCTCATGCGCAACGCCGCTCGGGGTCTCGTAACGCATACGGAGGTTGCCCGCCTCGGCGGGATAATCGAACTTGCCTCCGTTCGCAGCCAACCGCCGAAAAGCGTCGGCGACGGGTATCCGCTCCGGAGCAGCAGCCTGGCGCGACCAGTCCACCGCGAAGCTGCCGAGCATCACCACTAGTTTTTCGCGGCCAACTGTCTCGATGGCCCAGCGCGCTCGCGCGTTGAACCAGTCATTCGCGGCGAGCGGCTCCGGCGGATTGCCGACCCAAGGGTCCCGGAACGTCTTCACGATCACCAGGTCCATTGCCTCGATGAGAACGTGCTTGTTCAGCAGGGGGGAGTCGACCGAGGCCAATAGATGGCTTCGCAGCCCGTGCGCGTTGAGCGCCACATCCAGCAAAGCGGCCAGATTGGCGAAGGCCTGCATCTCGCTGGACTCAATCCCGGCAGGCATGATGGCAAGCCCGTAGTAGCCCCGCGCGACCGCTAAGTTTGCAAGGTCCTCGGCCAGTCGGACGAGCGTCTGCCAGTCAGCCCCATTGGCGGGCAGAGAGCCGTGGATCACTCGGACGACGGGAACGACGCGGACTCGCGGAAAGGACCGGTCAATCACCTGCTTGAGGAAGACCTGGTGCTCGGCCTCGCGGTTCAGCATGACCACGCCTTCTCGGGCATTGGTCACGCGGAACCATTCCGGCATCAGAACGTCGATAGCGTTGATCCCGGTCTCGAGCGAGGCATAGGTGGTCTCCGGCAGGTACGGCAGAAATGCGAATACCGTTTCCGTGGGCAGAACACGCAGGTTCGGGTCGTTCGAGCGCGGCACAATCGTCGGATACGGGCTGGTTTCGCAAACGTCTTGCGGGACCACGCCAAAGGCTGTGCTTCCTTCCGCATCGGCCTGTTCCGCGAATGCGGTTGCGGGCAGCGCCGCTCGCGGCGGGGCCTGCAGCTTGTCAACGAAGTAAAGATGCGCGCCGAAGATGGCCACCCAAGCTGCGAAGAAGGTGGGGATGATCGTGGCGACAAACGCGAATACCCGCCGGCGATTGTGGCCGGGGTCAGAAAAGACCGGCTCCCGAAGAACCTGTCCGGGCCGGTAGGGATTCCGCCTCCCCTTGTTTGCGCGCTTTGCCATCCCTCCCTCCCTACCGGGATCTGCAACGGGCTCCAATGCTGGGCTCAAGTGGCAACAACGAGTTGATGCTTCCCACCTCCCCTTATGAATCATATGGTTGTCGACCATAGGACATTAGAATGGAAAGGGCGTGGCCGTTGCTCAATCGACGCAGTCTGCTTCAAGGGCTGGTCGTTTCGACGTCCGGTGCAGTTCTCCCGATGCGGCTCAGCGGGACGAGTGGTCGCGCAACCGTGCTGGTCGTCCTTTTTTCGAAGCGCGCCCCGGTCCCTGTCGGCTCGGTGATCGAAAGCCTGTCTGCGTTCTCGGCGCGCGGAATTCCCGTTGGGGTGGCCTTGTCGCCCGGCGCTTGGGGACTGCAAGCGGATGTGCTTCGGGACCAGCTGCAATGCGCGATGTATTGGTCGCCGGACCCGCTGCCCGCCCAGCCCTATTTCCAAATGCGAAGCCTTACGACCGCGCGCAGGACGCTTGTACCGTCAACGTACGGTGCGCACTGCCCGAACACGCTATGTGCTCCCGATCCGGGTGCCGAATTGAACCTGCAAGGTCTGCGGGTAACGGGTTTCAGAACGGCCGTGATGGTTCCGGATACCACCGGGCCGACAACGATCACGACCCAACACAGCCAGACCGCTGTCACCCGCGGCGGGCTCCGAGTACGCAGAAGCGGGAGTGCTGAGGCACGGGCCTATCTTGAAACCGCCATTCGCGATCCCGAACAGGTCCACGCGAACCTGTTCGTCGATCTAGAGGCGGATCGCGTTTCCGCCCGTGATCAAGCCGAGGACCTCGCCGACATCATCGCACAATATGTCGAGCGAGGCATGGTCACGCCACTCGCCCCGGATAAGATCGGTATCCGGCATTTTTCCCATTTCGAGCGCCTCATCGGTGTCGTGATAGACGGCCAGAGTGCGACTGGATCGGGCGACACCGCCCGAACGGCCATCGTGGCCCTGAGCGGAAGCCTGACCCGAGGCGGGATCGCCCATTCGGTCGCCCTCCACGACACGGATGCCCTGGGCTCGACCGATTGCCTTGGCCTGTCGGCACACCCTTCGGAGGCTCCCGCCGCCCTCCCGCGCGGCGTTGCCTGTGTTCTCACCCCATCGCACGAACCTGGACATTTGGCGACCCTGTCCGACGCAGGCGCGCACGCCGTCGTTGGCACCGGGGCGGCCGGCTATTTCGGGCTCGACGGGAACGGGCTCGTGCATTTGCGTTCGCCTCGACGTGTGACGAGCTGGGAGGACATAGAGGCACTCGGGGAACAGTTGTCGCTCGTCGATGAGCCGGTTGTCGTGCTGGACGCCGGTTCGTTTTCGACACCGGCACAACGCAACCCCGCCGTGGCGACACTGCGCCGCTTGGCCGAGCTGCCCAGCACCCGGATCACCGACCTGGTCACCTACGCCGACGAACTCACCAACCCGGATCCGGTGTTTCAGAAAATGCGCACAACGCGCGTGGCCGCGTCCGGGATCGCCGCACGACCGCGGGAGACGTCAATCAACGAGGAGCGCGAAGCCTTCATGGACGACGCGCGACGCGCCTGGCGCTACTTCGAAACTCTGCAGGAGGACGCGACCGGCATGCCGGCGGCGACCGGGTATTTCACTCCGGCGGGAGACCCGGAACTGACCTACGACCACCTCACGCAATGGGACGTGGGGTCGGCCATCTTCGCGCACATCGCTGCGCTGGACCTCGGCATTATCCCTCCAGAAGCCTTCAAGCAGTGGCGCGTCACGGCTCTTGAAACCTTGCGCGCGGCGACTCTACCCGACAAGCGGCTGCCGCGGGCTATTTTTCGCGTCGCCGCACCGGACGACGGTTCCCAGGATTTCAACGCGGGAGATGCGGGACGATTGCTTTCAGCCCTTCACGCGCTCGACCGTCGCGCGTCTGCAGGTGATACCGCCGTCCAAGACCTTGTGGCCAGTTGGGACATCCAGAGCTCCGTCATCGACGGCGTGCCGCACTCTTTGGAGAACGGCTACTTCGTGCCGCAGCCCGACACGCATGCGTCGAGCTACACCGCCCGCGCGTTCCGCCGCTGGGGCATTCCGGCCAAATCGGCCTACAGCGTCTACCATCGGGGCGAAACCGAGACCGACCATCGGATGCACCTGTTGTACGAGGTGGCCAAGATCGGAAACCTGGGCGCGGAACCCTTGTTGTTGGAGGCGCTCGAACTCGGGTGGACCTCCCCGCTTCGGTACCTCTCTGACGTTCTCTTTGCCGCCCAACTCACGCATTTCGGCGAGACGGGCCAGTTGATCGCGCCGTCCGAAGCGCCCCGTGACGGCGCTCCCTGGTTCACCTACCAGGGGTTGCGGGTGGACCGCACCGGCGAGCTGGCCTGGGACGTGATGGTGCCGGGCGGTGGGGCCGAGTACCGCACGCCTGAATTTCGCGCCCAGGCGCGCATGGTCGCGTCCAAGGCGGCCTACTTGTGGGCCGCCACCCGTCCGCATGCCTATTCCGACCGTCTATTGGCCTATGTGCGCAAGCATGCACGCCTGTCGAACGGCTTCGCCTCCGGCATCTACATGGCGGATGATCGCCCGACGCGAAACTACGGTGACGTCAACTCGAACGGGATCATCCTTCAGGCGATTGCCGCGATTCTTCGCCGATGAACGCGGCGGTCCTTGTCCACTTCGCAACGGCGCGACCGGGCGAGTCAGGGGCCGCACAGGCCTCCAAATCGGCAGAGATTGTCGGCAAAGACCGGCGGGAGGACGGCCTTGGACTGTTCCTCCAGCGGCTCTGCGCGCAGGACCACCGGCCGGTCTTCTTGCGGGGCTTGCGCGACGAAATCTCGAAGTTCGAGTGCGATCGCTGCGTTGCGTTCACCGATGAATTCCTCAACGTGCCCGTTCCCGGCGAGGATCGCGACGTAGGGTTGCTCATACCAAAGACTGGTCCAATCCCGGAAGGGTGTGCCGGAAAACAGCGCGTCGAGATGCGGGTCAATCTTGTAGCAGACCGGGGACGAATGCGCGACGACGGCAAATGCGCCATATCGAGCGGCGCTGCGCTCGATGACCGTGCCGAAATCCAGGTCGGACTCTGCATCCGGATCGTGAACCTCACCGCCCCAACCGCAGGTATCCTTGTGCGCAAGCTTGACCGGGGCACTGCCCTGGTTGAGCCCGAGAAGGGACAACCCGCGCTCGAGGTACACCTTGTCGCCTTGCGCCCGGTTGATCACCCAGCTTTCCCACGCATCTGCACCCCCCGAAGACCGGATGACGAAATCGCCGGCTAAGCCGGTCGGTGTCACAGACCGCACTTCCTCCGCATCAACCAACATCGCGTTTTCACGAAACGTACCCGCCACGCTAGCGAAGTACGCCTCGTCCGGAGCCACGACCGCGAACACATTCTCCAGAGTCTCGAGACTCAGCGGTTTCCCGTCGGGCAAGGCAAACGATGCCAGGCCCGGGCTGCCGAGACTTCCCGCAAGGGCACAATAGGCTGCGGGTAAAGGGGTCTCGCGCCCTTCGAACACCGCGATCCGTTCGCAACCGTCCACCCAGATGAACCGGTTACCGTACCACAAATCGGCCAATTTCACCGGCAAAGTGATACCGTCGTCCATGTCATACAAAACGTCGACGACACGTAGGTCTTCATCCACCTGGAACACGGCAGGCAGCCTGACGAAGCGCGCGCCCAAAAAGGCCCTTTCCGTTGCCGCCTCGACCCGCAAACCAAAATCAAGTTGCGGAAAGGCCGCAAGAGACGCGAGGAACGGCCAGTGTTCTTCCAGGAGCCGGTCCAGGTCCGCCACCTCGCTGCGCAACGACGGGGCCGGGCCCAGAAGGTCGCGCCCGTAGCCCATGGCCTCGGTTTCGGCCCCGAGGAGCCCAAGGATCGTCGGCGCGACATCGAATGTCATGCCAGATTTGTCGATGGTGCCCGGTTCGATCCCGGAACTGAAAGCGAACATGAGATTCCTGCGCTCCGCGGCCTCGAGCGTGTCCCAGACCGCATTGGGCCGCGCCAGGTGATCTGAGAGCACGACCAGAACCGTGTCTTTCATCGCCGAGCTGTCCAAGACGTGACGGATGAACCGGCCGGCCATATGGTCGGCACAGTGAACCGCGTTCAGGAAGGCGTTGGAGCCGTCCCGATAGATGATATCCTCGCAAGTGGCCGAAACGATGCCACCGCGCGGGTGATGCGTGTCGACGGTGAGGAGGACCATGCCGAACGGCTCCTCCCCGGCGGCAAGAGTATCGAAACGGTGTGCCGCAAGGTCCAGGAGGCTGTCGTCATAGATCCCCCAAATGGATTCGTAGCCCGGGTCATCCAATTGACCCAGAAGTTCCCTTGCGCCCTCGACCGAGGCGAACCCGTGGGTCTCGTAAAACGCCCCCGAACCAGCGAATTCCAGCGATGCGCCGTGCAGGTAGCTCAGGTCGTAGCCTGCGTCGTTCAGCAGGTCACCGATGCAGGTTGCGGCCGGAAGAAACGCGTCGGAACCGGCGCTTGACCCGGCGACGGGAACCCCGCATTGCGTGGCGACCATTGCGCCGATGGTCCAACTGGTCCAGGCCAGCTGCGTGATGTCGGTGAAGCTGAGTGCCTGTTGTTCCAACGCCCGCAGGTTCGGCGCCAGGCCGGGAAAAACCTTCTCGTCCAGGTAGGTCCGTTCGAGCGACTCGAGGTAGAATAGGACGAGGTTTTTCTCGGCGCCGCTGAAGTCGCGGGCATCGACGGGGACGTATTCCGCAGGTGCCGGGACGCGCGTGCCGGCGCCAATCGACCGGGTCCCGTATTTGATGGCCAGTTCGCCAATATCGAGCACCGCCGGGTTCATGGCATAGGCGCCCAGCAGTACACCAACACCGGCGAGAACACGGGCCCGGGTTGCGCGATTGGCATCCTCGGCGCGCACGAAGCGATACGCGAAAAACCCGGCCGCCAAGGCGCCGACGACGAGCAGCGCAGTGATTGCGATGAGCGCAGTGAAATCGCGGACCGTAGCGCCCTTGAGGCCGACTTTGAGATGGAACAGGACCGACTCATCGATGCCGGAGCCGGTCAGGGCATCAAGGGCGTAGAAAGCGACAAGAAGAAGTAGCGCCACGAAGACTACTACCGCAATGCTCATCGCCCTTTTCCGCGATGCAGTCGCTTTGCGGAAGAGGGCCAAGGCTATCAATGTCAAAGCAAGGCTCGCAGCCACCGACATTTCGATCCCTTCACTTGACCGGGGCCGGGAGGCGTCCGACCCCCAACTTTCCGGCATGGGCGCCGTCGCTCCCGTAAAGACCACCCTGATTCTCTCGCTCAGAGGACAAAGAGTCCAGAGTTTGGAAGTGTCGCGCGGCGGTCGGCTGTCACGTTCCGCCAAACCGCGACCGTTTTTCAGAATCACGCGGGCGCCGGGTCCAAAAAAACTTTGGATAGTTATTGGCAACTTCCCGCCCATCGGAACGATGAAAAGCATTTGTCATCCAAATTCCAGTTTTTTGCCTTAGGAACGCCGGATCAGTCTGACCCACTACGCGGGCGAGTCCCGCGACGGTCCTCCGAAAACCAATATCTGGGGAGATATCGAGATGAGAATTGCTTCACTTCCCGCGACGATCGGCCTGTCGATCCTGTTTGGTGCTGCTATCTTGCCCGAACCGCAGGGCGCGCAGGCCGACGAGGTGGTTTCGTCCAGCAACACCGCTACCGCGAGCGAGCGGCAGTTCTCCGTCTACCTGACCGGCTACAGCTACTGGGATAACACTCCGCCGGGCTCGGCGGCGATCGCCCGGCCGGTCCTGCGCGACAAGGCAGGCGGCACAGGCACCTACAAAGACCCGATCACCATCGCGGTAGGGCACCGGATTGAAGGCAATCGCCAAACCCTCGACTACCCTGCCGGCACCCGGTTCTACCTGCCGCAACTTCGCCGCTACGCAATCGTGGAAGATGTGTGCGGAGAAGCTCCATCGCCCCAGAACGGTCCATGCCACACCGGGCATAACGGGCTGCCATGGCTCGACATCTATGTCGACGGGGCCGGGAGCGCGCGTCCGCAATCGGAGAGCTGCATGCGGCGGATCAGCCGGGTTCAACCGATCATCCAGAATCCCTCGCCTGACTATCCCGTCGTCGCCGGGGCGCTGACCGAAAGTGGTTGCCAGATCTTCCAGGGCTAGGCGACCTCAGGTCTGTTGTCGGCCGTCACTGCGCGATAACGCGGCGATGGCCACTCCGTGCGGTCTCCGATCGGCTGGAAGCGGCCAGCAAAGTACCATTGGCCCCGTCACTGCCCCCAGCGCCTGAACCCTCAGAAAAGGAAGTCCTCGGCCGACAGGTCCCTGAGGTCGGTGTCTTTCAACGCCAGCCGGTTCACCGCGTCCATTACGATGACGAGATTGTCGCCCTCCGACTGGATGTGGTTTTCCACGAGATCGTTGAAGCCGGCGATGACCGAGACGTCGGACAGATCGATCCGATCACCCTCCTCCGTATCGAAATCGCGGATGGTGTCTTCGCCGTCGCCGTCTCGAAACACGAACAGATCTGCGCCGCCGCCGCCTCGGAAGCTGTCATTGCCCGTATTACCGATCAGCCGGTCTTTCCCGATGCCGCCGCTGAGGGTGTCGTTACCGGATGCGCCTTTAAGTATGTCATTGCCCCGGCCGCCCGACAAAACGTCGTCGCCTGCATTCCCCAGAAGCAGATCCTTGCCTGACCTTCCTTCGATCGCGTCGTGCCCGTCCCCTCCAACCGAGACATCGGCCCCTGGACCCGCGATGATCGTGTCATCGCCGTCGCCGCCGAGCAGCGCGTCGCCCCCACGGCGCCCGACCAGTCGGTCATCGCCATCCTGGCCGAGTAGGACTTCCGCTTTGGAAGACCCGGTCAATTGCGCGTCGGTCCCGTCCTCGCCGAACAGCAATTGGCTCGCAGTGTCGAACACCTCCTCGACGCGGGAGCCGAGGCTGTCAGAATAGGTGGCAATGCGCTCGCCCAGGGCTGCGAATCCAGGTTCACCGGTGTCAAACGGCATGAAGTAGCTGTTGAACATGACGATGTATTCCGAGACCGGCGTGCCGAACTGGTCGACCGGATCCTTTGCGCCGTCGGATTTCAGCCAGTCGAGCACGACCCGCTGACCGAGAAGATGCGCTCCGGCGATGAGCCCGCTGGCGCTGATTGTGATCCCGGCGACGGTTTGGCCCAGCCAGTCATCGGCCCCGACCCCAACGAGATAGCTCCACATCAATGGAAACCAGGCATCGGCGGCCAGATCCTGCGCTTGTCTGCTGTTTAGGAATTCCTCGGTGCTTTGGACACCGTGGAGCCCGGTCCAGCCGCCGGAAAAGTCGTTGTTTTGCCAGTTGCCGTCGTGATTGACGAAGCCAAGATCGATCAAGGCGCCCTCACCGAACTGGTAGGCGCCTAGATAGCCGTAGGGGTTCACAACTTCGTAGTTCCCACTCGATTCACGCATTCTGAGCGCAGAAACGAAGTCCGCGTAGTCGACACTCAAAGCTTGATCCTTTCTGCGCCTCTTGTGTTGTCCGCTCGCTGTTTGCCGGAGCTTGCCATTCAAATCGGGCGATATTGTGGAGTGAATACTAACCAACCGCTGGGTCGGCAATGCCGGAGCGCCGCGTCGGTAGGAATCCGCTCAGGGAATAGGGCTGCTCATGGGAATGCAGGCCGGACTCCACCGCCCTCGTCCGCTCGCATGGACTCGAGGCCGGGACGGTCGGCTTCCTGCGGCTGACACCAAAAAATCACATTGGCTTGCGTCAGCCGCTCCACGCGCTTGCGACCGACCTGGATACTTTCGCCGGCCAGCTCGGCATGGATGCGTGGCGTTCCGTAGGTCCGCGGCGACGCCTCGTGGATGCGCTTGATGTCTTACGGCAGCGCGGCATCCGACAAATCGCGGTCACTGGGTCCGCGACCTTCACAGGAATAGAAACCGGAACGTGAAACCCGAGCGTGCGGGCCATGAGCTGGATCGGGTATTGGGCCTGGTTTGCGCTCTTCAACCGAAAGACCTCGGCGACGTTGTGTCGTCCGATGCAAACCAGGCCGCGGCCTTTGATAGGATGTCGCGCTCCTGCCTTTGCTGGCGGTTCCGTTGCCGACAAATTCGGCCACACACGATTGTCACCGGGATTGGTTATGCCGGTTGATAGCTGACGATTGATCGATGAACGGCGAGTAGCGAATTCGGGGCCAGGCCTGTAGCGCTTCGCCCCGCAAGTATTCTGCTCCGGATCGGGAATGCCGCCGTTTCAGAGTGAACCTGCACCCATACTGGAGGACGACTGTAACGAGGTGATGGCGGGCCGAGCGGGCACCTCGTTTCACCGGCGCAGGAGCGCAACTCGGAACAAGCCAATGGTACCGCCTTCGAATCCCAGCACGAAGCGCCGAAACCCGCGGATGTAACGTTTGACTAAATCCTTCTCGTGAACCTCGACCAAGTGGTCCCAATGCACAATGAGGTTTTCCAACCAGGCAGCAAGCGTCTTGCTGTAGTCAGTCGGGCGGTTTTCGAGCGCGATCGGGTGGAAATCTGCATCCGCGGCGGTCAGGATCTCGATGGGATACGGAAGCGCGCTCTCCGGGAACAGCTCGAGCGGCAGGACCTGCTCCGCCGGTCGGCCCTTCAGGTCCATCCAGGCGATGAACTGAATCGACATCCTGCCGCCGGGCCTGAGCCGGCGATGGCAGAACTGAAAGAAGTCCCGGTAGATCCGGATCCTCTCGTCCGAGCCGAGCCCCGGGCCGGCAAAATGCTCGATAGCCCCGATCGAGACGATCGCGTCGAAGGTTCGGTTCAGGTCCGCTTCCTGCCTGGGGAGGGTCAGCACCTCGATTGGCGGGGTCCCGGGGTGGCGACGGATCCAATCGGCCTGGCTTGGCGATGCCGTGATCCCGACGAGATCGGTTACCCCGCGTTCGGCCGCCGCGCGGCGCAGAAGGCCGCCCCAACCGCAGCCAATGTCGAGCAGGCTGCCGCCGCGCACCGCGGCCGCGTCGAGGTGCCAGTCCATCTTGGCGAACTGCGCCTCACGGAGCCGGGACGCCCCCGCGGGCCCGTCCGCCCATCGGGCCGCCGAGTAGGTCATGGTTTCGTCGAGCCAGGCCGCGAAAAAATCGTTGCCGACGTCATAGTGGCTGCGGATCGCCTCTGCCGAGGCACCGGCATGGCCCTCTTTCCTGTCCGGCATGGTCAGGCCTCACCGGCAATCCGCGCGACGCTACGCCACGCCAATACGAACGCGGTGAGGAACAGCAGATCGATCACGGCCATCGGAATCCACATGTCGGATACGCCAACCGTGAACTCATACCAGAACGCGAGCCCGGAAAACGCTGCTTTGAGGCCGATGCCGTAGGGGATCATGGCCCGGTGGCGCACCGGATTCGAACTGATCTGCAGAAACATCACCCCGAACAGGACGAGCAGAATGGCAGGGAATTCCACGTAGGTCGGATGCCCTGCGGACGGCACGTCGAAAAACGTGAATAGCCGCTCGTGCGCGAAGAAATACACAAACCCCAGAATGAGATCGTACAGCCCTGCCACCACATATAGGATCTTGATCGATTTCAAGTTCATCTTGGCTCTCCCGTGTTCATCTCTCGTCGCAGTTGCTTGTGGATGTCCATGTAGGCTCGCCTTCGGCGCACGAATTCAGCGTCACTGTAGAGCTCGGCGAACAGCCAGCGCAATCCGGCCTCAAGGTCTTCGATGCTCATCCGTTTCGGACGGTAGGTCACGTCGAACAACGTGCAGCGATCCCAGAAACGCTCCTCGAGCAGCCGCCCCTCGTCTCGCAAACGGACATAGAGCGGGGTGCCGGGGAATGGCGTCATCACGGTCACTTGCGCTTCAAGGAGGTTGGAAACTCGGACAAAATCCCGGACCCGTTTGAAGACCG
>DQCI01000082.1:0-314 GCA_003545125.1 Paracoccaceae bacterium
GAATCCTGACCCTTGGGGGCACCCCACAGGTTGCCCCACTTTGCTTGTACATTTCCCTTGAGTTATTTCCACTGTCCTTGGATCTGGTCCCAGTTCATCACGATCTCCCTTTCACTGACGCGAGCTGTGTGAGGACAGCGGTTCAAAGGTCGACCGGGTCCAGTACAGTCGATTTGACCTGTGAATGCAGATAGGGTCTCGTTCGATTGCGGGGCGATGGACAACACCCAGTAGGTTGGCAGGGCCGGCGCCGCGCGATCCGACGTGCAGTTTCTCAGCAGTGGCGAACGCGCCTCTTTGTCCCAGGTGTCAAT
>DQCI01000082.1:366-4351 GCA_003545125.1 Paracoccaceae bacterium
TTGACACCTGGGCTCCATTCACAACCCTCGAATCCGGCTGCGGAACTGACTTTCGGATGCAAGGTGCCGCTGCAAACCAAGTCCGATTTCATTCTCTGGCGCGTTCCAGATGTTTTGGCGATGTCCGCTTGTTCCGGTTCACCGGGCTGCGGGATGGTGATGCCGACATGGATTGCACGGGGGGAGGTCGACCGGTCAGTCCAAGAGCGATGGCGGCATTCAATGCGCCCCGTTCCGCCTTCCGTGCGCAGCATTGGCGCGTGGAAACGATCGACGAGGTCGCCTCATTTTGTCCGGCGGCCGACCGGGCCCATCGGAAACGCACGCGTGCTTTTTGACGGATACAAGAGGAGGCGATCCCAAACGCGTGGTGGTGGATTCTCCCGCGGGGTTGGTTGTGCGGCTGGTTTCCCGCCGGCGCGACTGAGGGCCTCACTGCCCGGCCTGTTTCGAGGCCTGCTTTTTGTCGGCGATCTTCGGCAGGGTGGCGGGGCGCAGCGGGTGCCGCACCCACCGGCACGGTCTCTGCGGCAACGCCGCGATCATTCGGCAGGACCGGATCGAGTACAGGGTCTTCGACCGGCTTCGGTGCGCCTTCGACATACCGGAGCTGATGACGGCGTTCACCAAGGGCCTCGCCAAGGAACGCCGCAAGCTCGAGCACCAGAATGGCACCGCCGACATCGACCGTCTCGGGCGTTAGATCGCCGCCGACGAGAAGGCGCGCGGAACAACATCCTGCGCGCGATCAAGGCCGGTGCGCCGCGGGAGAGTTTCAGCGCGAGGGCGAACGGGATCGAGGCCTCCAACGCCGGCGCCAGGGCGAGGATCCGCGAGTTGGAGGCGCTCCAGGCCGACGGTGCGGCCCGGGTGCCCCTGACCGCCGGGAGCCCTGGACATCCGCCACCCGGCACCTGGAGACACGTCTCGGCGACCCGGAGGTGGTCCCCGCCGCTCACCAGCACCTCGCCGCGCTGATCCGATGTATCAGGCTCACACCCGCCCCGAAGCCCCGAACGCCCACACCGCTCAGGTCTTCACCGATCCGGGCGGTTTTCTTTTGGCCGCCGGCGCTCCGGGCCGGGTCGCGCGGCGCTTCTCGGACAAACGCCGATTTTCGGCTGTGTTGGGGGTGTGAAACCCCCGGTTCCGCCCGGGCCGTCAATCCACGCGGTCGGGCAGGTCGAACCCTTTCAGAAACTCCCCCTGTTCCATCGCCCGCTTGCCCGGTCGCTGGGCACGGGTGATCTCGACCCCGCCGTCGCCGCAGGCCAGTGTGAACGGCGGCAGGATCGAGCCGGGCACCGCCGTCGCGGCGACAACACGGGAGCCAAGAAGTTTCACCCGCTCGCCGCCGATTTCCGTCCAAGCCCCCGGGAAGGGCGAAAGACCGCGGATCATCCGGTCGACCTCGATCGCCGGGCGCGTCCAGTCGACGCGCGCCTCGGCCTTGTTGATCTTTTCCGCATAGCTGACGCCCTCTGCCGGCTGGGGCTCGGGTGTCAGGCTGTCGAACCGGTCCAAGGCCTCGACGATTGCCTGCGCGCCCAGAACGGAGACCCGGTCATGCAGTGCGCCGGTGGTTTCGTCGGGTCCAATGGCGAGAGATTTCCGCAGCAATACGGCGCCGGTGTCGAGCCCCGCATCCATCTGCATGATGCAGACGCCAGTCTCGACGTCGCCCGCCATCACCGCGCGGTGGATCGGCGCAGCCCCCCGCCAGCGCGGCAGCAGCGAGGCGTGGATGTTGAGACAACCACGGCTGGGGGCGTCGAGGATCGCCTGCGGCAGGATCAGCCCGTAGGCGACCACCACCGCGATCTCCGGCGCGAAGCCCGCAAACTCCGCCTGGGCCTCGGCGTTGCGCAAACTCTTCGGATGGCGCACCTCCAGCCCCAACTCCAGCGCGCGGGCATGGACCGGGGTGGGCCGGTCCTTCTTGCCGCGCCCGGCGGGCCGGGGCGGCTGACAATAGACGGCGGCCACTTCGTGCCCCGCCTCGATCAGCGCGTCGAGCACCGGCACCGAAAACTCCGGCGACCCCATGAAAACCAGTCTCATCTCTTGAGTTTCCTTGCCTTCGCGATCAGCCGGTCGCGTTTCAGTTTCGACAGGCGGTCGAAATACATGGCGCCGCGCAGGTGGTCGATCTGATGTTGCACGGAGGTCGCCCAGAGCCCGACGAAGTCGCGGTCTTCCCGCTCGCCCTGTTCGTTCAGATAGCGCACGGTCACAGCCCGGGGCCGGGAGATGGTCGCCCAGACACCGGGGAGGTTGGGGCTCGCCTCGTCGTGCTCGCGCATCTGCACGCTTGCGTGCAGGACCTCGGGGTTGGCCATCCGCACCGTCTGGCCGCGGGCGTCGGAGGCGTCGACCACCGCAAGCGCCTGCATGATCCCGAGTTGCACCGCGGCGAGCCCGACACCGGGCATGGCCTCCATCGCGGCGATCATCTCGTCCCAGATCGCCCGGGTGTCGTCGGTAATCGCCGCCACCGGCGCGGCCGGGGTGCGCAACCGCTTGTCCGGCCACATGACGAAGGGGCGGTGGGAAGTTTTCATCTCTGCGGCACCCGTCCTTTGCGAAAGGAAGTCAGCTCAGGCCCGCGCCCGCTCGCGTTTCAGCTTCTGGCTCTTGCGGGTGATCAGCTGCCGTTTCATCGCGCTGAGGTAGTCGATGAAGAGCTTGCCGTTCAGGTGGTCGATCTCGTGTTGCAGAACGGTCGCCCAGAGCCCGCCAAACTCGGCCTCCTGCGGATTGCCATCGCGGTCGATCCAGGCAACGCGCACCTCGGCCGGCCGGGTCACCTCGGCGTATTGGTCCGGGATCGACAGGCAGCCTTCCTCGTAGACATTGGTCTCGTCCGACGCCAGCACCACCTCGGGGTTGAACATCGCCATCGGCTTGGGCGTGGCGTCCGGGTCCTTTTCCGCGTCGGCCACGATCACCCGCGACAGCACACCCACCTGGGGCGCCGCAAGCCCGACGCCCGGCGCCTCGTACATCGTCTCGATCATGTCTGCAGCCAGCATCCGTACCTCGTCGGAGAGGTCGGAAACAGGCGCGCAGACCTTCTTGAGGCGCGGGTCGGGATGGATCAGGATCGAGCGAACAGACATGGGGCTGCATTTAGGGGAACCGCCCATCCACTGCAAGTGCAGGTCCGGGGGGTGTAACCTTGACGTTACATCCCGGAAACGCCACATAGTAACCTGAAGGTTACATGGAGTGAAATATGTTCGACAATCCCCTCGCTGCGGCCCGGCTGCTTGCCAATGCTGCCCTGGTCATGGTGCTTCTCGCCTTCTGTGGCTGGGCGCTGCTCGGCGCCCCGGCCGACCCCGCGCCCTGGGTTTGGGCGACAGGCGGCGTTGCCGTCGCCGGGGCGCTGGCGCAGTTCGCTGTCTCGGTTTTGTTCCCGCGCGCGATCCGGCCTGCCTGGGACCAACAGGTGGGGCGCACCCACGCCGGGGCGCACGGGTTCGGCTACTGGATGACGCTTGTCGTCTTCCTTGGCTTGCTCCTTGCCACGCAGGCGGGCTGGCTCACGGCGGACACCGCCTTCTACTGGCTCGCCCCGGTGTTGGCGGCGGCCCCGTCCGTCTACATGCTGGTCGCAAGTCTTGCCGGGCGCACGGCATGACCCTTCATCCAGCAGGACTTGTGAACCGTTTGCGGGAACGGCGGATGGCGGCCGGGCTCACCCAGGCGGCCCTTGCCGACCGGATCGAGGTCAGCCGCAAAACGATCAACACGATCGAAAACGGTGTCTTCATCCCGTCCACATTGCTGGCGCTCCGCCTCGCTACGACTCTCGGGTGCCAGGTTGAGGACATTTTTTCCCTTGCGCCCGGGGAGCCGAGCCATGACCTTGTCGGCAGCTGACCGCCAGGAGACTCCATGACTTTCGACCAGACCTTCGATCGCATGATAACGCGGTCCAGGAAATGGACCGCGATGGAGGCCGCCTTCGGGCTCACGGGCG
>DQCI01000203.1:0-917 GCA_003545125.1 Paracoccaceae bacterium
CATTGATTTGAGTGTTGCCTGCTGATTTGCTGCTTCGAAAATGGAGCGACGGTATAAGCGATCTTTTCTGGCCGATGGAGGCGCAGATGGCGCGTCTCGAACCCTTCCTTCCGAAGTCCCACGGCAAGCCCCGGGTCGATGACAGGCGGGGGCTGAGTGGGATAGTCTTCATCAATCGCAATGACTTGCGCTGGCGCGACGCACCTTTCAGACCGACATCGAAGTCTGCAGGAATGCCGATAGCCTTGCACGTAGTCAATGAATTTCATTGGACTATTCAGGGAATTTTCGTCCGGAGCATCGCGCGGTATTTGCGCAGGGCCTTTCGCGATTTGCCCTTAGGTTTGCGCGCCGGACGCCTCTAAACATATTGGCAAGGCGTGGGATTTTTCTACCACGGAATTTCCGTCTGGCCAGAAATGAACCGATGTCCCCCAGCGGTATGCTTCACATTTTTTTTCGGGGACGGCTTTGCCCGGACGGCCTGGCGTTCAGCTCTCGTGGTCTCGACAACGACAGCACTCGGTCCGCCTCAGCGAGAACAACCGCTGGACCGTCAAACTGGCGCATTCCATGTCAAGGGATGCCAGCACCCGCGTGCCGCCGAACGCGACAGCACCCCCCTCTTGCCGAAGTCATCCCAACAGCAGCGCAATCGGCGGCTCTTGCGTTTGATTGAGAGATCTGAGTTCGAGCCCACTCAGAGGACTCTGCGACCCGAGAATGCCGTCAACGGCCAGTTCCTGGATCATGGCCCGAGGCGGACGCCGGATCGGGCAGAACTTGGCGCGCACCGCAGCGGTTGGCGCGATTTTCCCAACAGTCTGTTCGGTCGAAGAAACGCATCCAGGACGGATCGGAAAGGGGCTGAAGTCAAACGGCGGTTCTGTCCCTGGATCTGCGTTCTTGAGGGGTTG
>DQCI01000203.1:946-14676 GCA_003545125.1 Paracoccaceae bacterium
TCTGATGCCGGTCGGACACCGCGGGCGGGCCTGTGGCGCGTCCGGGTCTCGATGATCCGGACCGGCTTGTATCCGAGATCATGGATCGCGATCGGCATGCCCTCGCTCCCGGTCACACCTGTGTGACCCCCGTAACGCATCGCGCTGTCGGCGGTCCATTCGCGCACAACCCGGCTCTTGCCGCGACCGTCCCATGATGGAGAGAAAAGTGTCAGCACCGAATCCGCCCATTGTGACTGCCGTTGCCCTGGACAACGCCTTCGGCTTTGGGGCCCGCTCCACACCGCGCCCAAGATCTGCGGGAAATGAGCGTCGGCGCGCCGCACCTTGGGGTGCTCGGTGCACTCGGCCGTGACGTCTCCGCCCTACAGCGGCCGCACGCGGAGCCGGTCTCGGGCGGCTCCGTTCAACCTCGAAAGGATCCAGTCATGACCGTATTGCCCCCGAAAACAAGCGTTTCCTTCTGGCTCGGCCAAGCTGCCGGCCAAACTACCGGGCAAAAATCCCGGGAGCCTGCGCGCGGCCACGAAGGCTCTGCGCACCAGGTCCGGCCCGGCCGGGGACCGGGCATGATGGGTCATGTTCTTGCGACCGCGCTAGCGCTTTCGCTTGCCACGTCCAGCGCAGTCCGTGCACAGGATGGCGGGCTTGCCCGCGCCTGGTCCAAGACCGACTTCGACCGTGTCGGTATCGACCTCGGCGAGGTGCTTTCGGGCGGCCCCGGCAAGGACGGGATCCCGGCGCTGACCGCGCCGGCTTTCCTTGCCGTAGCCGAGGAAACCGGGCTGACCCCGCGCGAGCCGGTGATGACCTATGTGCCGGACCGTGGCCGCGCCCGTGCCTACCCGATCCGCTATCTGATGTGGCACGAGATCGTGAATGACGTGGTAGACGATCGTCCGATCGCCGTGACCTTCTGCCCCTTGTGCAACACCGGCATGGTGTTTGATGCCAGGGTCGATGGCGAAACGCTTGAGTTCGGCGTCTCGGGGCTGCTGCGCAACTCCGACATGATCATGTATGACCGTCAGACCGAAAGCTGGTGGCAGCAAGCCCTGGGGGAGGCCATCGTGGGCACCCATCTCGGCCAGCAGCTCGAACAACTGCCGGCCTGGATGGAAAGCTGGGATACGTTTCGAACCGCCCACCCGGACGGGCTGGTAATGGCAGAGCCGGATGCGCCCCGCGACTATGGGCTCAACCCCTACAAGGGCTATGACACCAGCGCACGTCCCTTCCTCTACGCGGGCGAGGACCCGCCCCACGGCATCGACCCGCTCGCCCGCGTGCTGCGTGTGGGTGACCGGGCCTGGCCGCTCGAACGGATCGCGCGCCTGGGGCGGATCGAGGAAGCCGACGTGGTGATCTCCTGGACCGAAGGCCAGGCTTCGGCGCTCGATACGGCAGACATCGGCAGCGGGCGCGACGTAGGCAACATCCGTGTGCGCGACGGCGCCGGGGCCGATGTTGCGCATGATCTGCCCTTCGCCTTCGCCTTTCATGCGTTTCACCCCGACGGGATCTGGATGCTGGGAGAATAGTTGGCATCCGCCCCAACCTTCCAGCCCTCCGACCTGCCAGCCGTCCGGAGGGCGATGAGCAAATCCTTGAGGAGGTCACCGTGATCGGTTGCCAGCCATGCCTCGCCGCGCCCGGCCCCGCCCCAGCGGGTCCGGCGAACCCCCGCAAGCAGGGCGTCGAGCGCAGGGCCGCCCGTCGCGGTGCGCGCCCTGTGCCTCGGTTGATGGAAGCCGCGACTGTCGCGGCGGGGGCCTGAGCATGCCGGCGCCCAGGCGCATTGCGCTTCTCGTCACGGCCGCGCGGGTGAGTTTCGCCGCCGTGCTGCTGCCGTGGTTCTGGATCGGCGCGGTGTCGAAACTGGCCGGGCACACGCTGTCTGTCGGTCCGGCGGCCGGTCCCTGGCCGCTCAGCCTCGGGGCATTTCACGCCTTCGTGCCGCGGGTCATGGACAGCGCGGCGGCACCGGGCACCGCGGCCGTGATTTACGTCTGGATCATGACACTGGCTGAGTTGGTGCTGCCACCGATGGTCGCAGTCGGGCTGTTCGCACGCTGGTCGGCGACACTCCTGATCGGGCAAATGGTGCTGGGCTGGGGGCTGGCCATGCGGCCAGGCCAGGCCGGCGCGCTGTTCGATCCGCGCCCCTACGACGCGGTGCCCGACCAGCTTCTGCTCTGGTCGGCGTTGATCCTGCCGATTGCGCTGTTCGGGCCGGCCCCTTGTCGCTCGATGCGGTCCTGGCCCGTCTGCCCCGCTGCGCCTGAGCGCTCCGGCAGGGCGCGGCTAGACGACGCCCGGGAATCCTGCATCGAAACACCGCTTGCCTGGCGGGGGCCCGGCCGCGACATCGCGTGGCGACTGCCCGGTGGCGATCACGCAGACGTCAGGCCAACGGCCGGGCAAATCCGAGCCATCCCTGTAACACCCGGCGCTTCGCGCAGTCAGACCGGGTAAGCGTCTGTTTCCCGGGGCGCCGATCTCGAACGACCAAAGGGCGGACATGTGAAGAAAAAGATCTTGTTTGTGGCACTGCTGGCGGTGATCGTTGCCGGTTACATCGCCTTCGGCGCGCACGCCGGCGATCTGGACAGCTTGCGTTCGGCGCTCGCCCGGCTCGAAAGCTGGCGCGAAGCCAACGCGCAAGCGCTCGCGGCGCTCTTTTTCGCGGGCTATGTCGCCGTCACCGCGCTGTCGCTGCCGCTGGCCACCGTGATGACCCTTGGCGCAGGCGCGTTATTCGGCTTCTGGCTCGGGTTGGCCATCGTCTCCTTCGCCTCGACCATCGGCGCGACGCTGGCGTTTCTTGCAGCCCGCACCCTGATGCGCGCGCAGGTGAGGGACCGGCTCGGCCACCGGGCGCGCACGGTCGATGCGGGCCTTGCACGCGACGGCGCTTTCTATCTGTTCACCCTGCGGCTCATCCCGGTCATTCCGTTCTTCGCGGTGAACCTGCTGATGGGGCTGACCGCGATCCCCGCGCGCCGCTTCTACCTCGTCAGCCAGGCCGGGATGCTGGCGGGCACCGCGGTCTACGTCAACGCCGGCACCAGGCTCGCAGAGATCGACAGCCTCTCCGGCATCGTCTCGCCGACGCTGGTTTTTTCTTTCGCCCTTCTGGGCCTCTTTCCATGGATTGCACGTATGTTTGCACGATATCTCCGCCGCCGTCGCGCCTATGCCCGCTGGACCCGACCCAAGCGGTTCGACCGCAACCTCATTGTCATTGGTGGCGGCGCTGCCGGGCTGGTGGCGTCCTACGTCGGCGTGGCAACCGGGGCGAAAGTCACGCTCGTCGAAGCGCAGAAGATGGGCGGCGACTGCCTGAATTTTGGCTGCGTGCCGTCGAAGGCGCTCATTGCCAGCGCCAAGCGCGCCCATCAGGTCCGCGCGGCCGGCGGGTTCGGGCTGGAAGCAGACGCCCCCCGGGTCCGCTTCGCCGCGGTGATGGAGCGGGTGCACGATGTGATCGCGGCGATTGCGCCGCATGACAGTGTCGAGCGGTATTCCGGGCTCGGGGTCGAGGTGCTGGAGGGCTATGCGAAGATCGTCGATCCCTGGACCGTCGAAATCGCCCTGAACGACGGTGGTACGACCCGGCTCACGACCCGAGCAATCATCGTCGCCACCGGGGCGCGGCCCTTCGTCCCGCCGCTGCCGGGGATCGAGGACGCGGGCTATCTCACCTCGGATACGCTGTGGGACGCCTTGCGCGGCCGCGAAGAGGTGCCGCGCCGGATGCTGGTCCTGGGGGGCGGGCCGATCGGCTCGGAACTGGCGCAAAGTTTTGCTCGCCTCGGCGCTCAGGTGACACAAGTGGAGATGGCGCCCCGGATCATGATCCGGGAGGACGAGGAGGTCTCGGCTCTGGTGAAGGCCTCGCTCGAGCACGACGGTGTGACGGTGCTCACCGACCACGAGGCGGTGGCCTGCGGGGTCGATGCCGGCGAAAAATGGATCGAGGTGGCGCAGGCGGGCGCGACCCGGCGCCTTGCTTTCGACGAGATGATCGTCGCCGTCGGCCGGGCGCCACGTCTCTCGGGTTTCGGGCTCGAAGAGCTCGGAATCGAGACCGGTCGTGTGGTCGACACCAACGCCTATCTCGAAACGCTCTATCCCAACATTCTCGCGGCCGGCGACGTGGCCGGACCCTACCAGTTCACCCATGCCGCCGGCCATCAGGCCTGGTTCGCCACCATCAATGCGTTGTTCGGCGACATCTGGCGGGTGAAGGCCGATACAAGGGTGATCCCCTGGGCCACCTTCGTCGACCCGGAAGTGGCCCGGGTGGGCCTGTCGGAGGCCGAGGCGCGTGAGCAGGGCATCGCCTGCGAGGTCACGCGCTACGATCTCGATGACCTCGACCGCGCCATCGCCGACGGCGCCACGACGGGCTTTGTCAAGGTGCTGACGGTGCCGGGAAAAGATCGTATTCTCGGTGTCACAATCGTCGGCGCGCAGGCCGGCGAGCTGATCGCGGAATTCGTGCTGGCGATGAAACACGGGCTCGGACTGGGCAAAGTATTGGGCACGATCCATATCTACCCGACGCGGGCGGAGGCCAACAAATACGTGGCCGGCGCCTGGCGGCGGGCGCACCTCAATCCCCGGCTCCTATCGGTCGCCGAGGGCTTTCACCGCTGGAGGCGTGGATGATCGACGCAGCCCTTCTCCCGATCCAACGCCGGGCACTGGCGCCGCTAGCGCGGGTGCTCGCCGCGCGCGGCATCCGGGCCGACCAGATCACCGTTGCGGGCTTTGTCATCGGCCTCTCCGCGATGCCGGCCTTGGCCGCCGGCAGGCCCGGCCTCGCGCTGGTCTTCATCCTCGCAAACCGGCTCCTCGACGGGCTCGACGGGGCCGTGGCGCGCCTGACCAGGCCCACCGCGCGCGGCGCCTTCCTCGACATCGCGCTCGATTTCGCCTTCTACGCCCTCGTGCCGCTCGGTTTCGCGCTGCACGATCCGGCCGGGCATGCCCTGCCCGCGGCGGTTCTCGTCGCCGCCTTCGTCGGCACCGGGTCGTCCTTTCTCGCCTTTGCGGTGATCGCGGCGCAGAAGGGGATGACGGCCGAGGCGTATCCGTCCAAGGGGGTCTACTACCTCGGTGGTCTCACCGAGGGGGCGGAGACGATCGCGTTGTTCACCGCGATGTGCCTGATGCCGCAACATTTCGCCGCTTTTGCCTATGCCTTCGCCGTCGCCTGCTGGGTGACAACCTTCAGCCGTTGGCGCATGGGCTGGACAGCTTTTGGGGCGGATGCAGAATACCCCGGCGCAGACCACCGGGTCGCGGAAAAAAGTGCCACGATGCGTAACGCCGCGGCACTTGAGACGTCTGATGTTGTGACGACACCCTGATCAGGAGTTCCCATGCGCCTCGCCCTCGCCGCCGCTCTTGCGGCCAGCCTTGCCGCCGCGCCCGGCCTTGCCGACGACTGGCAGGCCGTTCTCGATGCTGCGCGTGGACAGACCGTCTACTGGAATGCCTGGGGCGGCGACGCGCGCACCAATGCCTTCATCGACTGGGTCGGCCGGCAGGCCGAGGCACGCCACGGCGTGACGGTTCAGCAGGTCAAGCTCACCGACACGGCCGAGGCGGTCACCCGGGTCCTGTCGGAAAAAGCGGTCGGCCAGGAAACCGGCGGCAGCGTCGACATGATCTGGATCAACGGGCCGAATTTCCTTGCGATGAAAGACCAGGGGCTGTTGCACGGGCCGTTCGTCGGCAATCTGCCAAATGCCCGGTATCTCGACCTCGCTCCCGGTTCGCCCAACGTGGTCGATTTCACCGTGCCGGTGGACGGCAGGGAAAGCCCCTGGCGGCTGGCCCGGTTCGTCTTCGTCGCCGACACCGCCCGGGTCGATACCCCGCCCGCGGCTATGGCCGATTTCGTGCCTTGGGCCGAGGCGCACCCGGGCCGGATGACCCATCCCGATCCGTCCAATTTCATGGGTGCGACCTTCCTCAAACAGGCGCTTATCGAGTTGGCACCCGACCCGGAAGCGCTGCAATCTCCGGTCACCGACGCCAGCTATGAAGACGCCACCGGACCGCTCTGGGCCTGGTATGACGCGCTGAGGCCCAACCTGTGGCGCGGCGGCACCGCCTTTCCCGAAAACGAAGCGATCCAGCAACGGCTGCTCAACGACGGCGAGGTCGATATCGCGATGTCCTTCGATCCCGCCTCGACCGCCGCCGCCATCCGCGGAGGTCTTCTGCCCGAGACCGCGCGCGTCTTCGTGCCCGAGGGCGGCACCATCGGCAACGTGAGCTTCGTCGCGATCCCCTACAACGCGGCCCATCGGGCGGGCGCTTTGGTGGTCGCCAACCTGCTCATCGACCCCGCGGTGCAGGCGCACATGCAGAACATCGACGTGCTGGGGGCCTTCTCCGTGCTCGACCCGAACCGGCTCGACGACGCCGGGCGCGCCGCCTTCGCCGACCTGCCCGACGACCCGGCCCTGCCCAGCCGCGCGGCCCTCGGTCCGACCCGCCTCGAGCCACATGCGAGCTGGATGACCCAGCTCACCGCGGACTGGGCGGCGCGCTACACCAGATGAGCGCCAGGGGTGAGGGATGGGGGCTGCGCGCCGGCGTGATCGTGGTGCTGGGCGTAGGCGTGATCGGCCCGATCGCGGCGGGCCTCGCGCAAACTGCGCGGGCGGCTTTCGGCGTCATGCCGGCGATCGGCGCCACCGAGCCGGGTTTTGCCGCCTTTGCGGCGCTGTTCGCCGTGCCCGGGCTCGGCTCCGCGGTCAGGCTTACCCTCGTCACCGGGCTCGGAGCCACCGCGCTGTCGGTGATCGTCGCCCTGGGGGCGTTGCCTGCGCTTCACGGCCGGCTGTCGCGCGGGCGCGCGGCGCGCTGGCTCACGCCCTTTCTCGCCACGCCGCATGCGGCCCTTGCCATCGGCCTGGCCTTCGTGCTTGCCCCCTCGGGCTGGATCGCGCGCGCAGTCGCGCCCTTCGCCGGGTTCGACCGCCCGCCCGACATCGCCCTCGTCGGCGACCCCTGGGGGATCGCGCTGATCCTCGGGCTGATGGTCAAGGAGGTGCCGTTCCTCCTGCTGGTCGGCCTCGCGGCGCTGACCCAGATCCCGCTCACCCGACACCTCGCGACCGCGCGCGCTCTGGGCTACCCGCCGGCAGCGGCCTGGCTCAAGGTGGTGGCGCCGCAGCTCTGGCCGATGCTACGGCTGCCGGTGATGGTGGTGATGGCCTATGCGCTCTCGACCGTCGACATGGCGCTGATCCTCGGGCCCTCGACCCCGCCGGTGCTGGCGGTACTGCTCGCGCGTGCGTTCTTCGCGCCCGACACGGCCATGCTCCTGCCCGCCTCTGCCGGTGCGCTGCTGCAGGGCGCGCTGGTGGCTGGGGCTCTGGGGGCGCTCTGGCTGATCGAGCGGGTGCTGGCGCGGCTCGGGCGGGCCTGGCTGCGTCGAGGCGGGCGTGGACACGGGATCGACGGGCTGTTTGCTTTGGGGCGGTTCGTCGCCCTCGTGCTGGCGGCAATCGGTGGCCTCGCCATCCTCGCACTCCTGGCCTGGTCCTTCGCCTGGCGTTGGCCTTGGCCCGCGCCGCTTCCCGAGAGCTGGTCGCTGCGCGCCTGGATCGGGGCCGGGCCGGGGCTTGCGCGGGCCGCAGGCCAGACGCTCGCCATTGCCCTTTCGACGACCGTGCTCTCGCTCGCCCTTGCCGTGGCCTGGCTGGAAGGCGAAGACCGCGCCCGGCTGGGCCGCGCGGGCTGGGCCGAAGCACTGGTCTATCTGCCGCTCCTGGTGCCGCAGATCGCCTTTCTTTACGGGCTCAACGTCCTGTTCCTGCGGCTCGGGCTCACCGGCGGCGTGGCCGCGGTGATCTGGGCGCAGGCGCTGTTCGTCTTTCCCTATGTCATGATCGCCCTGTCGGATCCTTGGCGTGCCCTCGATCCGGCGTTGATCCGCGCCGCGGCCGCGCTCGGGGCCGGGCCGTGGCGCCGTCTCGTCGCCATCAAGCTGCCGGTGCTGATCGCCCCGCTTCTCACCGCGGCCGCCATCGGCTTGGCGGTCTCGGTGGCACAATACCTGCCGACGTTGTTCATGGGCGCGGGCCGGATCGCGACGCTCACCACCGAAGCGGTGACCCTCGCCTCGGCCTCCGACCGGCGGGTCACCGGCGTCTATGCCACCTTGCAGGCGGGAATGCCGCTCGCCGCCTTTGCCGCGGCTTTCGTGATCCCGGCGGTCCTGCATCGCAACCGTCGCGCACTCCGGGGAGGCGGCGTATGAGCCTGGATCTTGACGCTCTCTGCCCGCGGCTTGCCGGTGCGCCATTGTTCGCGCCGCTCAGCCTCGCCATCGCCCCGGGCACGGTGGCCAGCGTGATGGGCCCCTCCGGCGTGGGTAAATCTACCCTGATCGACGCCATCGCCGGGCATCTCGCTCCGGCCTTCACCCTCACCGGCAGCGTCACGCTGAATGGCGCCGACATCCTCGCCCGGCCCGCCGAATCCCGACGCGTCGGCGTCGTGTTTCAGGACGCGGTGCTGTTTCCGCACCTCTCGGTGGGCGACAACCTCGCGTTTGGATTGTCGCGCGCCGTCAAGGGGCGCGCGGCGCGGCGGGCGACGGTAGAGGCGGCCCTGGAGCAGGCCGGGCTTTCGGGATTTGCGGCGCGCGATCCGGCCAGCCTGTCGGGCGGCCAGCGCGCCCGCGCGGCGCTGATGCGCTCACTGCTCGCCGACCCCGCGGCACTTTTGCTCGACGAACCCTTTTCCAGGCTCGACACGGCCCTGCGCGACGAGATCCGCGCCTTCACCTTCGCCCGTATCCGGGCCCGTGCCATTCCCGCCCTGATGGTCAGCCACGATCCTGCCGACGCCGCGGCCGCCCGGGGCCCGACGATCCGGCTCATCCCGATAGGAGACATCACATGAAATCCATGTCCGGCTCCACCGCCCTTGCGCTCGGCGTAACGGCCCTTGTCATGGCGTTCGCAGCCCTGGGAGGCGCCGAAGCACTCGGTGCCCATCCGTGGTGGGCGGTGCGCACCGGCCTGGTCGGGGCGCCGATCGGGCTGGCGCTCTACCTCCTGGCCCGGATGGCGGGGCTCGCCCCGATCGGGCGTGCCGCTCTGGCGCTCGCCGGGCTGGCGCTCGCGCTCGCGTCAGCGGGGTTCGGCAAGAGGCGTTTCGCCGCCTCTCTCGCCGAGGATGCGCTTGCCGGCCGGTTCTGGTTTTTCGGCTGGTTCGCTGTCTTCGCCATGACCTGCATGCTGCTCCTCGCCCTGGTGAGCCTCGTGAGGCGCGGCTGAGGTTCTTGCCCATCTCAGGGTGCGATGATCGAACCCTTCGGCCAAATGCGGTTTGACGATCAGGAAATAGGGGGACAGGTCGAAATCGCGCGGCGCAAAGAGCGAATGGTGCCGGATGTGCAGGATTTCGGCGCAGGCCTGGGTCGAGCCCTCGCGCCGCCGGACCTCATGCACATCCGGCAGGATCGGGTAGCGAACCGACTGGAAGGCACGCGCGATCAGCGACGAACAGATCGCCCGGGTCGGATCGCCGGAGCCAAGGGCGAGCATCCGCCGCCGCCACCCCACCGGCACCGGCGGTGTTGGCAGGAAGTACCGCAGCAGGTCGAAAATGTTGCGCATGTCGTAGCGAAGGCCGATCCGCGCACTCATGAAGTCGATAACCCGCGCGGCATTCCTGCGCATCGAGGCCAACCGGGCGGCAGATCCTCATATTGTGGCGGGCGTATTTCGGCAAGGGCGCAGAGACGCAGCCTTCGCCGAGATTGACCTCGACCAGCCGGTGCGGTTCATCCCGGTTCGCAGGCACGTCGAACCGGTCGCCGACATACATCGCCGAATGCGACCAGGTCGATTGCGTGAGATATTTTTTCGCGGTCGAGACCCGTTCGCGGCCTTCGACGAGGATCACGTCGCCCGGCTGCAATACCCGGCAGAGCGTGTCGAAATCCGACGGCGTGAATGGCGCGTCGCCCGTGGCGTCGGCGGTGAGCTTGCCGGCGAGACGACGGCCGAACCAATCGAGGGACCGGTGCTATGGAGAGGTGGGTTTGCCGGTCATGGTATTTGTCCTTTGCTTGCTCCCCTGTCGATGCCCAACGTGGCGCGCGCGGTACAGATCGGCGCGGCAGATATCGGCGGTGCAACGAATCTCAGGAACCCGTCCGCCGACCCGGCGCATCGTCCAGAGGGCCGCGAAGTTACCGGCGACGATGCTCAGCCAGGCAGGCAGGGCAGTCGGCGACGTTGCGGGCAGTCCGAACAGGACCAGCCCGTCATTGCCGCCGGGAATGAGGCCGGCCCCCAATCCCATGATCGTGCCTGCGCCAAGGTGACGCGCCGCCGCGCGCGGGCGGATCGGTCTCGCCCTGGCGGACCCGCGCAGCCGTGCCGACAGCGCCATCGCGCCGAAGGCGGCGGCAGAGACGGCCCAGAGCGTTCCGGGCGAGACGCAGGCGCCGAGCGGGCCGGCGTCGGCGAGGCAGATCGCGCTCGACGTGAAGGACCAGGGCCGACCGACGGCAACAAGGGCGATAAAAGACAGTGCCACCGGAAACACCGCCACGGAGAGCGGCCAATGGCGGGCGCGGTGGAGCGGCCAGGCACCGCCGCGCAGCCGTTGAAACACGCGGCGCGTTTCCCAGCCCATCCAGGCGGCGAGCGGAAGGGTGACGACCCAGGGCAGATGCCGGGGCGCTGCTGGTACGTGCAGCCCGGGCAGCGCACGTGCCACCACACCGAGCCCGACCAGCCAGCCCGCCAGCGTGAACACCATCACCAGGTGCCCCTCGGCGAGACGGGACAGTGTCGAGAAGGAACAGGCGCCATTGAGCCTTGCACCGACACCGAAGACCAGACCGCCGAGCGGCGCAATCCGGCCCAAGGGCCAAACGGCGAGCGCCGGCGGCGCACCGAACACCCCCAACAGGGCGAGAACACCGGCCGTCCAGAGCGAGGCCTTGACGAACGACCCCAGGATGTGGCCGCGACCGGTGGTCATCACCTCGGCCACGGCCTTCACCGTGCAGAGCCCCGCCCGATGCGCAGACCCGCCGAGCAAGGCGCCCGCAAACAGGGCAACGACGAGCTCGGCAGGCATCGGGCGGGGCGCTCCTGGCGTCAGTATGTCAGGAAGTCGGAGGTGAATACGAGATCGTCGCCGCCGCCCTGGTGGCAAGCGATGCAGCCTTCGTCCATCCCCTTGGCGACCCGGCCGGCGAGCGCCATGCCCGCAGCGTTCTGATCAAGACTTCCGTCGGGCAGAAATTTGACCCAGAACCAGTCCTTGTTCTCCGGGTCATATCCCGCCTCGCGGCGATACATCACCGTATAGGCGCCGAGATGCGCGGCCGGGTCGGCCAGCACCGCATCGGGCTCGACCCCTTCCGGGCCGTAGTTGCGCTTCACGATGAGATCGCCTTCGTGGCCGTCGATCGTGGCGGTGGTGTAGAAGGTTTCCAACTGCATCCCGTGCGGGTCGGTACCTTCGTAGGGGGTATGGTGGATCATGCCCTCTCCGGCGAGCCGCCCGGCCCGCATCGCCTCCCAAACCAGCTGGGCGTAATCGGCGTCGGCCTGCGTGCCGAACGGCGTCTCGGCGTCCTGCGCGAAGGCCTGCGAGGCGGTGAGCGTGGCGGCAACAACGCCCGCGGCGATGACTATGTGTTTCATGGGGGTCCTCCCTTGGTGTGTCCGTGCAGGAGGGACACGTCCACGTCGCGCGCGTTTCACACGCGCCGGTCACGTTCCGGTGACCGATGCCGCGCGATCACCTCTGTGCGAGGTCACACGCTGTTTCATTGCCGCGGGTCTTGTCGGGCCCGACGCTGACGATGGGAGACGTTCATGAACAGACTTGGCCTCATCGCCGCACTCGTTGCGGCCGCCCCCGGTGCGACGGGTGCCGGTGCGCCGCTGCCCGCATCGCTGTGTGTGACCAACGCGAGCGCGCAGCGGTATCATTTCACCGTTCGCACGATCGACGCGGCGGCGCGTGTCGGCCGCGACCTCGCGCCCGGCCAGACCCTGTGCCTGGACCACGGCGGCCGCGGGGTCGTCGCCGCTTTCGAGACCGCGGCAAGTCTGGAAGGCTGCTCGCGGCTGGTGCCCGCCGGAGGAAGCGAGACGCTGATCCTCTTTGGCCGGTTTGACCGTTGCGCCTGGGGCGGCGCGGATGACTGACCGGCGCCCCGGCCCGACGGTTGCCCCTGCCGCCGCCCCCGGGGCGGTGCGGCGCAGTCTCCTGCGTATCTGCCTCATCGCCGGCCTGGCCTGGGGCTTTCACATGGTTTTTTGCTGGAGCCACGCCCTGGTGGAAACCGGCGGCGCGATGGCGGAGCTGCTGCCGGCGATGTTTGTTGGCCTGCTCACGCTCTACGTGCTGCTGATCGCATTGCCCTTCGTGCCGGGTATCGAAATCGGGATTGCGCTGCTGATGGCCGAGGGACCGCCGATCACACTCTGGGTCTACCTCGCGACCCTCCTGGGGCTGACGCTCGCCTTTGCCATAGGGGCGCTGATCCCTTCGGCGATGCTGCAACGCCTGCTTTCGGATCTGCGCCTCACAAGGCCACGCCGCATGCTTGAGCGGCTCGACCCGCTCGACGGCGACGCGCGGCTGGCGGCTCTCATCGACGCGGCACCGCGATGGCTGGGGCGGGCGACACGATTTCGCTATCTTGTGCTGGCGCTCATCGTCAACATGCCGGGCAACGCTCTGCTCGGCGGCGGCGGCGGGATCCTGTTTCTTGCCGGGTTCAGCCGTCTGTTTTCACCGATATCGACCTTTGCCACGCTGGCGCTCGCGGTGGCGCCGGTACCGCTGCTCGTCTGGGGCCTCGGGGTTTGATGCGGCGGTATGGCTGCGCTGAGGCGGGCCCGCGCGGCTATTGCGCGACGATCTCGGTTTCGACCACCGCGCCGGCGTGCAGGGTGCGATGCACCGGACATTTGTCGGCGATGTCAAGAAGCCGCGCGCGGTCGTCGGGCGACAGCGAACCGCGCACGCGGATCACCCTGCGAAACACGTCCACCTGGCTGCCTTTGCGCTCGCAGCCCTCACCGTCGGCGCGGTGGCTGCGGCCGTGGGTAACATCACAGGACAGGTGGTCGAGCCCGAACCCCTTGCGCCGGGCATACATGCGCAGCGTCATCGTTGTGCAGGCCCCAAGCGCTGCGGCAAGCAACTGGTAGGGGCTGGGGCCGAGGTCGGTGCCGCCGACGCTTGCCGGCTCGTCGGCCACGAGTTGGTGCCTGCCGCCGATTGTGACGTCCTGGCGAAAGCCCGCGGCTTCGGCTTCCGACACCCGCACCACACCCTCGGGTGCGGCCTCGGTGGCCGGCTCCTCGACCAGCGTGAGATACCGTTTCGCCCAGGCGGCAATCACCTCCGCGGCATAGTCCGCATCTTCCTCGCGGGTCAGCAAATGGTCGGCATCATCGAGCGAGACGTAGCTCTTGGGGTGCTTGGCTGCCGCGAACAACCGCGACGCGTTGTCGATCCCGACGATCTGGTCGCGGGGGGCATGCAGCACCAGCAAGGCTGCGCCGAGATTTGGCAACGCATCGTCGAGCGAGGCACCGGCGATGTCGTCGAGAAAGCTTTGGCGGATTTCGAATGTCCGCCCGGCGAGATCGACCAGGGCCGACCCCTGCGTGCGGATCTCGTCGATCTTGCCGCCGAGATTATGCGCCACATGC
>DQCI01000203.1:14755-17107 GCA_003545125.1 Paracoccaceae bacterium
AGCAGATCGCCGACATTCGAGGAAAACCCGGTATTGGCGAACTCGCCGCCGGAATGGCCGAGCCCGGTGAAATCGAACCGGAGCACGGCGATGCCGAGCGCCGCCAGCCGGCCGGCGATCCGACGTGCTGCGGCGATGTCCTTGGAACAGGTGAAGCAATGGGCGAACAGCGCGGCGGCGCGTACCGGGCCTTCCGGGCGGTCGAGCCGCGCGGCCAACGGCGTGCCGAGCGCGCCGGTGAAGGTGATCTTTTCACTTTTCATTGCGGGGGTCCTTTCAGGTCGATGCCGCGAGACCACGGCCCACCCAGGTGTCCGGGTGGGCCGTCGGCCCTCAGGCCAGAGCAAGACGACCGGAGGCGAGCGCCTGGAACGTCGCGCCGAGCACCGCGCCGAACATGATGTGCAGCACCAGCGTCATCATCGGCGCCATCATCCCCATTGCAAGGCCGAAGAAACCAGCGCCCGCCATCGGCATGACCATGACCATGATCATCATGCCCGCCCAGGCGGCGATGCCGAACGCCACACCCTTGGCGGTGGCGCCATGGCCGAGGATCACGTCGTAGAGCAGCGCGAAGCCGCCGCCCCAGGCCAGTGTGCCGATCATGAAATGAGCCAGCCAACCCACCAGCGCCCCCGTACCCATCACTGCGCCCATCATCGCGATCACGTCGAGCGCGGGCATCACGCCCATTATCGACTTGGCGACCATCAAGGCCGACAAAAAGACAGTCACCACCAGCCCGGCGGCGAAGCCGGAGAAAAGATGTTTCATGTTTTCCGGGTCCTTATCCAAGAACGAGGGCGTCAGCTGTCGGTTCGTTTCGCTTCGTGAAGCTGGGACAGGATGGCATCTATCCGAACGTCATCCGGGTCGTGCCGGCATTCTGCTTCGCCCACCGACCGGGTGACATCACGCGTCATTCGCAGCTGGCCGATGAACGCATCGCAGCCCTTGCACATCGCCAGATGCAGGCGCATCTGGAGTGCGTCCCACGTCGACAGATTGCCGTCGATCAGGTCGCTGGCGCGCTCCGTCACCTCCTGGCAGCTCAGCATCAATGTCATCCTTGTCCAGCTTCACGAGATATGACCCGCGGGATAGGGAAGCGTTACGGCTTCCATCGAAAAAGAATATGGCCACGCGGGCAAACCGCAAGGGCATGGGTGTCATTGCAACCGATCGAGGGCAGCCCGGACTGCCAGCCGGGCGCGGTGCAGAAGCACCCGCACATTGCCCTCGCTGATCTCGAGAATCGCGCAGACTTCCGCGGTGTCGAGCCCCTGCTGGCCGCGCAGGATCAGCACCGCGCGCTGGGCCGAAGGCAGTGCCTCGATCGCGGCGTTGACGTGTTCGAGCACCTTGCGCCCGGCCACGACCCGCTCGGGCGTGATCTCGTCCCAGAGCTCGGGCATGTCTTTCCAGCGCCCGCGCCCGTCGAAGGCGGCTTGCAACCCGTTGTCCTCCCCGCTCTCGTCGAACGAGACGCTGCGCCCGTCGCGCCGCAGCCGCGAACGCGCCTTGTTGAGAAGGATGGTGTAGATCCACCCGGCCAGAGACGACCGTCCCTCGAACCCGCCGATGTTCCGCAGCACCGCGATCCAGGTTTCCTGCACCAGCTCTTCCGCCGTGGCGTGGTTGCGAACGAAGCCCGCGCACATCCGCAGCATGGCGGCGTTGTGCCTTCGATAGACCTCTTCGAAGGCAGCACGCTCTCCTGCAACAAGGCGCTCTACCAGGTCGTGTTCGTCTCGTGCCTGCCGGCTCATGTTCGCCGCTCCCCGTGTCTGTCTACTCTTAACCGGAGCACAGACGAGACTGTCCAGAATTGGGACGCGACTTCACGCAACTGTGCAAGATTGCAAAAATGCGCCGACGCCGGATCAAACGACCAGGTCCCGTCCATCCTGCGTTGCAGTCCGCAGGCATGATCGGCGGTGGCGGCGTTGAAGGGCGACAGGCCCATACCGAGGCCGAAATGAATGACCTCCCGGAGGACAAGACCAGAAAGGAGTTCGACAAGGATGCGGTCCGGCTTCTGGTGAACCGCCCCGGGTTTGTCGGAGGCTCCAACTCCTGAGCAGGATGGAACATCATGAGCAAGACGAAGAACAAGTTTTCCCCCGAAGTGCGTGAGCGTGCCGGTCGCATGGTTCTGGACAATCCCGGGCAACACGGATCTCGCTGGCAGGCGGTCGTGTCGGTGGCAGCGAAGATCGTTTGTTTGGCGAACACGCGAAACGAGTGGGTCAAGAAGGCCGAGCTTCATCGTAGTGATTGGGCTGAGGGCCGGTCCGCTGATCTCGTCGTCGGAGGCCCTCATTGCGGAGAGCTTCCGTTTGCCCATCG
>DQCI01000076.1 GCA_003545125.1 Paracoccaceae bacterium
CGAACCCCTGAGAATGGCAGCCTGATTAAAAACCCTGATCCACCTTAACAAGGCTGCAAAGCGGTCGAATAACTAGGACCACCTCTGAAGCTTCTCATCAGAACTATCAGGGGGGTCACTTTTGGACGCCGATCACCCCAATACGGGGTCAATTTTGCATGCCGTTTCACACATTTGGTGACTGGGTTTGCGCCCAGAGATCTCGGCGTCTCCGCTCGAGGCAGTTTCGAGCGGCTGCGCAAGAACACCCGCTGGCGCTTCGCGCGACCTCGCAAAAACGTGCGCCGCGATCTGGAGAGCTGGTATGCGCGCCGCGTGGTATGATGGGGGATGAACAGAGAAACCGACGACGTTGTGCTTGTGCCAATCAACCCAGATTAGGTGAACCCCGAGGTTCAGAACATGGCTCAGGCGGTTGCGCTCCCCATCATCGAATACTAGCGAGACCAGGGGACAGTGTTGTTTGACCCATGGGTTTTCCTCTCAGGCAAGTTCGGTCGCAGGCACCCACCACGCAATGGCTGACGGTCCACCCAATCGCGGCGAAGGCCCGGTCGGAGCCCTCTTCGACCGATGCTGCGGGGCGCACGAGCGGCGGCTTTGACGCAGCTTGGCTATTGCGGATGGATACGGAAGAAGAGTGCATACAGCACCGGCACCGCGACAAGCGTCAGCACCGAGGCAAATGCAAGGCCGCCCATGATGGTCACCGCCATAGACGCGAAGAAGGCGTCCGGCAGGAGCGGGATCATCCCAAAGATCGTCGTGCCGGCCGCCAGCACCACCGGGCGCAGACGGCTGACCGATCCGTCCACCACGGCCTTGTAGTCCGGAACGCCCTGTGACCGTTGCAAGTCGATCTCTTCGACGAGAACAATTGCGTTCTTCATCAGCATTCCAGAAAGCGAAAGGAAGCCGAGCAAGGCCGTGAATGTGAACGGCAAACCTGTAAACAGAAGCCCCAGGACCATGCCCGTTACAGACATTGGGACGACGAGCCACAGAATGAGCGGCTGGCGGACCTTGTTGAACATCAGTATCGAAATCGTCAGCATGACCAGGAAGCCCACCGGAAGCTGCTTTCCGAGGCTTTCCCGGGCCATCTGGGCACTTTCGAATTCGCCGCCCCATTCCATTCCATAGCCGTCGGGGAGCGTGATGGCCTCTATCTCAGCCCGGACACTTCGGAAGGCTTCATCCGCGGTGAGGTCGTTGCGTGCACCGCCAAGGACGGTGAGCGTCCGCTCCCGATCGCGCCGATGGATGAGCGCCTCGACAAGACGTGGCTCGAAACTCTCGACAAGGTTGGCCATGGGTACATAGGACCCTGACCCATCGGACCACACCGACAGGTCGCGCAGGTGGCCAACCCCGCCGCGCTCGCTCTCAGGGGGCCGGAGATAGATCGGGATCGCCTCGTCGCCCTCGCGCAACTCGCCCACCCGCAGACCGGACGTTCCAAATTGCACGGTGTCGGCGATCGCTCCGCGGACCGCGCCGGCCACGCGCATCCGCGATTCATCGATGATGGGTTCGACGAGGATTTCCCTCTGTCGCCAGTCGGTGCGGGGATTGGTGATCGTGCCTGCGGCCCCGTAAATCCCGATGACATCATCCGCGAGCCGGCGCAAAACGACCGGGTCGGGTCCTGAGAAACGCACGGCCACGTCGGCACCGGCAGGCGGGCCGAACGCGATCGCCTCGACGCGGATCAGAGCGTTGGGGAAATCGGCCGGCAGCTCTCTGTTCAGTCGGGTCGCGATAGACGGGATCGCCTCGGCGTCGGAAACCCGGACGATAAGCTGCCCATAGCTGGGATCCGCCTGCTCGGGACTGTAGGTCAGCATGAACCGGCTTGCACCACGTCCCACGAGGGCCGTCACGTCTGTTACGGCATCCTCTGCCAGAACCAATTGTTCCAGCCGCCGCATCTCTGCGTCGGTGACGTTGATGTCGGTCCCTTGCGGCATCTGGAACTCGACGTAAAAGATCGGCGTGTTCGAGGCTGGAAAGAAGGCTTGCTTGACCTGCCCGAAGGCCATGACGGACCATACCGTGATTCCCATGATGATGAGCACGACAAGCACACGAGTGCGCAGCGCCAGCCAAAGGAATCGGCGGTAGAGCCCGTAGAATGCGCCCTTGTAGGGATCCTCCGAGGCCTCTTTGGGGGCCCGAAGCAGGAGTTTGCCGAGATAGGGCGTGACGGTGACGGCGAGCGCCCAACTCATCAGCAGCGAGATCCCGATGACCGCGAAGAGCGAGAACAGGAACTCGCCGGTCGCGTCAGGCGACAACCCGATTCCGGAAAACGCCATAATACCGATAACGGTCGCGCCGAGCAGCGGGATCGACGTGGCGCTTTCGGTCTCGGCCGCGGCGTCTTCCGCGGTCTTTCCGCGCGCCATGCCGATCACCATCCCCTCGGTGATGACGATGGCGTTATCGACAAGCATCCCCATGGCGATGATCAGGGCGCCAAGGCTGATCCGTTCCATCGCGATGCCGAAGACCGACATGAAAAACAGCGTCGAGAACACGGTGAACCCAAGGGTCGCGCCCACCACGAGGCCTGCGCGCCAGCCCATGGTCAGCATCAGGGCACCGACCACAATGGCGACCGACTGTCCGAGGCCGACGAGAAAGCTCGAAACGGCCTCGTCCACGACGACGTGTTGCTCGTAGATCGGGATGATTTCGACACCTTCCGGCAGCTCGGCCTTGAGCCGTTCCATCTGGTCCGAGACCGCCGCACCGACCTCGACGACGTTTCGGTCGGTCAGCGCCGAAACGCCGAGGGTGAAGGCAGGGTTCCCGCTTTGCCGGACCACCTGGCTGGGCTGTTCGGCCTCCTCGCGGACCACGCGGGCGATGTCATAGATTGCCACTTGCCCGACCTCACCGGCCGCACCGATCCGTAGCTCTCCGATACCCTCGGGGCTTACATAGCCTGGCGGAACCGACAGGCTGATACGGGCAGGGCCTTCGCTGACCTCGCCGTTGGAAAACACTTGGTTTTCATTGGCGATAATGCCCAGGATCTGGGTCGGCGGAAGACTCAGCTCCGTGAGGCGCGCGGACGGGATCGCAATCGTAATCTGCTCTTCCGTCAGACCCAGAACCTCGACCTTGGCGACGCCATCGACAGTGACCAGCCCGAGCCGCAATGTCTTGGCCAGATCGCGCTGTTCCGATGGGCTCAGGCCTTTGGTCGTCACCGCATAGAACATGCCATAGACGTCGCCGAAATCGTCGTTGATGATAGGCGCGCGCGCGCCCGCAGGAAGTTCTCCCTCCACGTCGCTGATGCGGCGGCGCATCTCGTCCCAGATCTGCGGGATCTCGTCCGGACCATAGGTCATCTCGATATCGACAGTGATCTGCGCCATGCCCGGCATGGACTTTGATTCCACTCTGTCGAGCTGCTTCATCTGTTGCAGCGCGTTCTCGACGACGTCGGCGACCTCCTCTTCAACCTCCGTGGCCGTGGCACCGGGATAAGGCACGAAGATGAGCGCCGTTTTCAGGGTGAAGCTCGGGTCTTCAAGTCGACCGACGGTATTCAGCCCCCAATAGCCGCCAAGGAGGCAGAAGATGATGGTGAGCCAAACCGCCACAGGACGCTTGATGCTCGCGCGTGAGATGCTGAGTGCCATGGATTTATTCTTGTCCTGCCGAAAGAACGGGGATCAATGCCCCGAAACCGTCACGGTCTGATTGTCCCTGAGCCGCCACCAGCCGCCGGAAATGACCAATTCGTTGCCCTCAAGGCCTTCCAGAACGACGATCTCGTCGTCGATCGGGAGACCCAGACGGACCGTCGTGCGCGCGACCTGGCCGGACGTTTCTTCATAGATCCAGATGGAAGGCTCG
>DQCI01000133.1:0-2615 GCA_003545125.1 Paracoccaceae bacterium
CTACGTCACCCACGACCAGGTCGAAGCGATGACGCTCGCCGACAAGATCGTGGTGTTGGCAGACAAGGGCATCGCCCAGATGGGCAGCCCGCTCGACCTCTACGAGCGGCCCGACAACGAGTTTGTCGCCCAGTTCATCGGCTCGCCGGCGATGAACCTGCTGCCCGGCGAGATCACCGGCACCGGCAAAGAGACAACGATCAACCTTCACCATGGGCACGACGCGGTTGCCGCGGTCGAAACCCAGACCGCCGAGAAAGGCTGGAAGGTCAATGTCGGCGTCCGGCCCGAGGATTTCCGCATCGCCGAGGCGGGCGAGCATGTGTTCTACGAGGGCACCGTCGACTATCTCGAAGCGCTGGGCGAGGTGACCTTGCTCTACTTCAAGGCGCAGGCAGGCCAGGAGGGGCTGATCGCGAAGCTCCCGGGCATCCAGAGCGAGCTGCGCGGGGCGACGGTGAAGCTCACGGCCGACTCGGACAAGGTCCAGGTGTTCCACGAGGGCAAATCGCTGCGCACGCGCTGAGCGCGGGTCCTTTCGAAAGGCTCGCGCCCGCGGTTCTTGGACCGCGGGCGCCGTCGTTTTCGAGCCCGCCGGGCCCGGGTTGCGGCGATACTTCACATCGAACCTTCCCGGCATTGAACCAAATCAATGTCATCGCTCCACTAATATGCGAAACCCGAAAGAGGGAACCGCATGGCCGCGCGCATTTTTCATACCGAAGGGATCACCAAGGTCTACCGGACCGGTGAGGTCGAAGTGTGGGCGCTGCGCGGCGTCGAGATCGAGCTCTTCGTCAGCGAATTCGCCGTGCTGCTCGGGGCCTCTGGCTCCGGCAAGTCGACACTGCTCAACATTCTCGGCGGGCTCGACCGCGCCACCGACGGCAAGGCATGGTTCCGCGACAAGGAACTGACGGCGATGCGCGAGCGCGGACTCACCCGCTTCCGGCGCGACCACGTCGGCTTTGTGTTCCAGTTCTACAACCTGGTACCTTCGCTTACCGCCCGCGAAAACGTCGCCCTGGTGACCGAGGTGGCGAAAGATCCGATGTCGCCCGAGGAGGCGCTCGACCGTGTCGGCCTCGGCCACCGGATGGACCACTTCCCGGCCGAGATGTCGGGCGGCGAGCAGCAGCGGGTGGCCATCGCGCGCGCCATCGCCAAACGCCCCGAGGTGTTGCTCTGCGACGAGCCCACCGGTGCGCTCGACAGCAACACCGGCGTCCAGGTGCTCGAAGCGCTTGAGCGGATCAACGAAGACCTCGGCACCACCACCATCATCATCACCCACAACGCCGGCATCCAGAAGATGGCACACCGGGTGATCAATTTCGCCGACGGCAATATCGCCAGCGTGACCATCAACGACACGCGGGTCGAACCGCGCGACATCGTGTGGTAGCCATGCGTGCCCTCGACAAAAAACTCCTGCGCGACATCCGCCGCCTCTGGGCGCAGACGCTCGCCATCGCCATGGTGCTCGCCTCCGGCGTGATGGTGACGGTGATGGCTGCCGGCGCCTCGCGCTCGCTCAATGAGACCATCGACACCTATTACGAACGTGCCCGCTTCGCCGATGTCTGGTCGTCCGCCGCCCGCGCGCCGATGACATTGGTGCCCGAGATCGCGGCCATCGAGGGCGTCTCCCGCGTCGAGGCGAGGATCAGCGAATATGCCATCCTCGACGTCGACGGGCTCAACAGCCCGGCGATGGGCCAGATCATCTCGATCCCGGCCTCGGGTGCGCCTGAGATGAACACGCTCATCATCCGCGAAGGCCGGTTGCCGGAGTTTGGCCGCGCCGACGAGGTGGTGGTGGGCGAAGCCTTTGCGCTGGCACATGATTTCCACCCCGGCGACGGGTTCGAGGTCACCCTCAACGGCCAGAAACGCGCCGTCACCATCACCGGGGTCGTGCTCTCTCCGGAGTTCATCTACACCATCAGTGCCGACAGCTTCATGCCCGACGACGAGCGTTTCGGCACCCTGTGGATGGGCGAAGACGTGCTCGGGGCCGCCTTCAACCTCTCGGGCGCATTCAACTCGGTGACCCTCGGCATCACCCGCGGCACCGATATAGAAGAGGTCAAGGACGACCTCGAAACCCTGCTCAAACCCTATGGCGGCACCGGCCCCTACGACCGCGAGCAGCAGACCTCCAATGCTTTCCTCGACGGCGAGTTGGAGCAGCTCGACGTGATGGTCCGGGTGTTGCCGCCGATCTTCCTCGTCATCACCGCTTTTCTCGTCAATATGGTGCTGGGCCGGCTGATCACGCTCGAACGCGAGCAGATCGGGCTGTTGAAGGCGCTGGGCTATTCAACCGCCGAAATCTCCTGGCACTACCTCAAGCTCGCGATGGGGATCGGCTTGGTCGGCGTGGTGCTCGGCTGGATCACCGGCTACTGGGCCTCGATCGGCATGGCCACACTCTACGGCCAGTTCTTCAAGTTCCCCTACCTGGTGTTCGTGCAATACCCGACGGTCTACGCGACCTCGGGGGCGATGGGCATCGGCGCGTCGATGCTGGGTGCGGCGCTCGCGGTGCGCCGGGTGGTCGGGCTCAGCCCCGCCGTGGCGATGTCGCCGCCGGCCCCCACCAACTTCCGCAA
>DQCI01000133.1:2727-7168 GCA_003545125.1 Paracoccaceae bacterium
GCCATGATCATCGCCGGTTTGTTCATGATGGACTCGTTCGACGAGCTCCTCGACGTGGCCTTCGTCCAGGTCAACCGCCAGGATGCGATCGTGACCTTCCCGATCAACCGGCCCGAGACGGTGCTGGAAGACGTCGCCAACCTGCCGGGCGTGATGGCCGTCGAGGGCGCCTTCGCCGCGCCCGCCCGGCTCTTTCACAACTCGCGGACCCGCACCATCGCCATCGAAGGGCGGCGCGAGGGCAACACGCTGGCCCGGGTCTTCGACAGCGCCAGCGGCACCGAGATCGCGCCCGAAGACGGGATCGTGCTCGAAGCCCGGCTCGCGGGCCACCTCGACGCGCGGGTGGGCGACGTGATCGAGGTCGAGTTCCTGCAACGCGAGGACTACCGGCATGAGGTCGTGCTCACCGGTACGGTGCAGACCTTTTTCGGCCTTGGCGCCTACATGGACCAGGACAAGCTCGCAGCGATGCTCGGCCAGGTGCCCCAGGTCACGCTCGCCAACCTGATGATCGACGAGGCGATGGAAGACGAGCTCTATCAGGCGGTGAAGGACGCGCCGGGCCTGTCCGGCATCACGCTGATGAGCCAGGTGCGCAAGAGCTTCGACGAGACCATGGCCGAAAGCGCCTGGATCTCGGTCTCGATCTTCACCGTGGTCGCCTCGCTCATCGCCGTCGGCGTGGTCTACAACTCGGCCCGCATCCTGTTGTCGGAACGCGCCCGCGAGCTCGCGAGCTTGCGCATCCTCGGCTTCACCCGGGGCGAGGTGAGCTACATCCTGCTCGGCGAATTGTTCATTCTCACCGCGGTGGCGATCCCGCTCGGCATGTGGCTCGGCTACCTGATGGCCGCCGGCATGGTTTCGAGATTCGACAGCGATCTCTACTCGATCCCGCTGATCATCACCCAGAAGACATATCTCCGCGCGGCGCTGGTCGTGGCCAGCGCGTCCCTCGCCTCGGCGCTGATCGTGCGCCGCAGGATCGACAGGATGGACCTCGTCGCGGTCATGAAAACAAGGGAATAAGCGCATGGCAATCCGCTTCAGGAACATCGTATTCGGCGCGGTTGCGCTCGCGGGCCTCGGTGCGCTCGGCTACGAAATGGCCAAGCCCGAACAGATCCCGGTGGACATCCATGTGCTGGGCACCGGTCCCCTCGAAGTGACCGTCAACGCCGACGGAATGACCCGGATCAAGGACGTCTTCGACGTCTCCTCCCCGGTCACTGGCCGGGTGCTGCGCGCGCCGGTTGCGATCGGCGACCGGGTGGTGGCGGACGAGACCGTGGTCGCCCGGATCGAGCCGGGCGAGCCCGCTTTTCTCGACGAACGCGCCCGCGCCCAGGCCAATGCGACAGTGGCCCAGGCCGAGGCTGCAAAGGCCCTCGCCGAAGCCAACGTGCGCGCCGCCGAAGCCGACCTCAACAACGCCCAGCGCAGCTTCGACCGGGTGCTCGCTCTGCACGACCGCAACGCCGCCTCCGACGCGCAGCTCGAACAGGCAGAAGTCGGGCTCGATGTGGCCGCCGCCCAGTTCGATTCGACCCTCGCCACCCGCAAGATGCGCATCAGCGAGGTCAGCGCGGCCAAGGCGGTGCTGATCGAGCCCGACGGGCGCGAACACTTGCCCCGGGATACGGCCGATTGCTGCATCTCGCTTACCGCCCCGGTCTCTGGCCAGGTGCTCTCGGTCGAGAACGTGAGCGCGCGGCCGGTCATGGCGGGCGCGCCATTGCTCACCATCGGGCCGCGCAACGACCTCGAAATCACCGTCGATCTGCTCTCCACCGACGCGGTGCGCATCGCGCCCGGCGCGCGCGCCTATGTCGAGCGCTGGGGCGGCGAGGCCGCGCTGGAGGCCGAGGTGCGCGAGATCGAGCCGGCCGCATTCACCAAGATCTCGGCGCTCGGTATCGAGGAGCAAAGGGTCAAGGTGCTGCTCGATTTCACCACGCCCGAGAGCCAACGCCCGGCGCTGGGCCACAACTACCGGGTCTATCTCAGGGTGGTCGAATGGTCGGGCGAGGACGTGTTGCGCGTCCCGATCAGCGCGCTGTTCCGCGACGACGGCGACTGGGCGGTGTTTTCCGTCAACGACGGCGTGGCGGCGCTCGCAACGGTCGAGATCGGCCGGCGCAACACCGAAATGGCCGAGGTGCTGGATGGCCTTTCCGCCGGCGGTACCGTCATCACCCATCCCTCCGACCGGGTCGCCGAAGGCGTGCTGGTGATCGACCGGACGACGCTCGAATAGCCTGGAGCGCGCCGTTTTTTGGGGGCAGGGGGCGCCTGTCGGCCCGCACCCCGTGGCGTGTTAGCCGCCCGGTAACCGTCATTGGTGTATGGGGAGGTGACAATCATTTGCGAAGTCCGGGCCTTGAAGCCCCCGGTGCGCAACATTAGGATTCGCTAGAACCGGGAAAACACCCCGGCCCCAAAATAGTGAAGGCAGGCGACATGCACGACCCTCTCGAGATACTGAACAACACCCTCGTGCCCATGGTGGTCGAACAGACCAGCCGGGGCGAGCGCGCCTACGACATCTTCTCGCGCCTGCTCAAGGAGCGGATCATCTTCGTCAACGGCCCGGTTCATGACGGGATGTCGACGCTGATCTGCGCGCAGCTTTTGTTCCTCGAAGCCGAGAACCCCTCCAAAGAGATCGCGATGTACATCAATAGCCCCGGCGGCGTGGTGACCTCCGGCCTGTCGATCTACGACACGATGCAGTACATCCGGCCCAAGGTATCGACCCTGGTGATCGGCCAGGCCGCCTCGATGGGCTCCATTCTCTCGGTCGGCGGCGAAACCGGCATGCGGTTCTCGCTGCCCAGCTCGCGCATCATGGTCCACCAGCCGTCGGGCGGCTTCCAGGGCCAGGCGACCGACATCATGATCCACGCGGCCGAGACCCAGAAGGTCAAGGACAAGCTGATCGAGATCTACGTCAAACACACCGGCCGCAGCGCCGAGCAGGTCGAAAAAGACATCGAGCGCGACAACTTCATGTCGCCCGAAGAGGCCAAGGAATGGGGCCATATCGACGAGATCCTCGAAACCCGGCCGAAGCCGGACGGCGAGGAGTGATCCGGGCGCCCGGGCTGTGGCATGTGCGCCACGGGGCCCGGGCAAACCGGGTTGTGCCTGAATTCCGCCTGCCCTAGTCTTGGGCCGGTGGGGGCATCGAAGGCCCTTTTGGGCGTGTAACGGAACGGGGTGGCGGATTTCCGCACCCCAGGGAAACTGACAATATGGCCAACACTTCCTCCGGTGGAGACAGCAAAAACACCCTCTATTGCTCGTTCTGCGGCAAGAGCCAGCACGAGGTGCGCAAGCTGATCGCGGGCCCGACGGTGTTCATCTGCGATGAATGCGTCGAGCTCTGCATGGACATCATCCGCGAGGAAACCAAGGGATCCGGCCTCAAATCCACCGACGGCGTGCCTACGCCGCAGGAAATCTGCGACGTGCTCGACGACTACGTGATCGGCCAGGCCCAGGCCAAGCGGGTGCTCTCGGTTGCCGTGCACAACCACTACAAGCGCCTCAACCACGCGGCGTCGTCCGCCGACGACATCGAGTTGTCGAAGTCGAACATCATGCTGATCGGCCCGACGGGCACCGGCAAGACCCTTCTCGCCCAAACGCTCGCGCGCATCCTCGACGTGCCCTTCACGATGGCCGACGCCACCACGCTGACCGAAGCGGGCTATGTCGGGGAGGACGTGGAGAACATCATTCTCAAACTCTTGCAGGCGAGTGAATACAATGTCGAACGCGCCCAGCGCGGCATCGTCTATATCGACGAGGTCGACAAGATCACCCGCAAGTCCGACAACCCCTCGATCACCCGCGACGTAAGCGGCGAAGGGGTGCAGCAGGCGCTCCTGAAGATCATGGAAGGCACGGTGGCCTCGGTCCCGCCGCAGGGCGGGCGCAAGCATCCGCAGCAGGAATTCCTGCAGGTGGACACCACCAACATCCTGTTCATCTGCGGCGGCGCCTTCGCCGGCCTCGACAAGATCATCGCCCAACGCGGCAAGGGCTCGGCCATCGGCTTCGGTGCGGACGTGAAAGACGACGAAAACCGCGGCGTCGGCGAAGTGTTTCAGGAGCTTGAGCCGGAAGACCTGCTGAAATTCGGCCTGATCCCCGAATTCGTCGGCCGCCTGCCGGTGATCGCCACGCTGACCGATCTCGACGAAGAGGCGCTGGTGACCATTCTCACCGAGCCCAAGAACGCGCTGGTCAAGCAATACCAGCGCCTGTTCGATATCGAGAGCGCCCAGCTCACCTTCACCGACGACGCGCTGAAGGCCATCGCCAAGCGCGCCATCGCGCGCAAGACCGGCGCGCGCGGCCTGCGCTCGATCATGGAAAACATCCTGCTCGACACCATGTTCGAACTGCCCTCGCTCGAGAATGTCGACGAGGT
>DQCI01000133.1:7241-9580 GCA_003545125.1 Paracoccaceae bacterium
GGCAGCCGGATAGCCGGCAAAGGGCTCACCGATCCCGGCAGGGACGATCCGCGGCCGCTTCCGGGGGATCGGGCTGCGAATTGGCCGTCTTGACACAGGCCGCTATGGCCGCAATCCCACCCGCGCGGGTGGGTGGTCAGGAGAAACGCCAAGGCGATGTCAATCCAAGCCCGCGCAGACAGGGTCGCGGCGCTGGTCGGGGAAGGTGACCGTGCGGCGGGGCCCAAGGGGTTTCGAAACCCCTTGCCAAGCGGTTTGGAAACCGCTTCCCTCGCGCCAAGTAGAAAGGTCCCGTCCATGCCCCGCAGGTACATCTCTTCCGGCACCCCCTTCGAGGCCCAGATCGGCTATTCCCGCGCCGTGGTCGAAGATGGATGGATCTTCGTGGCCGGCACCACCGGCTACAACTACGCGACCATGACAATGCCCGAAGACGTGGTCAGTCAATGTCAGAACACATTGAAAACCATAGAGAAAGCACTCAAAGAAGCAGGTGCATCGTTCGATGATGTGACCCGTGTGCGCTATATCCTGCCCGATCCGGCCGATTTCGAGCCCTGCTGGCCGGTCCTGTCCGACGCCTTCGGGGCGGCGCGGCCAGCCGCGACGATGATGGTCGCGGGGTTGATGAACCCGGAAATGAAGATCGAGATCGAGGTCACCGCGCGGGTGCCCGACGCCTGACCGGACCGCGTTCGGATCAGCCGGATGCGGCGCTGGTCAGCTCCGCGCGGAAAGTCTCGAACCGCACGCGCGCCGCGTCGAGTATCGTGCCATCGCCGAGCGCTTCGACGTAGTCGGTCAAGCTGGGCGCGACCGACAGCAGCGACGCCTGGGTGAATTTCGCCCCTTGCGGTGCATAGAGATCGCCAAGTTGCGAGGCGGCAAAGAGCAGCGCGAACAACACGGCGCCGCCGAAATTGAAAAGGTCCCTCATGGGTCGTCCTCGTTTCCGCCCCCGCGGTCACAAGGTAAATTGCCGGCCAATCGGGCGGAAACCGGGCGGGCCCAGGGAATCTTCCCGCCGATTTCGCGCCCGCCCGGCGGGGGCCCGCCAAGGCGCGCAGGGGCCGGTTTGCCACTGGACCTTGGTCTCCGCTTGCGCCATATGGGGAGGGAACTACCCCCGGGGAGACTACCATGCGCTTCATCCTGTCGCTCATCACCTGGTACCATGCCGAGACGCTCGGCACCCGGTTGTTCACCCGGTTTCGTGGGCAGAAAGTGGGCGAGGACGACCAGGGCAACCGCTACTACCGCAACGCGGACGACACCAAGCGCTGGGTGCTCTACGCCGACGAGCCGGTGGCCTCGAAAGTCCCGGCCGAATGGCATGGCTGGCTGCACCGCACCTTCAAGGACACACCACAGGACGATCCGCTGCCCCACAAAGCCTGGGAGAAGCCGCATCTCGACAATCTCTCCGGTACCGACGACGCCTATCTGCCGGCCGGCTCGATGCGCCGGGCGAATCCCGTCGAACGCGCCGACTACGAGGCCTGGCAGCCCTGAGCCGCCGGCCTGAAGTGCTGACGATGCCCACGACCTTGCGTTTTCCCACCCTATGCGCCGCTGCCTGCGCCGCCGGTCTGGCGGGACCATCGGCGGCACAGATCATTGTTGTGCCGCTGGAGCCCGCTCCCGGCTCAGGGGTCGAAGGCGATGGGCTCGAAGGTGATGGGACGGGCCTGATCCCCACCGATCCGGTCACCGGTTTCGAGCCGCTTCCACCCGATCCCGGCGCCGGCTGGAACCCGATCCAACTTGACCCCATAGACCCAGACGCGGTCGAACCCTGGGGCGCTGTGAGCGAAGACGGTCCCCCGGTGCTCGAGCTGCTGCCGCCGGGCTCTGCGGTCGGCCAGGACGTCACCACGGTCGCGGAAGATGCGGTCACCCAAGGCAACGGCGCCGTTCTAAAGGGGCTCGACAAGCTCGCGGGCACGGTCGAAGAGCTGCGGCTGGCGAGCGGCGAGACAGTGGGCCTCGGCTGGCTCGAGATCACGCTCGGCGAATGCCGCTATCCGGTCGACAACCCCTCGGGCGATGCCTACGCGTGGCTGGAGATCGTCGAGGAGGGGCAGGCGGAGCCGGTTTTTCGCGGCTGGATGATCGCCTCGTCGCCGGGGCTGAACGCGCTCGACCACGCCCGTTTCGACGTCTGGGTTCTGAATTGCACATTACCCGAGACGCCGGAGACGGAGGCCACCGAGTAGGCCACCGAGTAGGCCAGCGTTTGCGGGCCAAAACCAGGCCGGCCAAGCCAGACAGTGCCGCGTGCGGCGTCCTGGAAATAGTCAGCAACGCTAGATCCCGATATTCCAGGAAACCGCCGCACC
>DQCI01000133.1:9718-9947 GCA_003545125.1 Paracoccaceae bacterium
TGACCTGCCGAGTCGGGATCATTTTTCAGGTTATTTCTTTGACGGTGTGGATATTTATGTGAACCACCGACTGGCTGGAGAATTCACTCAGAAGCGCGGAGAACTTCCGCACGATCTGGACGGCATCTACGTTGCCGTACAATCCCGAAGCGGTCGAGACCAGATCACGGGAGATTATGCCGGAACAATTCCTCTGTTCCTGTACCGCAACACGGGATTCTGGGCAGTC
>DQCI01000287.1:0-3857 GCA_003545125.1 Paracoccaceae bacterium
CCGCGGCCTCGGTCGAGCTCGAGGATCCAGCCGGTGATGTCGTCGAGGAAGTAGCGGTCGTGGGTGACGATCAGGATCGTGCCCTTGTAGTCGATCAGGTGCTGCTGCAGCCAGGCGATGGTCTCGGCATCGAGGTGGTTGGTGGGTTCGTCGAGCAGCAGCATGTCGGGGTTTTCTAAGAGCAGCGCGCAGAGCGCGACCCGGCGCTTTTCGCCGCCCGAGAGATCGGCGACGTTGGCGTCGTCGGGCGGGCAGCGCAGCGCCTCCATCGAGACGTCGACCTGGGCGTCGAGATCCCACAGGTTCTGGGCGTCGATCGTGTCTTGCAGCGTCGCCATCTCGTCGGCGGTCTCATCCGAGTAGTTCATCGCCAGCTCGTTGTAGCGGTCGAGGATGTCCTTCTTCGCCTTGACCCCAAGCATGACGTTGTCGCGCACGCTGAGGCTTTCGTCGAGCTCGGGCTCCTGCGGCAGGTAGCCGACCTTGGCGCCTTCGGCGGCCCAGGCCTCGCCGGTGAAATCCTTGTCCCAGCCGGCCATGACCTTGAGCAGAGTGGATTTACCGGCGCCGTTGACGCCGACGACGCCGATCTTGACGCCGGGCAGGAAGCTGAGGTGGATATTTTCGAACACCTTCTTGCCGCCCGGGTAGGTCTTGGAGACCCCGTCCATGTGGTAAACGTATTGGTAAGCGGCCATGCTGTGCGTCCTTCGGGAAACCGGGTTTGCGCTTAGATAGCCATGGCGCGGGGCAAGGGCAATCACCCGTGGTGTCTGGTGGCACGGGTGGTGGCGAGGGCGGCGGCGAGGCGGTCGCGCAGTTTGGCCCCTTTGGCCGGGTTGATTTGCTCCAGCCAGGCGATCCGGCCCGCGAGACGGTCGAGAAAGACCCGGTCGGCGCGGCGGGGGTCGTCGGGATTTCGCAGATGATGAATGACGGCTTTTAGGCGGTCGTAGTCGGCGCGCGGCAGGTTCAGATGCCGGTTCACGACCACCCCGGTGACCACCTGACGCCGGTGGCGCGGCTGGACCCGGGTCTTGTCTCGGTTGAGGGTGAAGCCGCAGTCGCGCACGATGTCGGCAACGGCGCGGTGCAGGGCGGCGGCGGGCCGGGTATCGCCCGAAAAGGTGAGATCGTCGGCGTAGCGGGTGTATGTCAGCCCGAGGCTGCGGGCCAGCCCGGCCAGACGGGCATCCAGCGCGTAGGCGGTCAGGTTGGCCAGCGCGGGCGAGGTCGGGGCGCCTTGGGGGAGATGTCGGTTGGTCAGCAGGTCGCGGGCCGCGAGGCGGGGGGCGGCCAGAACCCGGGGCGGGGTGATCGCGGTGCAGAGCCCGGCGAGGTGCCGTGCGACTGCCGGAGGGTAGCCGAAGGCGCGAAACAGCCCGTAGACCCGATGCCAGCCGATCGACGGGAAGAACGCCTTCAGGTCGAAGCACACCACAAGCGCCTCGCCGGCATGGCGCTGGGCGGCCTGGAGGCAGCTGCGCCCGGCGCAGAACCCGAAGGCCGCCGGATGCGGCGGGATCCGCGCCAGGATCTGCCGCAACACGCGCCGCTGGAGATGTTTCAGAACCGGTTTCGGCTCTTCGAGCAGTCGCTGGGTGCCGTCGCGTTTTTCCAGCAGGTGATGGTGGTAATGCGGGGCGAAAGGATTGTCCTGGGCCGCCGAGATGCCGTGCAGATCGCTGAACCGGGAAAGCTGCGGCAGGGTCAGCGCCAGCCAGTCGGCCAGATCGGCCAGGGTGCCAAGCGGCGGCAGGTCCAGCCCGGCGAAAGCGGGGGGCGGTTGAAAACGATCCGGGTCCAGCGGTGGCGGGATCGGCGCACCTGACGCGCGGGCGATGGTGACGAGGTCGCCTGCCAGGGGGCACATCGACAGCCACAGCGCGACGCGTTTGCGGTCGGGGGCGGCGGTGCCGGGGAACGCGGCCTTCAGATCGCGGGCCAGCCCCGGAGCCTCGGCGCTCAGAGCTTGGGGCAGTCGGGCCTGCAGATGCTGGCGCAGGGTCAGCGCCGTCCACGCCTGCCGGACCAGGCTGGCGGCCAGCGGGCCGAACACCCGATCCGAAACCGACCGCCCAGACATTATTCAGAAACGGACATCACACAGAAACGGGCCCCAACTTGTCGTGTCCTGCATGACCGGTCCTGGGTGAAGCCCAGCGGCGGTCATGCGCCGAATGTCCAGTCTGACGGATGCGAGGGCGGGGAAACCCCGCCCGGCCGAATTGCTCCGGCGTCTTGGGACCCGTTTCTGGAAGGCCCATTGTATTGGGGACGGGGCCTGCGTCAAGGTCGGGTCCAAAGTGGCCGTCGGGGTTCTGTTGGGTCGCGGTGCTGTGCCTGCCGGTTTGACTTCGCCCCGGGATCGCCGGACAAGGGGCAGGGACTCCAAGTGCTGGTTTGGAGACCAAGGAGGACTCACATGACCCAGACCCATTCCGCCACCGATCTAACCGCGCGCTACAGCCCCGCCGAGGACCGTTACGACCGCATGGTCTATCGCCGCTGCGGTGCGTCGGGGTTGCAGCTGCCGGCGGTGTCGCTCGGGCTTTGGCACAATTTCGGCGGCGACACGCCGCATGCGCTCAAGCGGGCGATCTGCCGGACGGCGTTCGACCACGGGATCACCCATTTCGACCTCGCCAACAATTACGGGCCGCCCCCGGGCAGTGCCGAGGAGGCGTTCGGCGAGATCCTGCGGACGGATTTCGCCGGGCTGCGCGATGAGCTGATCATCTCGTCGAAGGCGGGCTATGACATGTGGCCCGGGCCTTACGGCGAGATGGGGTCGCGCAAATACCTGATCGCGTCCTGCGACCAATCGCTGAAACGGATGGGGCTCGACTATGTCGACATTTTCTACAGCCATCGGTTCGACCCCGACACGCCGCTCGAAGAGACCATGGGCGCGCTCGACCAGATCGTGCGGTCGGGGCGTGCGCTCTATATCGGGATCTCGTCCTACAACAGCGAGCGGACCCGCGAGGCGGTGGACATCCTCACCGAGCTCGGGACGCCCTTGCTCATCCATCAGCCAAGCTACAACATGCTGAACCGTTGGGTTGAGCGCGACGGGCTGAAGGAGACGCTGGCCGGGCTGGGGGTGGGCTCGATTGCCTTCACGCCGCTCGCGCAGGGGATGCTGACCAAGAAGTACCTCGGCGGTATTCCCGAGGGCAGCCGGGCCACGCAGGGCAAGTCGCTCGATCCACACATGCTGAGCGCGCGGGCGGTGGAGAACCTGCGCGCGCTCAACGCAATTGCCGAGCGGCGCGGGCAGACGCTGGCGCAGATGGCGATTGCCTGGGTGCTCCGGGGCGGGGGGATCACCACGGCGCTGATCGGCGCGTCGAAGCCCGAACAGGTGGTCGATTGCGCCGGCGCGGTGGGCAACCTCGAATTCTCCAAGGCGGAGCTTAAAGAGATCGACACCTATGCGAACGAGGAGGCGATCAACCTCTGGGCCAAGTCCTCGGACTCCTAGGGGTTTCTTGCGCCGCGGGCCTGGCGCCGTTGTCGGTAGGGTGCGGGGTCGGCGTGTCCGGCCCCCGGGTTTCCGCGCGGTTGGGACTTTCGGGATCGGCGGCGGTCACAGGGGCTTTTCGAAGAAGGCGTCGGGGTAGGGGTCGTCGTTGAACCGGGCGATCTCGCTCCAGCCCAGCTTGCGGTAGAGCGCCAGCGCTTCGGGGAGGGCCGAGTTGGTGTCGAGGCGCAGCGTCCCGAACCCGAGGGTGCGGGCCTGGGTTTCGATCTCGTTCATCATCCGGGAGGCGAGACGCAGGCCCCGGGCGGCGGGATCGACCCAGACGCGTTTGACCTCGCCCCAGGGGGCGGCGCCCGCGCCGGCGTGGCCC
>DQCI01000287.1:3913-5256 GCA_003545125.1 Paracoccaceae bacterium
CGCCGGCGTGGCCCTTCAGCCCGGCACAGCCGATCGGCACGCCGTCCGACAGGGCGATCAGAAACACGCCGCGGGGCGGCATCATGTCGGCGGCGTCGGGGTCGCGCGAGAGGTGGACCTCGAAGCCGGTCTCTAACTTGTCGGACAGCTCACCGTAGTACCGCGCGAGACAGGCTTTGGCCGGTTCGGACCGGGGATCGGTCTGGGTTATCGTCACCGCGGTCCGGCCGAGCGCGGCGGCGACCAGGTCCATCGCCGCCAGCAACGCGTCGGGGTCCGGATGCGCCGCGAGCAGTTTGCGGGCGCGGTCGTTCGACAAGGTCTCATAGGCGTCGACTTCGGCGCGGCCTGCCGGGGTCAACCGGGCCAGCCGCCGGCGGGCGTCGCCGGGGGCGGCGATGGTCTCGATCAGACCCTCCTGTTCGAGGCCGCGCAGCAGCCGGCTCATGAGACCGCTGTCGAGCCCGAGAGACGTGCGGATTTCGCCGACGCCGCCAGTGTCGCGGCCAATCGAATGCAGCACCCGCGCGGCATTCAGCGGACGGCCACGGCCGAGAAAGCTCTGGTCGAGCGCGCCGGCCTCGCGGGTGACGATGCGGTGAAACCGGCGCAAGCGGTCGATATCGGGCTGGGACATGATCTCGGACCTCGGTCAGTCAATTTGCCTGACTTATGTCAGGGAAATATCCCGGGTCAAGCCGCGATTGACAGTGCGCCTGCGCCGGGCGACACCGGCGCGATGCGCTACGAGATGCCATTTGCCGCGCCGGGCATGACGGTCGGGCTGCTGGGGGGGTCGTTCGACCCGGCCCACGAGGGACATGTGCACATTACCGGGGAGGCGCTGAAGCGGTTCGGGCTCGACCGGGTGTGGTGGCTGGTCAGCCCCGGCAACCCGCTGAAAGCCCGCGGGCCGGCGCCGCTCGCGGCACGTCTGGCGCGCGCGCGCGCGGTGATGCGGCACCCCAGGGTGGAGATCACCGGCCTCGAGGCGCGGCTTGGCACGCGCTACACCGCCGAGACCCTCGCGGCGCTGTTCGCGCTCTATCCGAAGGTGCGCTTCACCTGGCTGATGGGGGCCGACAACCTCGCCGATTTCCATCGCTGGGAACGCTGGGACGAGATCATGCGGGCGCTGCCGGTGGGGGTGATCGCGCGGCCCGGTGAGCGCGGCGCGGCCCGGACCTCGCCGGCGGCGCGGCGGTTTCGCGCGGCACGCCTGCCGGGCAAGCAGGCCGCGCGGCTCGCAACGGCAACGCCGCCTTGCTGGTGCCTGATCAACGTGCCGATGGTGGCGCATTCCTCCACCGCGATCCGGGCGGCGGGAGGCTGGCACGGCACCG
>DQCI01000287.1:5326-5789 GCA_003545125.1 Paracoccaceae bacterium
GACTTGCATTTTTCAAACCAAAATGCTGTCACCCTAATGCCGCGTTGCCAGAATGGTGCGAATTGTTTCCAAGTCTAGTCTTGTTCCGACTCGGGTGCGTTGGTTAATTACGGCCATGCTTGGGGGCATTTCGAGACGCTTGTTTTTGGGAGGCGCTGTTTCAGCCTTTGCCGGGGTCGCCGTAGGCGAGGCCCCGCTGAGGTCGATTCGGCCCATGCCGAGACCCGGAACTGCGGTCACGTTCAGCGCGCCTGCGGTCGAGGAACTTGTGGCCCAGGCCCGTCTCGGCGGCAAGGTGAGCTTCGTCGTCGTCGATGCCCGCACCGGCCAGGTGCTCGAATCCCGCAATCCCGGCCTAAGTCTGCCGCCAGCCTCCGTCACCAAGGCGATCACCGCACTTTATGCGATCGACGCGCTCGGGGAGAATTTCCGCTACCGCACCGAGTTCGTCGCGACCGGCCCG
>DQCI01000287.1:5878-8596 GCA_003545125.1 Paracoccaceae bacterium
CCAAGGGGGTGACCGGGGTGACCGGGGCGTTCCGGGTGTTTGCCGGGGCGCTGCCCTATATCCGGTCGATCGACCCGCGCCAGCCCGATCACGTCGGCTACAACCCGGCGATCTCGGGCACCAACCTCAATTTCAACCGGGTGCATTTCCAGTGGCAGCGCGCCGATGCGGGCTGGCAGGTGAGCATGGATGCGCGCTCCGCGACGCTGCGCCCGGCGGTGACCGTGTCGCGCATGGCTGTCGTCAACCGCGACATGCCGACCTACACCTATTCGACCGCGCAGGGGGTGGACGAATGGACCGTCGCCGCCGCGGCGCTGGGCAACGGTGGCTCGCGCTGGCTGCCGGTGCGCCGGCCCGACCTCTATGCTGGCGAGGTGACGCAGGTGATCGCCCAGGCCTACGGGATCCGCCTGCCCGCACCGCAGGTGACCGAGCAGGTGGTCGAGGGCGGCCGGGTGCTGGTCTCCCACGAAAGCGCCGCGCTCAAGACCATCGTGCGGCTGATGCTCAAGCACTCCACCAATCTCACCGCTGAAGTGATCGGGCTGACCGCGACCGCGGCGCGCGGGGCTGCCGCCGATAGCCTCGAAGCCTCGGCCCAGGCGATGACCGACTGGATGCGGGACCAGACCGGCACGACGACGGCGCGGTTCGTCGATCACTCGGGCCTGTCGGACCTCAGCCGGGTTTCGGCGGCCGACATGGTCAAACTGCTGGTCAAGGTCGGCCCGGGCAGCACGTTGCACGGCCAGCTCAAGGAGATCGCGCCGCTCGACATGAAGGGCGAGGAGCTGACCGGCGCGGGCTACCGGATCCACGCCAAGACCGGCTCGCTCAACTTCGTCTCCTCGCTCGCGGGCTACGTGACCGGGCCGGGCGACGCGGCCCTGGCCTTTGCGGTCTTCTCGGGCGACACCGATCGCCGGGCCACGATCGCGCGCGACGATATGGAACGGCCCGACGGGGCCCGGCCCTGGGCACGGCGCGCCCGCTGGCTCCAGCACCAGTTCATCCATCGCTGGTCGTCGCTCTACAGCGCCTGAGCGCGGTCGCCTCCCCCCATCCTTACCCGTTTCTGCTGCTCTGCGCCCGGTCCAGGGTCAAGCGGTCCGGTTTTCCGGCGCCGAAATCGCAAGGAAACATGTGCTGGATCAAGGCGCGGAGTCCGGATTGGTGATTGGATAGTAACCGCAAGATGAAGGGAGGCTGAGATGATGAAACGGCTCTTTGCTCTGGTTGTGATTATTCTTGGCGGCACGGTGACTGCAGCGATGGCGCAGGGGTCCGTGACCGGTCAATACGAGTACATGAACCACTGCGCTGCCTGCCACGGCGAAGGCGCGGACGGGAAAGGCCCGCTGGTCACGTTCTTCAAGGAACCGGTGCCGGACCTTACGGTTCTGGCGCTGAATAACGACGGAGTGTTCCCGTTCCTCGAAACGATGTTGATCGTCGACGGTCGCAGCGGGTTGCGCGGGCATGGCGGAACAATGCCGGTCTGGGGCGATACGTTCGAGGCAGAAGCGGTCGAACAGGCGGGCGTCTACGGTGCCGAAACCATCGCCCGTGGCCGGCTGCTGTCGCTGGTCGAATACCTCGCGACGGTCCAACAGGACTGACGTTGGTGGGTCACGGCCAGACGGTCGGTTTGGGCGGCTGCGCTCGGGGTGCCGGGGGCGGCGCGGCGCGTTGACCGGGCCATTTGACGGCTGCCGCCCCGGTCTCAGGGCCGGGGCGGTATGTTGATCGCTATCTGGCTCGCGGGCCGGGCGGCGCAGGTCTTGAACCAACGCGACACGTTGGCGAGGTCGTCGAGGCCCAGCACGTCCTTCGCCTTGTAGCCGGTGTCGAGCGCGCGCACCCAGGGCCAGATCGCGATATCGGCGATCGAGTAGCTGTCGCCGACGATGAAATCCCGGCCCTCGAGGCGGTCGTCGAGCACGTCGAGCAGGCGCTCGGCCTCCTCCTTGTAGCGGGTCCAGGGACGCTTGTCGTCGATCTCCTTGCCGGCGTAGGCGTGGAAATAGCCGAACTGACCGAACATCGGCCCGAGCCCGCCCATCTGCCACATCAGCCACTGCAGGGTCTCATAGCGGGTCGCGGGATCGTCCGAGAGGAACTTGCCGGTCTTCTCCGCGAGGTAGATCAGGATCGCGCCGGTTTCGAACAGCGGCAGCGGAGCGCCGCCGGGCCCGTCGGGGTCGATGATTGCGGGGATCTTGTTGTTGGGGTTGAGCGAGAGAAACTCGGGCGTGAACTGGTCGGCGTCCGAGAACTTGACCGTATGGGCCTCGTAGGCCAGCCCGCATTCCTCGAGCATGGCCGAAACCTTGATGCCATTCGGTGTCGGCAGGGAATAGAGCTGAATGACCGACGGGTCTTTCGCGGGCCAACGCTTGGTGATCGGGAACTGGTCGAGCATGGGAGGATCCGTGGCTGGGCCGCAAACGCGGCGGGGTCGGGGTAGATGTCCCGCAATCCCGCGACGAGGTCAAGGTGCGGCGCTGCCTTCGCGCCAGGCTCGACCGCGGGAGGACGTCGCGATGTCTGCGCATTTCGGGTCCTGGCTCCTGCAAGGGCCGGGTTGGTTGTTCGTGATCTACCTGGTGGTGGCTCAATGCGTCTCGGCGGTGCGCTACGAGGCCGGCGTGCGGATGGGCACGCAGGAGCCGGCGGACCGGATCACCCCGGTTGGCCGGGCCTTCTTCTGGGGGT
>DQCI01000287.1:8631-8957 GCA_003545125.1 Paracoccaceae bacterium
GATCGGCGCCGGTTGGACCGAACTGGTGCTCGGCGCCGGACCCGGCATCACCATCTACTGGCCCATCGTCTGTCTCGCCGGCGTTTGCGCGGCGCGAGGGGCGCCGGGCTGGTCCCTGCCCAAAGAGGGCCAGTATCGGGTGGCGTTGCCGCTGATCGCGGTCTGGGGGCTTGCAGGGCTCATCGTGCTCTGGCCGGGCGGATAGGGGCGCGCCATGTTCCCCCGGGACCGCAAAGACAGGCCGCGCGCGCTCAGGCTGGCTGTGGCGCAGGGGATCACGGCGCCGCTCGTCTACCTCGGCGTGATCGTCGTGGGCGGCGCGCGCC
>DQCI01000287.1:9039-9212 GCA_003545125.1 Paracoccaceae bacterium
TATTTCACCCTGGTGCGCCGGGTCGACCGGCGTCTCGCGGCGAGCGCCTTGTTGCCGGTGGCAATCGGCGTCGTCGGCCTCGGATTTGCGCGCGTCCCGATGGACCCGATGGGCAGCCCGGTCACGGTCGACGGCGCGATGCACCTGGCGCTGGTTGCGGTATCGGCCCTGGC
>DQCI01000287.1:9294-11210 GCA_003545125.1 Paracoccaceae bacterium
GATGTTGGCGTCCGGTGTCGCCTCCGACATCGTCGGCGCGACCGGTTGGCCCGGGATCGGGCTGTTGCAGCGGATCAACACCGGTGCCTTCGGGCTCTGGCAGGTCGCGACCGCCGTTTTCCTGCTCAAGCCCGGCGCGGATCTGTGTCCGTCGCCGGGCGCCGATTGACCCCGGGTCGGTTCCCAGTTCCTGGAAGAAATTCTCAGATTTCCGGCGGTGACGCCGCGCCGCCCCCGGGGCAAACCCGGGCAAACCCGGGCGGGGCCGGCGCGGGGCGCCTCAGCCTTCCAGCGTCAGATGCCGCGCCCGTGCGCCCCATTCGATGGCGGCGGCGTGCAGCCGGTCGATCTCGAGCTCGTGGCGGATCTCTTCAAGGATGCGCAGCTCCTGGGTGTGCAGTTCGCCGTCCGAGGCGCCGACGTCACAGGCCAGCGCATAGGCGGTCTCAAACAGCCGTTCGGGCAGGTTCTCGCGCACAAGGCCGAACAGCGCGTCGAGCCCGTCTTCTTCGGCGAACAGGTCGAACACCACCCGGGAGACGTCCTTGAACCGGTCCATGTCATAGGTGGAAAAGACCGGCAGGTTGTTGACGCTCGACTCGATGCGGAGCAATTCGACGGTGCGCAGATCGCCATCCGAGGCGGAAACGGCGATCATCACCGCAACGAGACAATCCTGCGGCGAAAGAGCGTGGGGTTGATCGGGCACCTTGGCCTCCTTTGGAACATGTGTTGCATTGCAGAATATTGACCCGGGTGAAAGGCTTCAATAGGAAGCAGTGCTTGCGTGGGCACAGGGCCCCGGGGAAGAGAGAGACAGATGTCCGAATTCAGCGACCTTGCGATGACGTCCAAAGCCTGGCCCTTTGAAGAAGCGCGCCGGCTGGTCAAACGTTATCAGAAGGCGCCGCCGGAGAAAGGATATGTTTTGTTCGAGACCGGCTACGGCCCGTCCGGCCTGCCGCACATCGGCACTTTCGGCGAGGTCGCCCGCACCACGATGGTGCGCCGCGCCTTCGAGGTGTTGTCCGACATCCCGACCCGGCTGATCTGCTTTTCCGACGACATGGACGGGCTGCGCAAGGTGCCCGGCAACGTGCCGAACCAGGCGCAGATGGCCGAAGACCTGAACCTGCCGCTCACCAAGGTGCGTGACCCGTTCGGCACGCATGACAGTTTCGGGGCGCACAACAACGCGCGCCTCAACGCCTTCCTCGACAGCTTCGGGTTCGAGTACGAGTTTGCCTCCTCGACCGAGTATTACACCTCCGGTCGCTTCGACGAGATGCTGCTGACGGCGCTGGCGCGGTTCGACAAGATCATGGAGATCATGCTGCCGACCTTGGGCGAGGCGCGCCGCGCGACCTATTCGCCGTTCCTGCCGGTCAGCCCGAAGACCGGCCATGTGCTGCAGGTGCCGACGCTCGAGCGCAATGTCGAGAAAGGCACCATTACCTACGAGGAACCCGATGGCGAGCGGGTCGAGGTGCCGGTGACCGGCGGCCACGTCAAGCTTCAGTGGAAGCCCGACTGGGGCATGCGCTGGGCGGCGCTGGGGGTCGACTACGAGATGTCGGGCAAGGATCTGATCGACTCGGTCACGCTCAGCACCAAGATCTGCCGGGCGCTCGGCAAGACGCCGCCCGAGACGCTGTCCTACGAGCTTTTCAACGACGAGCAGGGCCAGAAAATCTCGAAGTCGAAGGGCAACGGTTTGTCGATGGAGGAGTGGCTGACCTACGCCGCGCCCGCTTCGCTGTCGTATTTCATGTATCTCAAGCCCAAGACCGCGAAGCGGCTGTATTTCGACGTGATCCCGAAGGCGGTGGACGAGTATCACCAGCAGCTTGCGGGCTATGCGGGTCAGGATGCGAAACAGCGGCTCGCGAACCCGGTCTTCCATATCCACGGCGCGG